>JASGGH010000098.1:0-9194 GCA_047605105.1 Novosphingobium sp. | reverse complement strand
CCAGCCGCTCGTAGAAGGCGAGGTCGACCGTCTCGGCCGTCGGGTTGGACGGATAGTTGACGATCAGCACCGAGGGCCGCGGCACGGTGAAGGCCATGGCGCGGTCGAGCGAGCGCCAGTAGTTCTCGTCGGGCGTGGTCGGGACCGAGCGGATCGTGGCCCCGGCGATGATGAAGCCGAAGGTGTGGATCGGATAGCTCGGGTTCGGGGCCATCACCACGTCGCCGGGCGCGGTGATCGCCGTCGCCATCGAGGCGAGGCCTTCCTTCGAGCCCATGGTCATGACGACCTCGGTGTCCGGGTCGAGCTCGACGCCGAAGCGGCGGGCATAGTAGTTGGCCTGGGCCTTGCGCACGCCGGGGATGCCCGCCGAAGCCGAATAGCCGTGGGCGTCGGGCTTCAGCGCAACCTCGCGCAGCTTCTCGACGATGTGCGACGGGGGCGGCAGATCGGGGTTGCCCATTCCCAGGTCGATGATGTCCCGCCCCGCGGCTCGGGCGGCTGCTCGCATGTCATTCACTTCGGCGATGACGTAGGGCGGCAGGCGCTTGATGCGGTAGAACTCGTCTTCCATGGGACTTTTCCTGTGGACCTTTCCTGATTTGGCCAAAATCGAGCCGGCGCCCTTATCGGGGAATAGTTCGCGGACCGCTACCCCCGTTTAGGATGCCTCTCTCGGGTGAAGGCCCAGGCGGCCGCCGCGGCGATCCTGCCCGCGGCCCGGTGCGTCACCCGCTGCAGCGGCGCCCTCCCGAGATTAGGCACCGGAGCAAATAGCCTTGGCGGGCCGCCCGCGCTAGCATGGCTCCAGCGGAGGAGCAGGCAATGGGCGATTCGCCGAACGACGGCACGAAAGGCACCGATTTTTTCGGGCAGATCCTGAAGCTCCAGACCGACGCGCTGCAGGCGCTGCTCGGCTCGGCCGGAGCCGGCGCTCCCAAGGATACCGTCGACCCCGCGCAATGGGCCGCGGTCGGCGAGCGGCTGCAGGCGATGTGGGGGGATTTCCAGCGCCAGCAGGCGAGCGCGAATCCCGCGATGTCCGGAGCGGTGCCGGGCGCCGCGCAGTGGCTGACCTTGATGAGCAGTTGGGCCGCGTCGCAGCAGCGGATGTGGGAAGACGGCATCGCGCTGTGGCGGAACCTGCTGGGCCAGTCCGGCGATAGCGCCCTGCCCCGGCACGACAAGCGCTTCGCCGACCCGAAATGGCGCGAGCAGCCGCTCTATGCCGTGCTGCACCAGACCTACCTGATGCTGGCGGAGCAGATGACCGGCGCGGTCGACGGCTTGACCGGGATCGAGCCGGGCAAGCACGAGCAACTGCGCTTTGCCGTGCGCACCCTGATCGAGGCGCTGAGCCCCGACCATTTCCCCCTGACCAACCCGCTCGTCATCGACCGCGCGATCCAGACCAAGGGCGAAAGCCTGGTCAAGGGCATGGAGCACCTGATCCAGGACCTGAAGCGCGGGCAGTTGACCCACACCGACCCCGACGCCTTCAAGCTGGGCGAGAACATCGCGGTGACCCCGGGCAAGGTGGTTCACGAATCGCCGCTGTTCCAGCTGATCCAGTACAGCCCGACCACCGAGAACGTCCTGGCCGTCCCGCTCGTGGTCTTCCCGCCGTGGATCAACCGCTTCTACATCCTCGACCTCAACCCCGCGAAAAGCTTCGTCCGCTGGGCGACGGAGCAGGGCATCACCGTGTTCATGGTCTCGTGGAAGTCGGCCGACGCCACGATGGCCGAGATCGTCTGGGACGATTACATCCGGGCCGAGATCGAGGCGGTCGACGCGATCCGCGACCGGCTCGGCGTGCCCGCGGTCCACGCGATCGGCTACTGCGTCGCGGGCACGACGCTGGCTGCGACGCTGGCCGTGCTGGCCCGGCGCGGCGAGGCCGAGCGGATCCGGAGCGCCACCTTCTTCACCGCCCAGGTCGATTTCGAGAAGGCGGGCGAGCTGCGCAACTTCATCGACGACCAGCAGATCGCGACCATGGCGCAGCTATCCCCCGACGGCTATCTCGACGGGCGGTACATGGCGGCGACCTTCAACCTGCTGCGCGGCAACGACCTGATCTGGAACTACGTGGTCAACAACTACCTGCTCGGGCAGGACTATCCGGCCTTCGACCTGCTGCACTGGAACGGCGACACCACCAACCTTCCGGTCAAGTGGCACCAAGCCTACCTGAAGGACCTCTACCGCGACAACCGCCTGATCGTGCCGGATTCGCTGAGCGCCGACGGCACCCCGATCGACCTGCGCCTGGTCGAGACGCCGAGCTTCATCCAGGCCGGGCGCGAGGACCACATCGCGCCGCCCGAAAGCGTGTGGCGCACGACCGAGCACTTCTCCGGCCCGGTGAAATTCGTGCTCGCCGGCTCGGGCCACATCGCCGGCGTGGTCAATCCGCCCAAGGCCGGCAAATACCAGTACTGGACCAACGACGCCCCGGCCGCGAGCCTCGAGGAGTTCATCGCCGGAGCGCAGGAGCACCCCGGCAGCTGGTGGCCCTATTGGCTGGAATGGCTGCGCGAACAGGGCACCGAACAGGTTCCGGCAAAGGGCAAGCGCGTGCCCGGCGGCAAGCACGATTCCGTGATCGAGGATGCGCCGGGACGCTACGTCCGGATGCGCTGAGACGCGCCCGGCGAACCGGAACCGAGGCGGACGGCGCCACACTTATGCTGCACTGCACAATAAACTCTTGACCTTCTCGGGTGCAGCATATATTTGTGCACTGCAACATAGGCGAGCCTGTGAGCCCGCCCAGCAAGGGTCAAGGAATCTATGCCCGAGAAGACCGAGATCGAGGCGGAAGTCGCCGCCGAGAAAGCTTATGCCGCCGCCGCCGAGGCAGTGGCCGCGAAGCCGGCCGAGCCTGCTCCCGCGGCGATCGCGCCCGCCCCCGAGCCGGTGCTCGCAGTCGAATTTCCCTCCAAGGCGAAGCGCGCGCCGAAGCCTACCGCCGTCGTGCCGGAAGCGCCCAAGGCTCCGGCCCCCGCCGCCGAGAAGGCAACGGCGAAGCCGGCCAAGGCCAAGCCCGCGGCACTCAAGGCCGCGGTCGTCAGCCGCAAGGCCAAGCCGCCGGTTTCCAAGAAGACCGCCTCGGCGAAGCCGAAGGCTCTGACCACTCCCAAGGCCAAGGCTCCAGCCAAGCCGAAGGCCGCGGCCCCCAAGGCTGCAAGCGGGGCCGCCCCCAAGCCCATGACCAAAAAATCAGTGTTCCAGCAGATCAAGGACAAGACGATGGATACCACCGAGTTCACCACCAAGATCAAGGGCGCCGTCACCGAAGCCCAGGCCAAGGCCAAGGAAGCCTTCGACAAGGGCGCCGCGACCTTCGGCGAGTACAACGAGTTCACCAAGGGCAACCTCGAAGCCGTCGCCGCTTCGGGCAAGATCCTGGCCGCCGGCGTGCAAGCGCTCGGCAAGACCTTCGTCGAGGACGGCAAGTCGGCCTTCGAGACCCTGACCGCCGAGGTCAAGGAGCTCGCCGCGGTCAAGTCGCCGGCCGATTTCTTCAAGCTCCAGGCCGAGTTCCTGCGCCGCAACTTCGACATCGCCGTCGCGAACACCTCGAAGAACAGCGAAGCCGTGCTCAAGCTGGCCAACGAAGTTGCCGCCCCGATCTCGGGCCGCGTCAACCTGGTGGTCGAGAAGGTCAAGAAGGCGGCCTGAGCCACTTTCCACCTGGACTTCCGGCGGCGCTCCGCGCTGCCGGTGGGGGTCTGTGACGGGTCGGGAGCTTCGCGCTTCTGACCCGTTCGCATTTTCGTAACGGCTCGACCGTGATAAGGCCGCATCCGGCAAGGCTGCCGAGCCCTCTTGTCCCCAGCCCCTGTGATACGATATTCTGCTCCTATGACCTTTCGCCGAAACCTTGCCGATCCAGCCGATCTCCAGCGCGTGCGCGCGGGCGAGGAGGACGACGGCCATCGCGGCGGCGGCCAGGGCCAAGTCGGCACCGCCATCAAGACGCGGGCCAAGCCCAAGAAGCCCAGCCAGTTCAAGGTGCTGATGCTGAACGACGATTACACCCCGATGGAATTCGTGGTGATGTCGCTCAAGCGCTTCTTCAACATGGACCTGGAGCAGGCCACCCGGGTGATGCTGCATGTCCACCAGAAAGGCGTCGGCGTCTGCGGAATCTTCCCCTACGAGATCGCCGAGACCAAGGTGAACCAGGTGATGGACTTCGCCCGCCAGAACCAGCACCCCCTGCAGTGCACGCTGGAGAAGGCCTGACTGCCGCGAGAAACCTGTCCGGCGCCGCTGCGATGATGTCAAATTTACACCACCACATGCCGGGACCAAACACTTAGAGCGCCTTGAACTCTGCGACCGCCTTGGCCAGCACGTCCTTGCTCTCGGCCCCGGCCAGCAAGCGCTCGCCGATCACC
Organism: Novosphingobium sp.; assembly: GCA_047605105.1. Taxonomy (GTDB): domain Bacteria; phylum Pseudomonadota; class Alphaproteobacteria; order Sphingomonadales; family Sphingomonadaceae; genus Novosphingobium. The sequence continues at coordinate 4,785 of JASGGH010000098.1, read as the reverse complement.
CAGCTCGGGGTGCCCTGGAAGCCGAGCTGGCGCGCATAGGCCATGTTCCTGTCGATCTCGGCATCGAGCCGGGGATCGGCGGCGAACTTGCGCGCACGCTCGAGGTCGAGCCCGGCGGCCTTGGCGGCGGCCTCGATGGTCTGGTCGTCGGGCTTGCCGATCTCGTACATCGCCTTGTGGAAGGCCGGGTACTTGCCCTGGTCGCCCGCGGCGAGGGCCATCTTGGCGGCGTCGGCGCTTTGCGGCGAAAGGATCGGCAGTTCGCGCATCACCACCTTGATCTCCGGATTCTCGGCGATCAGCGCGTCGAGATCGGCGACGCTCTTCTTGCAATAGCCGCAGGCGTAGTCGGCGAACTGGACCACCACGACCTTGCCATTGGGGTTGCCGAGCACGGCCCCGGGGAAGGGTTTCTCGACATCCTTGCGGACTCCGGCGAGCTGCTTGGCGTCTTCCTGCTTGCGCAGGTTCTCCATCGCCAGCGGCAGGATGTCGGGGTGGTTGATCACATAGTCGCGAACGCCCTGGCCCAGCGTCGCCCGCGAGGCCAGCCAGCCGCCGAGCGCGCCGACGACGGCGACGATCACTCCGAAGGCGACGAGCATGGGCCAAGTAAGCGAAATGGTGCGATTCTGCGTCATGGGGCGGGGCCTAACGTTTCTTCCGCCCGCGCTCAACCGCGGCGCGCGCCTGGAAGGCAATATCCTGCGCCCGCAGCCAATCGGGCGAGCCGCGGGGTAGGTCGGCCTGGGCCGCTTCGGCGCTGCTCAGCGCCTGGGGCATCTGTCCGCTCAGCACCTGCTGCTCGGCGCTGGCGAGCTTGGCCCGCGGCAGGTCGCCCTTGACCGCATAGATCGTGCCGAGCTGATACCAGGCGAAGGGATTCTCCCGATCGCGCGCGACCGCGGTCTTGAGCACCCGCTCGGCCTCGGCCAGGTGGTCCTTGTCCTCGGTGGCGATCAGGGCGTGGCCGAACAGCGTGGCGATCAGCGGCTGGTTGCCCGACAGCTCGGTCGCGCGGCGCAGCGCGCCGAGCGCTTCTCCGGGCCGTCCGCCTTCGAGCAGGACCTGGCCGCGCAGCTCGAGGAAATAGGGGTCGTTGGGCGCTTCGGCGATCAGCGCGTCGGTCTCGGCGATGGCCTTGTCGATGTAGCCCTGCTTGTGGAAGGCATAGGCCCGGGCATAGCGCGCCGGCACCGAGGTCATGCTCGGAGGATAGGCCCGCAGGGTGTCGCCGGGCTCGGCGATATAGCCCGCGAGCTTCGCCTTGGCCCGCTGGAACCGCGCTTCGAGGCCGGGATCGGGCGCCTTGTTGTAGGCTGGGTCCTTCTCGTAGGTATCCTGCAGGGTGGCGATGCGGTCGCTCGACATGGGATGCGTGCTGTAGAACGCGGCCTCGGGATCGTTCGCGCGGCGGCCGTAGCGGAACTCCATGTTCTCAAGCTTCTTGAAGAAGTTCACCGAGCCCTTGCCGGTGATCCCGGCCTTGGAGAGGAACTGCGCGCCGGCCGCGTCCGCGGTCGATTCCTGAGCGCGGCTGAAGGCCAGGTACTTGCCCATGGCCGCCTGCTGCCCGGCCATCAGCACGCCCATCGCCGCCTCGCCCCCGCCGGCGGCGGCGGCCCCGGCCGCCAGCAGCAGCGAGAGCAGGCTGATCCCGGTGGCCTCCCGGCCGCCCGAGGTGTTGATCACATGGCCGCCGGTGATGTGGCCGAGCTCGTGGGCGATCACGCCCTGGACCTCGTTGGCGCTCGCCGCCTCGTTGATCAGGCCGGAGTTGATGTAGACCGCCTGGCCGCCGGCGACGAAGGCGTTGACCGAGGGATCGTTGACCAGGACGATGTCGACGTTCTTGGTCTCGAGGCCCGCGGCGGCGACCAGCGGCGCCGCCATGTCGCGCAGCAGCGCCTCGGTCTCGGCATCGCGCAGGATCGACTGCGCCGCGGCGCCCTGGACGGCCAGCGCCAAGGCGGCGGCAACCGTTACGGCACGGGCGAGCGGTCTGAGCAGGGCGCGCATGCCACGGGGCTAAGCCCCCGGCGGCTGAACGCAACCTGAAACATGTCTTTGCCGCTCAAGCTGCGCCGAAACGGTTGCGGCACCGGCCCGAGCATACCCGTTACCAGGGATCTTGAGCCGTAACGACAACAGCGCGCAGCGGCCGGTCGAAGGAAGCGCAGGAAGCTGGCGCGCCCGAGATGATAAAGATGAGAACTGGGTGATTATTGTGTAAGAACGTTTAGGTGTTTGGTCCCAGCATGTGATGGCTGGGTTTGACGATAAATGCGTCGGGCTTTGATTTCCAGAGCGCGTTGATGGCCTCATATGGGGTTCTGAACTTCAAGGCCTTGAGCTGCTTGGCGAAGTTGTAGGCGATCAGCTCTGAGCGAAGTCTGTCTATGCCACTCAGCGCCAATCCGGCACTCGCCACGTTCGATGACTTTTCCGCCTCGGTGATCCAGGACTTCATAAGGGATCAGCGTCAGCCAATTATCCACAAAATCGGCTTCCGTGGAAATGTCGATTTTTGTCGAAGCAAGGCTGATGTTGAGGTGATCCGGCGCAATATTCGGCATATTCGGCGCTGCGTCTTGGTATGCGCGATAGACCCCGGACGCGACGACGGGATCGGAGAGGCCCTTGTAGGAGGTAATCCCGATACCGACCGATTGCTCACCGCGCCCCCAGGTCCCCCTGGCCGATCGTCCCGCTGGCCATCTCCAGCATCTTGTCCAGGCTCTTCTTCGCCGCGAGCCTCAGCCCTTCCTCGATCTCGATCCGCGGGCTCAAGTCGCGCAGCGAGATGTAGAGCTTCTCCAGCGTGTTGAGCGCCATGTAGGGGCAGATGTTGCAGTTGCAGTTGCCGTCCGCGCCGGGGGCGCCGATGAACTGCTTCTCCGGCATGGCGAGCGCCATCTGGTGGATGATGTGCGGCTCGGTGGCGACGATCAGGGTGTCGCCCGGCATGGTCTTGGCGAACTGGAGGATGCCGCTGGTCGAGCCGACGTAGTCGGCGTGGTCGACGATGGTCGGCGGGCATTCGGGGTGGGCGGCGATCGGCGCACCGGGGTGCTGGGCCTTGAGCTTGAGCAGCTCGGTTTCCGAGAACGCCTCGTGGACGATGCAGACGCCGGGCCAGAGCAGCATCTCGCGGTCGAACTTGCGGCTGAGGTAGCCGCCGAGGTGGCGGTCGGGGCCGAAGATGATCTTCTGGTCGCGCGGGATCTGCTGGAGGATCGTCTCGGCGCTGGACGAGGTGACGATCACGTCGCTGAGCGCCTTAACCTCGGTCGAGCAGTTGATGTAGGTCAGGGCGATGTGGTCCGGGTGCGCCTCGCGGAAGGCCTTGAACTTCTCGGGCGGACAGGAGTCCTCCAGCGAGCAGCCCGCGTCGAGGTCGGGCAGGACCACGATCTTTTCCGGAGAGAGGATCTTGGCGGTGTCGGCCATGAACTTGACCCCGCAGAAGGCGATGACCTCGGCGTCGGTCGCGGCGGCCTTGCGGCTCAGTTCGAGGCTGTCGCCGACGAAGTCCGCCAGGTCCTGCAACTCGGGCTTCTGGTAGTAATGCGCCAGGATCACCGCGTTGCGCTCCTTGCGCAGGCGGTCGATCTCGGCGCGCAGGTCGAGCCCGGCGAGGCTAAGCGGCTGGTCGGTCATGGTCGCGGCAGGTCCTGGTTGTTATCTGCCCCCTTATGTGGGGTTGCCGTCTCCCTAACCCAAGGGGCGGCGCAGCGCCAATGTTCAGTGCCCGGCGATCTTGCTGCGGCTTCGACGAACCGGGGGGCGTCGCCGCGAGGCCCGAACGGCGAGGGACAACTAGGCCAAAAGGCTCCAGCGCTCGCCGTCGCGGCGGGCCGTGCCGCGGTTTTCCAGGTCGATCAGATGGGCCAAGACCGAGCGGCCAGCCGCCGGCCACAGCGCGCGGTCGACGCCCTGGTACATTCGCGGGACCATGTCCTCGACGATCCCGACACCCTCCTCGAGCAGCCGGGTGATCTGCCGCTCGCGCTGGCGGCGGTGGCCCATCATGCCGCGGACAAGCTGCCGCGGCTTGTCCACCTGGGGGCCGTGGGCGGGATAGTATACCCGGTCGCTGCGGTCGTGGAGCTTCTGCAGGCTGGCCATATAAGCGCTCATGTCGCCGTCGGGCGGGGCGATGACGCTGGTCGACCAGCCCATCACGTGGTCCCCGGTGAACAGCGCGCCGCTCTCTTCGATCGCGAAGCACAGGTGGTTCGAGGTGTGGCCCGGGGTGGCGACCGCGGTCAGGGTCCAGCCCGGCCCGGTCACGCTCTCGCCATCGGCGAGCACGCGGCCGGGCGCATAGGTCTGGTCGAACGGCGCGTCGGAGCGGGGCCCGCTATCGGAGATCATGAGCGGGGCGCAGCCGATCACCGCGGCGCCGGTCAACTGGCTCAGCGGCGCGGCGGCGGGGGAGTGGTCGCGGTGGGTATGGGTGCAGAGGATCGCGGTCAGCCGGGCGCCGCCGATCGTTTCCAGCAGGGCGCGGATGTGCTCGGGCTCGTTGGGGCCCGGATCGATCACCGCGACCTCGTCCCCCGCGCCGACGACGTAGCTTTCGGTGCCGGTGAAGGTGAAGGCCGAGGGGTTCGGCGCCAGGACGCGGCGGACCAGGGGCTCGAGCTGTTCGGACTTGCCGGTCGGCCAAGGCTTGGCGGGGAATTCCATAGGGCCGCATATGGTGCCTCCCTCCGTTCGTGTCGAGCGAAGTCGAGGCACGGCTGTGCTCGGTGTCTCGACTTCGCTCGACACGAACGGAGG
>JASGGH010000097.1:0-9456 GCA_047605105.1 Novosphingobium sp. | reverse complement strand
ACTCGGCGCCTTCCTCGAACTCGATCCAGTAGAGCCAGTCGCCGTCCTTCTGCGGGACCGACTTGTCGGCTTCCTTGATCCGCCCGCGCATCTCCTTGAACAGCGTGTCGATCAGCGGCTGCCGCTCGGCCATCCGCGCCTCGAACCAGGCGTTCTCGGCCTCCAGGTGCGCGAGCACCGCCTTGTCGGTCACCTCGGGATAGCCGGGATCGCGCAGCCAGGCGTAGTCGTCGACGACGATGGTGCCGTGGTGGGTGAAGCTGTGGGGCTGCTTGGCCGCTTGCGGAGGAGCGGGAACGGTCTTGGTGGAACTTGCCATTGGGTGCATCTATGTTTGCACGATGATGCCTGCAACCGGAACCGCTGAACCCAGATGCTGATGAACACTCATGAAGCCCGTCTCGCCGCCCTGCGCGAGGAACTGAAGCGCCAGGGGCTGAGCGGCTTCGTCGTGCCGATCTCCGACGAGCACATGAGCGAATATGTCGGCGCCTATGCCCAGCGGCTCGCCTGGCTGACCGGGTTCGGCGGCTCGGCCGGGACGGCGGTGGTCTTGCTGGATCAGGCGGCGATGTTCGTCGACGGGCGCTACACCCTGCAGGTCCGCGATCAGGTCGACGGGCGGTTCTATGCCTACGAGAGCGTGCCCGAGACCAGCCCCGCGGCCTGGCTGAGCGAACATGCGCCCGAGGGCGCGCGGATCGGGTTCGATCCCTGGCTCCACGGCAAGGCCTGGGCCGAGCGCACCGCCAAGGCGCTGGAGGCCAAGGGCGGCGCGCTGGTGCCCGTGGAGCGCAATCCGATCGACGCGATCTGGGCCGACCGGCCGCAGCCCTCGCTGGCCCCCGCCGAGGTCCACAGCCTCGCCCATGCGGGAGTCTCCAGCGAGGAGAAGCGCACCGCGGTCGCCAAGTGGCTGACCGACAAGGGGCTCGACGCGGCGGTGATCGCCGCGCTGGATTCGATCGCCTGGCTGCTCAACATTCGCGGCACCGATGTCGAGCGCACCCCCGTGGCGCTGTCCTTCGTCCTCGCCCATGCCGACGGCACCGCCGACCTGTTCATCGCCCCCGAGAAGGTCACGCCCGAGCTGCGCGCCCATCTCGGCAATGCCGTGCGGGTCGCGAGTGACGAGGACTTCATGCCCGCCTTGCAGGCCCTGAGCGGGAAGAAAGTCGCGGTCGATCCCGAGAGCGCCGTCCAGGCGGTGTTCGGCCTGCTCAAGGACGCGGGCGCCGAGATCGTCGAGGAGCGCGACCCCACCGTCCTGCCCAAGGCGGTCAAGAACCCGGTCGAGCAGGCCGGTCACCGCGCCGCCCAGGCCCGCGACGGCGCGGCGCTGACCCGGTTCCTGCACTGGCTCTCGGTCGAGGGACCCGGCGGTCAGGTCACCGAGATTTCCGCCGCCGACCGCCTCCACCAGTTCCGCCGCGAGGGCGGCGACCTGCGCGACCTCTCGTTCGACACGATCTCGGGCAGCGGCCCCAACGGCGCGATCGTCCACTACCGGGTGAGCGAGGAGACCAACCGCACGCTGCCGCCCAATTCGGCCTATCTGGTCGATAGCGGCGGCCAGTACCCCGACGGCACGACCGACGTTACCCGCACCGTCTGGATCGGGCCGGACTTGCCGCCCGCGGAACTGAGGGACCGCTTCACCCGCGTGCTCAAGGGCCATGTCGCGCTCGCCCGCGCGGTCTTCCCCAAGGGCACGGCCGGGCACCAGCTCGACGGCTTGGCCCGCTTCCACCTGTGGCAGGCCGGGGTCGACTACGCCCACGGCACCGGCCACGGGGTCGGCTCGTTCCTCTCGGTCCACGAAGGCCCGCAGCGGATCGGCAAGGCCGCCGGCGGTCAGGGCGGCACCGGGCAGGAGCTGCTCGCCGGGATGATCCTCTCGAACGAGCCGGGCTACTACAAGGCCGGCGAGTACGGCATCCGCATCGAGAACCTGCAACTGGTCGAACCGCGCGAGATCGCCGGGGCCGAGGGCCAATATCTCGGCTTCGAGACGCTGACCTTCGCGCCCATCGGCCGCGAACTGGTCGAGCCCGCGCTGCTCGACGCCGACGAGCGCGCCTGGTGGAACGCCTATCACGCCCGGGTGATGGAGGTGATCGGCCCGCAACTCGATGCTGGCGCGCTGGCCTGGCTCACGGCACAGTGCGCGCCGCTATAGGGAGAGGACCCGCAATGCTCATCAACATGTGCGTCGGCACCAACGACCTCGACAAGGCCGGCCGGTTCTACGATGCCCTGACCGCCGAAATCGGCTGCGCGCGCACCAGCCAGACCGACCGGGCGATCTTCTACAACAATCCGGCCGGCGGCGTGGGCTTCGCCGTGACCCTGCCCTTCGACGGCAAGGCCGCGACCTTCGGCAACGGCACGATGGCGACGCTGGGCGCGCCGGACCGGGCGAGCGTCGACCGGCTCCACGCCGCGGCCCTGGCGGGCGGCGGCACCTGCGAGGGCGCCCCGGGCGAGCGCGCCAACGGCTACTACGTCGCCTACTGGCGCGATCCCGACGGCAACAAGATGAACGCCGTCGCGCTGGGCTGATAGGTTGGGGAACTGAGCGATGGCCGAACCGCTTTGCCTGGGCACCCGCCCGGTCCACCTCGGCCTCGGCGCCAGGGCGGTTGCCGAGCCCGAGTTCACCGGGCTCGAATGGAACGCGGCCTATGCCGAGCGGCACGCCGGAGACGGAGCCGAAGGGCGCCTGGTGTCGATGCACGCCTTCTCCGAAAGCTGGACCTCCTGGGAGATGCATCCCGCCGGCGACGAAGTGGTGGTCTGCACCGCCGGGGAAATCACCCTGATCCAGGAAACGGCCGACGGCGCGGCGACGGAAACTTTGCTCCGGGCCGGGCAATATGCGATCAATCCCGCCGGGGTCTGGCATACCGCCGACGTGACCGGCGAGGCCACGGCCCTGTTCATCACCGCGGGGCTGGGGACCGACCACCGCCCGCGGATTGTTTCTCCCGTGTGAACGGCCCGGCGATACTGCGACAAATGGCGACAAAATACCCTCTGCCCGGCATACTCCCGCGACAGGCGGGGCGTAGAACCGTGACTGGAAGCCGCGCGGTCATGGTTCCCCTTCCCCCTCCCTCCCCGCCGTGCGGTTTCCTTCCCCTCCTTTCCGGAGACTTCGCTGAATGGGTGCGGAAGACCTGCGTATGACTGATGCCGCACCGATCAAGCTCCTGCTCGTCGATGACGAGGCCGCGCTGCGCGAGCCGCTGGCGGAATATCTCTCGCGCCAGGGCTTCTCCGTCACCCAGGCGGCCAGCGCCGCCGACGCGCGCAACCACCTGCGCGACGAGGCCCCCGACCTCGCCCTGCTCGACATCATGATGCCCGGCGAGGACGGCCTGTCGCTGTGCCGGCACATGACCGAAAGCCGCGCGATTCCGACGATCTTCCTGACCGCCAAGGGCGAGGCGACCGACCGCATCGTCGGGCTGGAGATCGGCGCCGACGATTACGTGGTGAAGCCGTTCGAGCCGCGCGAGCTGGTCGCGCGGATCCGCTCGGTGCTGCGCCGCGCCTCGCGCGGGCCGGCCGAGCGCCAGGAGAACGAGGACTTCCTGTTCGATTCGTGGCGGCTCGATCCGCTCAAGCGCCGCCTGATCGATCCCGAAGGCGCGATCGTGCCGATCTCCTCGGCCGAGTTCCGCCTGCTGCTCGCCTTCCTCGAGCACCCGCGCCAGGTGCTCGACCGCGACCAACTGCTCGACATGGTCCAGGGCCGCGAGGCGCACCTGTTCGACCGCGCGGTCGACAACCAGGTCAGCCGCCTGCGCCGCAAGATCGAGGTCGACAGCCGCAACCCGCAACTGATCCAGACCGTCTGGGGCGGCGGCTACATGCTCGCCGCCGACGTGCGCCGCGCCGCGGGCGAAGACGCCTGATGGGCAAGCGGCGTCGGCTCTGGCCGAGCAGTCTACAAGGCCAGGTCCTCCTCGCGATCGGCCTCGCGCTGCTCCTGGCCCAGACGCTCAATGCCGTGCTGATCTACCGCGCGCAGTCCGAGCGCCGCGACCTGGCGCTGATCCATGCCGCCGCCTTTCACCTCCTGCTCGGATCGCGCGGCGAAGCGATAATCGCCACCGCCTATCCGCGGCAGCGCCGCGCGATCGAAGGCGGCGGCGGCTTTCGCCTGGAAGGCGTGGCCGATCCGGCGATCTCCAGCGATCAGCACGACCGCCGCGCCGAGGACGAGCTGCGCAAGGTGCTGGCCGACCAGAACATCGTCACCGATCAGGTCCAGGTCGCGCGGCGAAAGGTGGCCGACGATCGCGCCGCGCTCATCCGCCTGGCACGCCGCCCGGACCTCGTCGAAAAGCTGGATCGCGACCAGAATATCCTGGTCGCGGCGATCCGCCGGCCCGGCGAGGCGACCTGGCAGGTGGCGCGGGTCCTGGTGCCGCAGGACAACGGCGGCCTGCCGACCTCGCTGCTCGGCCAGACCCTGCTGACCTACCTCGTGCTGGTCGGCGCAGTCGCGCTGATCCTGCGGCGGATCACCCGGCCGCTCGCCGCCCTGACCGGCCGCCTCGACCGCTTCGCGACGACTCGCGACCTCGACGGCCAGCTCCAGCCCCAGGGGCCCAGCGACGTCGAGCGGCTGATCATCGCGCACAATGCGATGGAAAGCCGGATCGCCGGGCTGATCGACGAGAAGGACGTGATGCTGGGCGCAATCGGCCACGATCTCAAGACGCCGCTGGCCGCGCTACGGGTGCGGATCGAGTCGGTCGAGGACGACACCGAGCGACTGAAGATGGCCGCGACGATCGAGGACATCGTCCGCTCGTTGGACGACATCCTCTCGCTGGCCCGGGTCGGCCGGTCGAGCGACCCCAAGGAACTGACCGAGCTTTCCGCGCTGATCGCCTCGATCGTCGAGGACTACGAGGACATGGGCGAGAACGCGGCGCTGGGCGACACCCAGCGGATCGTCATGCCGCTGCGCTCGACCTGGGTGCGCCGCGCGGTGCGCAACCTGATCGGCAATGCCCTGCGCTACGGCAAGCAGGCGCGCGTTTCGCTCTCGCGCCAGGACAGCCTCGCGGTGATCCGCATCGACGACGACGGCCCCGGCATCCCGCCCGACCAGATCGCGACCATGCTCGAACCATTCAAGCGCGGCGAGCCTTCGCGCAACACCGAGACCGGCGGGGCGGGCCTCGGCCTCACCCTCGCCCGCGCCATCGCCGAGCAGCACGGCGGCAGCCTGACCATCACTAACCGCCACGGCGCGGGCGGCAAGGTCGAAGGGCTGACCGCGACGCTGAAGTTGCCGCTGAGCTGAATGACTGACCGGCCGGAGGCCGGTAGGATCAAGTGGAGGGGCTGAAGCCGTCCTTGTGGGTATGTCGGTCGAGATAGCGCATGATGATGTTGCCGGATGTGGTCGAGAAGTCCCGCGTTGCCAGAAGCGCTGGCCCCAGTAGCGTTTGCGGATGTGCTCGAACTCCTGCTGGATTTTGCGTGACGAACGCCCCCTTCGACAGGCTCAGGACAGGCTTTGCCCGGCGCACGAAGTCGGCGACCGAGACGTGCGGCGGTATCTCGATGAACATGTGGACATGATCCTTCGACAGGGCTCCATTGACGATCGTCACACCCATCTCGTCGCAGACCTGCCGGATGATCTCGCGCACCCGGAGCCGCACATCGCCGATCAGCACCTTGAACCGGTACTTCGACGCCCAGACGAGATGATCGCGATGATGGAATGTCGTGTGACAACCGCTGCGATACGCCATAGCCAGTATCCGAATGAAGTCGGAGGGGTTGCTCCTCGAGGGAGACCCTAAAACTGCATCTAGATGTTTGGTCCCGGGATTTTCTGGTGCATTATTCAGCCAGGAATGGAAGGATGCACTATGGGCCAGGTTCTCCACGGGAGCGCCCGCACGACAGCGGCAGTCCGTCGAGCAATGGTGTCGCGACCGCGCTTCTTGATGTCGATGTGGATGAGTTCGCCGGGATGAGCGCGTTCGTAGCGGCGCACGGGTTCGCGGAGATCGAGAGGTCGCGCATGCGGGAAAGCCGCGCCTTGCGCAGCACCCTGCTGACCGTCGCGGGCGACAGGGCAAGCATGGTGGCGATCTGCTTGCCGGTGATGCGCTGGCGGCGCAGGGCGATGATCTGCTCAACCCCATCCGCGGATGTGGCGCTGGGCATTCGATGCGGGCGTGAACTGCGATCGGCGAGGCCGGCTTCGCCTTCGGCGCGGTAGCGCGCCAGCCACTTGGCGATGGTTCGCCGCGAGACACCCAGGGCGGTCGCGACCGCCCTGGGTGTCTCGCCCAGCACCAGCACGCGCCGGACGATCTCGCCTCGACTGTAGGGAGTGGTTCGGGCATTCTTGTGGATGTTCATCCGGTCCCCCGGCGCTGAAGTGTGCAACCTCAGTCTTCCCGGTTCAGGCCGGATGAACAACCTCCTGAAAGCTCACAACTAGAGCTGCACTTTGCCGCACCCTGCCGCCATCGAATACCTCAAAGCAATATGATGTAAGTGTAAGTCGCATAGTCAGCGTGTAGGCTGAGCAATCGACGCGATCAGGATCAAGAAGCGGGACGAGCGTTTTGAGACAGTCTTTGAAGGTTTCCCCGCTCCAGAATCCTGCTGACACCATCCTATCTTCCATATTTGTCAGAAATGCGTATACACGCTTCTGACAAAGGAACCAGCATGCGCGGACCAAGCCTCGATCTCAAAAGCGCCATATCGAACCGAATGGACTCCGGCAGTGTGCCGTCAGTCTGGACGCCGCAGGACTTTCTCGACCTTGGCTCTCGCGATGCTGTCGATCAGGTGCTCCATCGTTTAACCCGCAACGGAGACATCCGCCGCATTACCCGCGGTCTATACGACAAGCCTGGCCTCAATCGCCTCACGGGGAAACCCACGCATCCCGATCCGCGCGCCATCGTCGATGCGCTGGCGCGCCGCGACCAGGCCCGCATCCTTGTCGATGGCGTGACCGCAGCCAATGATCTGGGCCTCTCCGATGCCGTACCGGCCCGCATAGTTGTCCATACCGATGCAAGGCTCAAGTCCGTCACGCTCGGAAACCTGCAGATCGATTTCAAAACCACAGCGCCAAGCCGGCTTCATTGGGCCGGGCGACCAGCCATGCGCATAGTCCAGGCCTTGCATTGGTTGCATGACGCCGGCGGCGATACCGATCCGGCCGTTGCCAAACGCCTGCGCACCATCTTCGCCGATCCCGATCATGGTGCCGACATCGTCGATGACCTTCGCGCCGACATGCTGACGCTCCCGCTCTGGATGCAACACATCCTGCGCGATGCGATGCCGCCGACGCCGGCTGATTCCCCGGAAACCAAGCGAGCATGACAATGAACCCCGCCTATTCCCAGGTTCTGGCTGCGGATGCGGCAGATCGACGGGACTTATTCATCGGTGCCGGCCAACGGCTCGGCACCGCAGCCCAGAATATCGAGAAGGATTTCTGGGTCTGCTGGACCCTCGACGCGCTATTCAACGGTCCGGCATCCCACGGCCCGCGCTTCCTGTTCAAAGGCGGTACGTCTCTGTCAAAGGGCTTCGGCCTGATTCAACGCTTCTCCGAAGATATCGACATCACGGTGTTTCGCGAAGACATCGGTGAAGATGCAAGCGTCGAAGCGCTGGCGGCGATGTCCGGCAAGAAGCGGCAAGCCAAGCTCGATGCAATCAGACGGCATGCGAGGCCTTTATCGGCGGAGATCTGCTCACCCGGCTTTCAGCGACACTGACAAATGCAGTCGGCGAGGACATGGCAGGCGCGAAGGTCGAACTCGATAAGGACGATGAAAGCGCGCAAAGCCTTCTCCTCCGGTATCCAAGCGCGACCGGCGAGTCCGATGGTTACATCCGCAAGGCCGTCAAAATCGAATCCGGGGCAAAATCAGCCCTCGATCCTCACGCTCGCCACAGCGTCATTCCTTATCTTGCCGACGATCTGCCCGACCTCGATCTGACAGTCTCCAACGTGACCATCGTCGATGCCGAACGTACCTTCTGGGACAAGATCGTCATACTCCACGGCCTGCGCCGCTGGTTCGACGCCCGACAGGTTCTGCGTGCCGGTGGCCAGCGCGTCTCGCGCCACTATTATTGATGACCGCCGGAACGGGTGCCTCAGCTCTCGCCAACCCCGAGCTTGGCAGGGACTGCGTCGCCCACGCCCGGATGTTCTTCAATAGTCGCGACCTCGATCTCGCCCATGCCGAACCGGGCAGCTTCTCCCTGATGCCAACCAATACGATGATCGCTGACCTCCGCCGTGACTATGGCGCCATGGCCGGCATGATCTTCGGCGATGTGCCCGATTTCGATGCCGTCCTTGCGACTATCGAAACGCTCCAGCGCTCGTTGAACGAGCCAGCAGCATGATATATCGCGCATGGCATCGATCTGGTCGATATCGCCCACACCGCGCGGTTTCTCACCGACCCGACCGATCAGTTCCTGACCAGATGCTTCACGCCCCACGAACAGGAAACTGTTGGGACCGGCACCGATCGCGCTGCGCGCCTGTCAGGGCGGCTCGCCGCCAAGGAAGCCGTCATGAAAGCGCTCGGCAAGGGCTTCTCAGGCGGGGTTGGCTTTCTCAGCATCGAAGTCGTCACACTCGCTTCCGGCGCACCGACAATCGTCCTGCACGGCGCGGCTCAGAAGCGTGCCGAAATGCTCGGCATCAGTTCATGGCTCATCAGCACCAGCCATGAAGGGGACATGGCGATCGCCAGCGTGATCGGCCTCGCCGATCAGGGCGCGCCGAGGTAGCTGATCGCTCTGGCGTCGAGATCGACCAAGACTTCACCGCCGTTATTGGCGAGAATCTGGCGCCAGACCGCGAACCCTTCCAGGATCGCGCGCTCCCAATCGGCGGCGGTGGCTTCGCCGACCTCAAGGTGCGAGGTCATGCTCTGGATCGTCCGCAGCAACCCATAGTCGACCTCGCTGACGCCTTCGAGGAAACTGTGCTTGCGCGCATAGTCGAACGCCAAAGCCGACACGCCTTCTTCGATGATCCGCGCGCGGCCACCATCTTCCACCTCGTCGAGGAGCGGCTGGCTCTTGCGTTTGCGCTTCAGGAACGCCCGCAGATTCGGGGACCAGCCAAGGATCGCCGCATAGGTCAGGTGGAACACGTCGTGGAAACGATAGCCGTCCGGATCATAGGCATTGTCGCCAAGAAGCGCCCCAATACCCTCGCCATTGATCGTCATCCGGACTTTCGGTCGCGTGCCCGACCCGGGCTCCTCGACTAACCGAACGGTCATCTGCCGCGGCAGCCTTTCCACATCGGGAAATTCGGAATCCCGCGCCGGCGCCTGCGCGCTTGTCGGCGCGAAGCGCGCGCACCTTGTCGAGATTCTTCTCGGCGATCTGGTCGAGGTCGAGTCCGAACTTGCTCGCGAC
>JASGGH010000096.1:0-9738 GCA_047605105.1 Novosphingobium sp. | reverse complement strand
CCGAGAAGCCCATGTCGGCGAAGATCTCGGCCAGCTCGTCCATCACCTGACTGACCGGGTGGACCGAGCCGCGCGGCGTCTCCGGTGCGGGCAGCGACAGGTCGATCGTCTCGGCGGCGAGGCGCGCTTCGAGCGCGGCGCCCTCCAGCGCGGCCTTGCGCGCGGCCAGGGCCTCGGTGACGCCCTCGCGCAGCGCGTGGATCTTCGGCCCTTCGCTCTGCCGCTCTTCGGGCGACATCCTGCCGAGCGTCTTGAGCAGGCCCGAGATCGAGCCCTGCTTGCCGAGAAACTCGACGCGCAGGCTTTCGACCGTGTCGAGATCCTGCGCCGCCGCGATCCGGGCCTGCGCGTCGCTGCCAAGCTTGTCGATGTCACTCATGGCGCGCTCCTTAGGAGCGATGCGCAAGGATCGCAATCGATAGGGGCGGCTTCAATGGCGCCCGGTCGGGCTGTGCAGCGCCTGGACGGCCTCTCCGGCGATGCGGGCGCGCTCGTGCATGACCGCGCTCAGCACCGGCTTGTCGAGCGCGGCATATTCGCGCGGGGTCATGCCCATGAACTGGCGGAAGTCGCGCACGAACTGGGCCTGGTCGTGATAGGACCCGTCGATCGCCCCGATCCATTTGAGCGAGGGGTCGAGCATGAACTGGGCAAGGCTGCGCATGAAACGCTGGCGGCGGAGCAGCAGTTTCGGACTGAACCCGAAGGCACGGTCGCAGATCCGCTCGACGGTGCGCTGGCCGATCCCGGTCTGGGCGACCAGCCGCGAGACGGTGGCGATTTCCGGATCGAGCAGCGCGGCATGGATCGCCTTGATCCGGGCCTCGTCGGCCACCGGATCGGCCAAGCGCCCGCGGAAGTAGGCCGTGATTCGCGCCAGTTCGCCCGCCTCGTCCGGCACCGGGCCGAAGAGGTTCGCCGCCAGCGGGACAAAGGGCGCGAAGGCGGGGTGGCGGTTGCCGTCGACCACCGCATCGGCCAGGTCCGCGGCCGGCGCGGGCACGAACTTCGCCCAGCCGAGCGGAAGCAGCCCCACGCCCCACATCCGCGCCGGCCCGACTTCGAACCGGACGGCCTTGCAACTGGGCCCCGTCGCCGGGAAATCGGTGTCGGTCAACTGGCTGCCGTCGGGGCAATCGGCGATCGGGAGCTCGCCGGAATAGAAGCGCAGGTTGGCCCATTCGGGATGGAGCCGGTCGATCGCCCGCGTCCCCACGGGCACCGCGATGTCCACCAGATAGAATGTGGTGAAATAGGTCTGCAGCTCTGGCGGCGGCGGGTAAAACCTCACCTGCACCTTGCAATTGTGCGACACCGACAACTCCCAATGCCCCTGCGGAGTTTTCGCAACCACTTAAGCGGCCTGCCGGACCCTTGGCAACCGAATTTCGGGCGACAAAAAGGGCGCGAAGGCGTGGCCTCCGCGCCCTTTTCCGTTTTCGACCGGCTCGATCAGGCGGCGGGCAAGGCCGCCTTGGCCTGGGCGATCACCGCCGAGAACACGCCGCCTTCGTTCATCGCCAGGTCGGCCATGATCTTGCGGTCCAGCGTCACGCCGGCGAGCTTCGCGCCGTGGATGAACTGCGAATAGGTCAGGCCTTCGGCGCGAACCGCGGCGTTGATGCGCTGGATCCACAGGGCGCGGAAGCTGCGCTTCTTCACCTTGCGGTCGCGGTAGGCGTACTGCCCGGCCTTTTCGACGGCCTGGCGAGCGACCCGGATCGTGTTCTTCCGGCGGCCGCGGTAGCCCTTGGCCTGTTCCAGAATGTTCTTGTGCTTGGCGCGGGTGGTAACACCCCTCTTGACGCGTGCCATATCTCAGTACTCCCTCAAAGCCCGTAGGGCGCCCACTTCTTGATCACCTTCGCATCAGCGTCGGAGATCACGTCGGTGCCGCGGTGCTGGCGGATGTACTTGGCGTTGTGGCTGATCAGGCGGTGGCGCTTGCCGACCGCGCCATGCTTGATCTTGCCGGTGGCGGTGAGCTTGAAGCGCTTCTTCACGCCGCTCTTCGTCTTGAGCTTGGGCATTTTCGTCTCCTTGTTGAGCGACGCGTCAACCAGCCATGGCAGCCCTAGTTAGCCAGGCGGGTATCGAATCCGTGTCGGCGAAGTGGCGGCCCCTAGAGGGCAAGCGCGCAGAAGGCAAGCGTTTAGGCGGCATGCCCCGCCTCCACGCTGCCGGTCCGCGCCAGCTTGCCCCAGCCGACCGAACGCCCGCGCAAGGCCGCCGCGATCGAGCGCAGGACCACGCCGTACATCAGCTGGCGATAGACGAAGCGCTGAAGGATCATCAGCAGGGCCGGGAAGCGCTGGCGCTTCTGGTCCTGGTGATTGGGCGGCTCCAGCCGATAGGCGATCCACCCGGCGAGGAGATCGACCGAGACGAAGACCGCCCAGTAGACGCCCATGCGCAGCACGTCGCTCTGGGTCTGTTCCCAGCCGTGCTGGCCGATCCGCACCGCCGTGCCGACGATCGAGATCAGCAGGGCGAGGTCGATCAGCGGCGACAGCGCGGTGAAGACGATCTGGAACAGCCAGGCCTGGGGCATGCCGAACCAGGCGAGCCCGCGCGGCCGCCCGGTCTTCAGCACGGCGCGGTGCTTCCACAGGCACTGCAGCGTGCCGAAGGACCAGCGATAGCGCTGCTTGCCGAGCGCGCGGAAGGTCTCGGGCGCCTCGGTCAGCGCGATCGCGGTGACGTCGTAGGCGACGCGCCAGCCCCGGCGCTGGATCGCGATGGTCAGGTCCTGGTCCTCGGCCAGGGTATCCTCGGGATAGCCGCCCACCGCATCGAGCGCGGCACGGCGCCAGGCTCCGACCGCGCCGGGCACAACGGTAATCGCGCCGAGCGCATCGAGCGCGCGGCGCTCGACGTTCTGGGCGGTGACATATTCGATCGCCTGCCAGCGGGTGACCAGATTGATCCGGTTGCCGACCCGGGCATTGCCCGCGACCGCGCCGATCCTGGGATCGGCGAACCAGCGGACCAGCCGCGCGATCGTATCGGGCAGGAAATGCGTATCGGCATCGAGCGCGATGACGATCTCGCCGTCCGCCGCGGCCAGTGCGCGGTTGAGCGCCGCCGCCTTGCCGCCGTTGGCCAGGGTCATCAGCCGGACCCGCGGATCGGCGCCGTAGTGCTCGCGCACCAGGGCGCTGGTCGCGTCCTGCGATCCGTCGTCGACGACGATCAGGTCGAGCGCGGGATAGTCGCTCGCCAGGGCCCGCGCGACCGAGGCGACGATGACCTTCTCCTCGTTGTAGGCGGGAATGATCACCGTGACCGGCGGCTGCGGCGCATCGTCCCGCGCGCGCAGGCCGCCCTGGCGGTCGAGCAGGGCCAAGGCGGTCATCAGCACGGCGCGGGCGACACCCAGCGCGATGGCGAAGAAGAACAGCCAGCGCAGCACGTAGTCGATCCCGGCCAGGATCAGGAACAGCCCGACGTCGGCGCTCACGGCAAGTCGGTCGGCGCCCGTGACCGGCGGCATCACCGCATCGCGGCTGAGCCCGGCGAGCTCGCCCACGCTGACGAAGCGATAGCCCTCGGCGCGCAGCCGGTCGATGATCTGCGGCAGCGCGGCCAGCGTCTGGGCGCGGGGGCCGCCGCCGTCGTGAAGCAGCACGATGTTGGCGCTATGCTCGGCGCTGGCGGCGCGGACCTGGGCCAGGGTCTTGTCGATGATCGCCTGGGTGCCGGGCGTGCGCCAGTCGCCGGGGTCCACGTGGAGGCCGACGATCGTGTAGCCGCGCCGCTGGGCGAGCAGCGCCGGACCGAGTTCGTCGGCGGTGCTCGGCTCGGCGTCGCCGAAATAGGGCGCGCGGAACAACCGGGTCGAGCGGCCGGTATAGGCCTCGATCAGCCGCTGGGTGGCGTTGAGCTCCAGCTCGGTGCCGAACGGCGAGACCGCGGCGAGGTTCGGGTGGGTATAGGAGTGATTGCCGATCTCGAAGCCGCCGGCGGCCATGCGGCGCATGATCGCCGGGTGGTCGAGCGCGTTCTCGCCGATCACGAAGAAGGCCGCGGGCACCTTCTTGGCTTCGAGGACCGAGAGGATGGCGGGGGTGTAGTCCGGGTCGGGGCCGTCGTCGAAAGTCAGGGCGATCGCCTTGGTATCCGCCGCGCCGGTGCGCTGGACGACATAGGGCGTGGGCAGCACGTCGAGCCGCTGGCCCGAGATCGTCCCGTCGGGGGCGAAGGTGATCGTCCGCCGGCCGCCGGTCGGCTCCGCGCCGATCCGCAGGATCTCACCGCTGCCCTCGACGTCGGTGCCCTGGGCCGGGGCGATCTTTTCCAACTGCGGCGCGCGGCCCGCGCGCACTGCGGCGAGCGCCTCCCAAAAGCCCGGGTCCTCGCTGCCGAGCCGCCACAGCGCGACCCCGCCGACGCCCTTCAGCGCGTTGAGCTGGTTCCAGTTGGTCGCGGCGTCCATCAGCCAGACGGTGTGCTTGCGGCCCTCGTCGGAATAGGCGAAGCCGCTGTTGCCGCTGGCCGGGTCGAACACCGGCATCGCCCCGCTGTCGTGCGCCGCCAGCCAGGCCTCGTTGACGGTCAGCGCATCGGCCGTGCCGTCGTGCCAGTCGTAGCCGTAGCTGCCGATCGCGACGATGAGCTTCTCGGCCGGGATGGCAGCCCTGGCCAGGCCCAGTTGCCGGACGAACCAGTCCTGCGGAGCGATCGGCCCGGCCTCGCCGCCCTGCCAGTGCAGGTCGTAGTCCATGACCATGACCTTATCGACCGCCCTGGCCAGTTGCGGCAGGTCCCAGCCGGGCTCGCCCACCGGGACCGTCGCGGCAAGCGTGAGGCCGGCCTTCTGGAACCGGCCATGCGCCTGGGTCAGCATCGCCCGGTAGGCCGGCAGGGCGCCGGCGGGCACGTTCTCGATATCGAAGACCGCGCCGTGCCAGCCCTGGCTGCGGACCCAGTTCAGGGTGCCGTCGATCAGCGCCGCAGTCTTGCGAGGATCGCGCAGCACCTGCGCCATGCCTTCGCCGTCCCACTTATCGTGTGACAGGTTCTGCACCATGCCGAGCACCTGCCAGCGATGGGCCCGAGTGCGGATGATCGACTGGAGTACCGGATCGGGCGCGGCGATCAGCCGGCCGTTGGCGGGATCGACCTGACCGCCCGCCGCCACGACGAGATCGAGATCGTCGCTGTGGGCTCGCAGCGAGGCGGCGCTTTCCGGGTCCCAGGGGACATAGAAGCCGACCCTGAGCTGCTTGGCCGAAACCGGAGCCTTTGCCGGGGTCGCCCGGTGCAGCCGGTTGCGCAGGCCCGCAACGTGGGTGACGAAGGGCAGCGGCTGCTCGCGCTCGCGCCCGAAGGCCAGCGGCGAGGCGGCAGGCACTTCGACCAGGGTGACGGCGAAGACCGCGGCACTGAGGATGATGGCCAGCAGGGTCAGGGCGAACAGCCATTTGACCAGCTTCCTCCGGCGTCCCGTGCTGTCGAAGAAGACCGGTGAGATCATGGCACGTGCCGCAGGCTGGAGGGGGCGAAGGCCGTGCCGCTAGGCCCGGCAGTCTGTCGGCAGGCTGAATGGCATGCAGGGGCAGTACACAATTTGAACATTGACTAACCCTCCCCCGCTGGCCAGCTTCCGCCCTAACGAAAACGGGAGGAATGTCATGCATGGTTTACTTCACCGGACGGCTGGTCTGATGCTCGGCGCGGCGGCGCTGGCTCTGGGCGCCGTTCCCGCCCTGGCGCAAAGCGCGACACCGACGATCGAGGCGGTGCCCGGCAAGCCCACCCTGATGCTCGCCAATTACGACCTCGCCGAGCTGGGCTACCAGGTGAGCGAGGCCTTCCTTTCCGGCACGGCCACCTCCTACACGCTGCCCGGCGCGCCCACCGCCGACGGCGTGTGGAACGCGAGCCCCGCCGCCACCGCTCCGTTCAAGACCCGCGTCGTGGTGGTCCGCCCGAGCGATCCGGCCAGGTTCAACGGGACCGTGCTGGTCGAATGGCTCAACGTCACCGCCGGACAGGATGCCGCGGCGGACTGGATGATCGCCCACCGCGAAATGATCCGCAAGGGCTACGCCTATGTCGGGGTCACCGCCCAGAAGGTCGGGATCGACGGCGGCGGGATCATGGGCCAGGGCAGCGCGCTGAGGAAGGCCGACGCCGCGCGCTACGGATCGCTGAGCCATCCCGGCGACGCCTGGTCCTACGACATCTACTCGCAGGTCGGCCGCGCCCTGAAGAGCGCCGGTTCGGGCGGCCTGCTCGGCAGCCTCGCGCCCAGGCGGGTGATCGCTATCGGCGAATCCCAGTCGGCGGCCTTCCTCACCACCTACGTCAATGCGGTGGACCGTCTAGCGCGGGTCTACGACGGGTTCTTCGTGCACTCGCGCTTCGGCAGCGCTTCTTCGCTGAGCGGCGTGCCGATGGGCGGCGGCGAGGGCGGGGCCGCGGTCATGCCGCCCCACGTCCGCTTCCGTCCCGACCTGCGCGTGCCGGTGCTGACGGTCATCACCGAGACCGATCTCGCCGGGGCCCGGCTCTCAGGCTACCACGGCTCGCGCCGCCGCGACGATGCCCGCCTGCGGGTCTGGGAAGTCGCCGGCACCGCCCATGCCGACAGCTACATGTTCGGCGGGGCCTTCATCGATTCGGGCAAGCAGGGCAGCGCAGTGCTGGCCAAGGTATTCCAAGCGTCCAAGCAGGGGCCGATGGGCGCCGAGGCAGTGGCGCTCAACCCGGGCATGCCGCACCACTACGTCACCCAGGCCGCGCTGGCCGCGCTGGAAAGCTGGGTCCGCACCGGCCGCGCTCCGGCCAGCACCCGGCCGATGCAGCTCGCGCCCGGCGGCAAGGACGGCGAGCCCGCGCTGGTCCGCAACGCGCAGGGCATCGCGCAGGGCGGCGTGCGGACCCCCTGGACCGACGTGCCGACCGTGCGGCTCTCGGGCAAGGGCGATCCCAAGTCGTTCATCGGCATGCTCGCCGGCTCGGGCGAGCCCTTGACCAGGGCCGAGCTCGCCACGCTCTATCCGGGCGGCAAGGCCGAATACCTGCGCCGCTTCACCGCCGCGCTCGATGCCGCGATCCGGGCAGGCCATGTGCTGCGGGACGACCGGCAGGAGATTCTGGAGATCGCCGCGATCAACTTCGACGCGGCGCCTTGAGTGGGTGACAGATCGGCGATGCGTCACCCGGTTGTCCGCCGATGAAACATCCATTTTCAAAGGCTTGCAGGATAGCGGCCGGGTGACACTTATCCTACAGAGAATATCCTACGGAAAGGCAATTCCACGGTTCAAAGAGCGGCGCCGAGCACTGCGAAGACTCTGGCAAAGACCGGCCGTGTAGGAAAATGGTTTTTGCCGCTCACGGGCTGTGAAAGGCTCGCAGCCCCTCTCGCCCGATCCAGGCGGCAAAGTCGCCGTCGGGGATCGGGCGGGCGTCCGGCGGCAAAGGCCGGTTGAAGCGATAGGCCTGAAGGCCTTCCGCGATGGGAACGCGCAGGTAGGGCGAGCCGGCCGGGTCGGCGGGATCGAACTCCTCATAGGCATCCAGCGCGGCGAGGTCGGCCTCGCCGAAATCGGGCGTCGCTTCGTAGAGACGGCCCGCGACCGTGCCCTCGCCAGCGACCAGCGCAGGATACCAGCCGCCCGGATCGGGGATGGCATGGACCGCCCCCGCGGCGCGCGCCGGGCCTAGGTCGCGCAGCTTGCCCAGCGCCTGCCGAACCGCCGGAGGCCCGCCGCCGATCAGCGTGCCGTAGAAGAAGAACCGCAGCGGTGGCTCAGTGGCCACAGGCCAGGGCTTCGACGACGTCCTCCAGCCGCGCCGGATCGCCCAGCGCGAGGACATGCCCGGCCGAGCCGGTGTGGAGCGGCTCGCCGTTCCAGTCGCACATCAGCCCGCCCGCGCCTTCGACCACGGGAACCAGCGCCGCCCAATCGTGCAGCTTCAGCCCCGCCTCGCAGACCAGGTCGAGATGGCCCGAGGCGAGCATGGCGTAGTTGTAGCAGTCGCCGCCCATGACCATCCGCTTGTGCGCGGTCCTGGCGGCGAGGCTCATGAAGTGCTGGCCCTCGTGGTCGTCGAAGTAGTGCGGGCCGGTGGTGGCCAGGGTCGCCTCGCTCAGCTCGCGGCAGGCGCGGGTGCGCACCGGCCGGCCGTTGAGCGTGGTCGGCCGCCCCCTCGCCCCGACCCAGCGTTCGCCCGCGATCGGCTGGTCGATCACGCCGAGCACCGGCCAGCCTTCGACCACCAGGGCGATCAGCGTGCCGAACATCGCGCGGCCGGCGAGGAACCCCGCGGTGCCGTCGATCGGGTCGAGGACCCAGGACCGGCCCGAGGTTCCGGCTTCGGAGCCGAATTCCTCGCCGATGATCGTATCGCGCGGGACCTCGGCCTTGAGGATGCGGCGCATCGCCTCTTCGGCGGCGCGGTCGGCCAGGGTCACCGGGGTCGCATCGTCCTTGCGGTCGGGCTGGAGATCGCTGCGGAAATAGGGGCGGATCGCCGCGCCCGCGGCATCGGCGAGGCGCAGGGCGAGGGCGATGTCGTCGTCCAGTTTCATCACCGCGCTGTGCCCCGATTGCTCCGGATCGGTCAAGGTTGTGCGATAAACCGAGTGGGCGCTGCTTCCATTTTGCCGAAAATCGGTCGATAATCGGGAAGGAGATGTTCGCTTCAAACGAAGCGGAGACTTCGACAGGGGGCAATTGTGAGGCGGACGACGCCGGCGGTCGATGCTGCGGTTTCATCCCGCGGCGGCACGACCCGCCAGGGCCAGCCACTATCCTACAACCGGGCACCCGCGGCCGATCTCGCGCCGTGGGTCGCGCGGCTGTACGCGACGGTGGTCGACCTGCCCGAGGGCCACACCCTCCACTGCGGGCTGCTGCGCGATTCCTCCAACTTCCGCATCCAGTTGCGCGGCGCCTGGTCGGCCGAGACCGCCGACGGGCTGGTCACGGGAGACCGCACCGCGTTGTTCTTCGGCCCCCAGACCAAGCGCATGCCGGTAACCGTCACCGGCAGCTTCACCAGCGTCGGCATCTCGCTGCGGCCCGGCACCGGCCACGCGCTGCGGCGGGCCAAGACCGCGGACTACCTCGACCGGGTCGTGCCCTGCGAGGAAATGGGCCTGCCCGGCGAAGCCGTGCTCCAGATGCTCGAGCGCGAGAGCGAGCCGGAAGCCTGGCTGCAGATCCTCGAAGGCGTGATCCGCCAGATCGTCCAGGCCTCCGGCGGCGAGCAGCCCGATCCGATCACCCAGCGGTTCGAGGCGCTGGCCTTCGTCGATCCGACCGTCAGCGTCGCCGACTTCGCGAGCGAGTGCGGGATCGACCAGCGCAAGCTGGAGCGGATCGTGCGCCGCGACTTCGGCATGGCGCCCAAGCAGATGCTCCGCCGCGCCCGCGCGCTCGACATGGCGAGCTACCTGCGCGGCGTGGGCGACCCGGCCGAAGCGGAGGAACTGCTGCTGCGCTACTACGACCAGAGCCACCTGATCCGCGAGTTCACCGAGCTGTTCGGCATGTCGCCCCGCCAGTTCGTCGCCACCCCCCAGCCGATCCTCACCCTGGCGCTCGAATCACGCCAGGCGCGGCGGCTGGAAATGATGGAGCGGCTCGAGCCGGGCGGGGTGCGGCCCTGGCAGTAGCTTGTCCCGCCTGACGGCGGGATGCGGCACCAGCCCACTCCCCCGGCCCGACCACCCGCCAGGATATACTATGGGTGGTCGGGCCGGGGGAGTGGGCTGGTGCCGCG
>JASGGH010000095.1:0-10151 GCA_047605105.1 Novosphingobium sp. | reverse complement strand
CCGACAAGGCGATCGACCTGATGGACGAGGCCGCCAGCCGCATCCGCATGGAGGTCGAGTCCAAGCCCGAGGAGATCGAGAACCTCGACCGCCGGATCATCCAGCTCAAGATCGAGGAGCTGGCCCTCGCCAAGGAGAGCGACCAGCCCTCCAAGGACCGGCTCGCCGCGCTGCGCGAGGAACTGGCCAACCTCGAGCAGCAGTCGGCCGAACTGACGACCCGCTGGCAGAACGAGCGCGACAAGATCGCCGCCGAGGGCAGGATCAAGGAGCAGCTCGACGCCGCGCGCGTGGAGCTGGAGCAGGCCCAGCGCGGCGGCGACCTCGCCAAGGCGGGCGAGTTGGCCTACGGGCGCATCCCCGAGCTGAGAAGCAGCTCGCCGAGGCGGAAGGCCAGGCGGGCACCGCGCTGCTGCGCGAGGAAGTCACCGCGGAGGACATCGCCGCGGTCGTCGCCCGCTGGACCGGCATCCCGGTCGACCGGATGATGGAGGGCGAGCGCGAGAAGCTGCTCAAGATGGAGGAGACGCTCGGCAAGCGCGTCATCGGGCAGACCGACGCGGTCCAGGCGGTGTCGAAGGCGGTCAGGAGGGCGCGCGCCGGTCTCCAGGACCCGAACCGGCCCTTGGGCTCGTTCCTGTTCCTCGGCCCCACCGGGGTCGGCAAGACCGAGCTGACGAAAGCCTTGGCGGGTTTCCTGTTCGACGACGACAACGCGATGGTCCGCATCGACATGTCGGAGTTCATGGAGAAGCACTCGGTCAGCCGCCTGATCGGCGCGCCTCCGGGCTATGTCGGCTACGACGAGGGCGGCGTCCTGACCGAGGCGGTGCGGCGGCGGCCCTACCAGGTCGTGCTGTTCGACGAGGTCGAGAAGGCCCACGCCGACGTGTTCAACGTCCTGCTCCAGGTGCTCGACGACGGGCGCCTGACCGACGGGCAGGGGCGGCAGGTCGACTTCACCAACACGCTGATCATCCTGACCTCGAACCTGGGCAGCCAGTACCTGGCCAACCTCGAGGAGGGCCAGGACGTCGAGAGCGTCGAGCCGCAGGTGATGGAGGTCGTGCGCGGGCACTTCCGGCCCGAATTCCTCAACCGGTTGGACGAGATCATCCTGTTCCACCGGCTCGGCCAGGACCACATGGGGCCGATCGTGGAGATCCAGGTGCAACGCGTCGCGAAGCTGCTCAAGGACCGCAAGATCACGCTCGACCTCACCGAGGCCGCCAAGCGCTGGCTGGGCCGCGTCGGCTACGATCCGGTCTACGGCGCGCGGCCCTTGAAGCGGGCGGTCCAGCGCTACCTGCAGGACCCGCTGGCCGAGAAGCTGCTCGGCGGCGAGATCCCGGACGGCGCGACGGTCAGGATCGACGAGGGCGACGGGGCCCTGGCGATCGGGGTGGAGTAGGTTGCCGGTTGCGCGCGGCCCCTTCGGCGAGGCTCAGGACATGCTTCAACGAGCTCAGGCTGGGCGGATCATGGTGATCGCCGCGCGCACCCACGCCCGCTCATGCTGAGCTTGTCGAAGCACGCGCGCTACGCCGGCCTCAGGCGTAGGCCGCCAGCGCCTCGCGCCCGACCAGCTCGCGCCACAGGTCGGCATCGCCGCCGAGCTGCACGTTGAGGTTCGCGCGCTTCATGAAGAGATGGACGTACATCTCCTCGGTCAGGCCGACGCCGCCGTGGAGCTGGATCGCTTCCTCGCAGACCCAGCGGTAGACCTCCGCGGCATGGGCCTTGAGCCCGCCGATCTCGGCCATGCCGGCCTGCGGCTGGACCGAGCGCGACCACAGCAGCGCCTCGGCCGCGCCGATCAGCACCTTGAGGTCGGCGCAGCGGTGCTGCAGCGCCTGGAACATGCCGAGCGGGCGGTCGAACTGCTTGCGGGTATTGAGGTATTCGACCGTGAGATCGAGGATCGTATTGGCCCCGCCCAGCGAATCCGCGGCGAGGGCGAAGATCATCTCGCCCTTGAGCCGGCGGGTCAGCGCCTCGGCAGCGTCGCCGGTGGCCATGACCAGCGCGGGATCGATCGAATAGCCGTCCAGCGTCACGTCGAACAGGCGGCGGCTCTCGTCCCACAGCGGCTTTTCGGTGACGGTCACGCCCGGCGCGTCCAGCGGCACCAGCGCGGCGCGGCCGGGATTGGCGATCATCACGTGGCTCGCCATGTCGGCGTCGGGCACTGCCGGCAGCGTGCCGCTGAGCTTGTCGCCGTCTCCGGTCACGTCGCCCGCGCGCAGGTTGGTGGTGACGAATTCGCCGGTGGTGACCCGCTCGATCCAGCCGGCCTGGTCGGCCAGCTCGGTCGCCGCGCCGATCGCCTGGACCGTCGCCATGGCCGGGATCAGCGGCGCGGTGGCAAGCGCCTTACCCATCTCGTAGTGGATCGCCGCCGCGGAATCGCGCCCGAGGCCGAGGCCGCCGGCCTCTTCCGACAGCGACAGCATCAGCCAGCCCATCTCGGTGACGAGCTTCCAGCTCTCGTCGCGATCCGGCTTCAGCGCGTCGGCGGGAAACGCCTTGGAAGCGGCGTCGTGGAGTTCCTGACGTTCGATCACAGCACCCACCCCTTCGGTTCCTTGGGCATCCCGAGCATCTTCTCGGCGATGATCTTGCGCTGCACTTCGTCGCTGCCGCCGGCGATGGTCCAGGCGTAGGAGTTCATGAAGTCCGCCATCCAGTTGCCGGTGTTGAGGTCGCCGAAGGTGATCGGCTTGACGTATTGTTCGTCGAGCCCGCCGAGCCGCACCCCGAGCAGCGAGTAATTGCGCAGCGCCCGGGCATAGGTGTTCTTGACGATCGAGGCGTCGCCGGCGCCCTCGATCCCGGCGATGCGGTTCTCGAGGAACTGGTCGGCAATCGCCGTGGCGACGTCGAGTTCGGTGACCAGCTTGCCGAAATCACGCAGTACGCCAGCGTCTTCTTCCTTGCCGTTCTCGCGGATCAGCTCGGCCAGGCGCCAGGCCGCGCCGCGCATGCGGTAGGACAGCTCCATCAAGGTCAGGCCGCGCTCTGAGGCGAGGGTAGCATTGGCCACGGCCCAGCCGGCGCCTTCTTCACCCACACGCTCGCTGACCGGGATCTCGACATTGTCGAGGAAGATCTCGGCGAACTCCTCGTCGCCCTGGATCTGATGGATCGGACGGACCGAGACGCCCGGCGCCTTCATGTCCATCAGCAGGTAGGTGATGCCCGCCTGCTTGGGCCCGTCGCTGGAGGTGCGGACCAAGAGCAGGCACTTGTCGGCGAACTGGGCCATGGTCGACCAGATCTTCTGGCCGTTGACGACATAGACGTCGCCGTCCGGGCGCGAGACGCGCTCGGCCTTGCACTTCAGGGAGGCGAGGTCCGAGCCGGCGTTGGGCTCGGAGAAGCCCTGGCACCAGGTCTCGCCCTCGAGGATGCGCGGCAGGTAACGCTCCTGCTGCTCCGGCGTGGCGCATTCGTGCAGCGTGGCATAGGCGTGGTAGGTCGACACGAACGAGAGCAGCAGGCGCGGGCAATCGGCCTGGGCGATCTCCTCGTAGATCACCTTCTGCTCGGCCAGGCTGCGCCCGCCGCCCGGCCATTTCGCCGGCCAGTGCGGGATCGCGTAGCCGCCCTTGACCAGGGCCTGGAACCAGTCGCGCTGGGTCTTGACGAAGTCCTCCTGGGTGCGGCTGAGCGCGCGCCAGTCCCTGGGCTTGTTGGCGTCGAGCCACGCGCGCACTTCCTGGCGCAGTCGGTCGAGGTCGGTCTGTTCGCTCGCAGTCATCTGAAGCTTCCGGCATCCTGGCGTTTTGGTTTCGCCGGATGCCTTCAGAACTTTCGGCGCTCAGGTCAAGCAGGGAGGAACTTAAACCGCCACCTCGATAGCTTCGCCGACGATCCGCACCGCGTAGGTCCGGATCGGCTGGGTCGCCGGCGGGTTGAGCGGTTCGCCGGTTTCCAGGTCGAAGCGCGCGCCGTGGATCGGGCAGGCGATCCAGCCGTATTTCATCCGCCCGCAGTCGAGCGTCTCGTGGGCGTGCGAGCATTCGTTGCGCACGGCGAAGACCTTGCCGTCGCTGTGGCAGAGCAGGACGGAGACGCCGTTCACGGTCACGGCCTGCTTGGCGCCCTCGGGCAGTTCGGCCAGGGTGGAGACGGCGGTGAATGCAGGGTCGCTCATGCCCGGGCCTGTGGCGGGCCTTATCGCGCGGCGCAATCGCAAAATCGTGGGAGAGCAACTCGCCGTGCCGCGCGGAGAGGCAGGCGGTGGGCAGCAGCGAGACATACGACGTCGTGATGGCCGGCTCGGGCACGGGCCATGGCGGCGCTGCGGCGCGGCGGATCGGGGCCAGTACCGAGCAGGGCTGGTGGATACCGGCCATGACCCTGCCGGGCGCCTGGTGGGATTAAACCGCACAATCGCAGGTGCGAAAAGCGAAATCGCGCCCTCGTAAAACCGGCAGCGCTGGTCTAACGCGGCTGGCAGCGAAGGGAGCGATGGGCCTGATGGATTTCGAGTGGACCGAGGAGCAGGCGGCGTTTCGCGCCAAGCTGCACGCCTTCCTGGAGGCCGAACTGCCGGACGATTGGGAGGCTTTCTCCAAGCACGGCCCGGCCTCTCCGGCGCTCACCGAGTTCGCCCGCCACTTCTGCCGCAAGCTGGCCGACAACGGCCTGCTCTTCCCGCACTGGCCCAGGGAGATCGGCGGCGAGGGGCTCGGCCCCTGGGAGCAGCAGATCCTCGCCGAGGTGATGTGGGAATGGGGCGAGCCGCGCGGCGGCCAGTACATGAACGTCAACTGGATCGGGCCGACGATGGTCCGCTACGGGACGGAAGGCCAGAAGGCCAAGTACCTGCCGCAGATCGCCAAGGGCGAGATGCTGTGGTGCCAGGGCTTCTCGGAGCCGAACTCGGGCTCGGATCTCGCTTCGCTGCGCACCCGCGCGGTGCTCGAAGGGGACAGCTACCGCGTCAACGGCCAGAAGATCTGGACCTCCTACGCCGGCCTCGCCGACACCTGCTTCCTGCTCACCCGCACCAGCGACGACCGCAAGCGCGGCATCACCATCCTGCTGGTGCCGATGGACACCCCGGGCATCACCGTGCGCCAGATCCCCAGCCTGATCGGCGAGGGCGACATCCACGAGGTGTTCTTCGATGACGTGATCGTCCCCGCCACCCAGCGCTTCGGCGAGGAGGGCCAGGCCTGGGAGATCATCTCCTATTCGCTGCAGAACGAGCGGCTCGGCATCCCGCGCTATCACCTGGCGCGCAAGGCGCTCGACCGGGCGGTCGGTATCCTCAAGGAGAGCGGCGACTTCGCCCGCGCCGATGTCAGGATCGAGGCCGCGCGCTGCGCCGCGCTGTGCGAGGCGGCGCGGACCGCGATCTACGCGATCGTCCAGAAGCGCGTCGACGGGCAGCCGATCGGCGGCGAATCGAGCTCGGCGCGCTTCGCCACGGTGCAGTGCGAGCGCGCGGTCAGCGAATTCGTGGTCGAATACGTGCCCGAGGCCCTGGCCGGCGGCAGCGACTACCTCCAGATGCACCACCAGCGCGGGATCGTCGCCGGCATCGCCTCGGGCGCGGCGGAGATCCAGCTCAACATCATTGCCGGCGACGTGCTTGGCCTGCCCAGGGAGCCGCGCTGATGATTGCCCTTGGCCTCTCCCAACCCCGTTCGTGTCGAGCGAAGTCGAGACACGTTGCGCCAAGCCCCCGTCTCTCGACTACGCTCGAGACGAACGGTCGTATTTCGGGAGCGAATTGAGATGCATCTCGCCCTCAACGAGGACCAGACCCAGATCCTCGACTTCGTCGACAGCCTGACCAAGCCCTATGCGTCGGTGCCGCTGCACGACATCTCCTTCGCCCTGACCAGCGATGCGCTTGACGGCGAGCTGGTCGAAGGCGGGTTCCTCGACGTCATGGCGGTCGAGGAGCTGGGCGCGGTGACCGCGGCCCTGGTGGTCGAGCGGTTGGCCCGGCTGCCTTTCGCCGTGGAGGCCGCGGCAAGCTCGCTGGTCCGCCCGCTGATCGATCCCGACCTGCCGCGGCCGCTCTGCCTGGTCGAGGAAGGCCAGTTGCGCCGCCCCGTGCGCTTCCTGAAGCCCGGCGCCAGCGTGGTCGTGGTCGGCCCGTCCGGCGTGCGCAGCTTCACCGCGAGCGCGGCGCAGGTCCGCGCGGTGGGTGAGGAAGTGCTCTACGCCTACCCCGTCGCCTACCTGACCGAAGTGCCGGCGGACGCCCGCGCCCACGATGTCTCGGCCGACGAGATCCTGCGCGCCTGGCGCGTCGCCCTGGCCGCCGAAGCCGCGGGGCTCCTGGCGGCCGCCTTGCAGAGCGTGACCACCTACGTCTCGGAGCGCCAGCAGTTCGGCCGTCCGATCGCCACTTTCCAGGCGCTCCGCCACCGCCTGGCCGAGGACCAGGTCGCGACCAACGGCGTCTACTGGCTGGCGATGCGCGCCGCCGGCAGCGGCGACGCCGGCGATGCCGCGCTCGCCGTGCTCCACGCGCAGGAGGCGGCCAAGCGGGTCGGCTACGACTACCACCAGTTCCTCGGCGCCATGGGCATGACGCTCGAGCATCCGCTGCACCTATGGACCTACCGGCTCAAGTTCCTGACCGGCGAGCTCGGCGGGCGCGGGGCGAACGCGCTGGCGGCGGCCGAGGCGATCTGGGGCTAGAGCCTGTCCTGTTGAGGTGGATGCGCCGGGACGGAGCCGATTTTGGCTCAGTGCAAGGCGCGAGGAGAGGTGCGATGCGGCGCATCGTGCGCGACGAGCAACGCAGCACTGGGCCAAAATCGGCCCGCCGCTTCGCGGTCGCGCAGGGAAGCCCGCCGGACGGCGTCACGTTGCTGGCACGGGCTACCAGCCCGCGCTGCGCAACGTTCCTTGCCGGCGAACTTCCCTGCGCGATCACGGCGTATCCACCTCAACAGGACAGGCTCTAGCGCACCGCGGGCGCGATCTCCTCGGCGACCCACTGGGTGTAGTCCTCGTATTCCTCGATCCCGCTGACCGCGGGGATCGGCAGGCCGCTCATCGTGACGCCCAGGGTCTTGAACCAGCTCAGGCGGTCGATGATCTCCTGCTTGGTCTGGCCGGGGCGCCCGGTGGGGTCGCCCGTCGGGACATGCCCCTCGCCGAGGCGGCTCGTGGAAAAGCCGTAGAACACGTCGTCCAGCTTGCCGGCATAGTCGGGCTGCGACCGGATGTAGTCGAGCTTGTCGGGGATTGTCTCGGGCTTGGTCAGGAACGGCCACCAGCCCGTGCAATGACGCCCGGCCCGGCGCAGCACCGGATCGGCATCGCCGCCCAGCCAGATCGGCAGGTGCGGCTTCTGGACCGGCTTGGGCTCGAAGGCGACGTCCTTGAAATTGACGTACTTGCCCTCGAACACCGGATCGTCCCTGGTCCACAGCTCGATGATCGCGGCGAGGTATTCCTCGCACATCGCGCCGCGTTCGTGGAACGGCACGCCCAGGATCTCGAACTCCTCCTCCAGCCAGCCCGCGGCGAAGGTGATCATGCAGCGCCCGCTGCTCAGCCAGTCGATCGTCGACAGCGCCTTGGCCGTGACGATCGGGTTCTGCGCGGGAAGGATGGCGATCGAGGAGTTGACCTTGATGCGCTCGGTGGCGCCGGCGAAATAGGCCATGCCGGCATAGGCGTTCATGTAGAACGGCCCCGACAGCTCGACATGATGGCGCGGGATGACGTGGTGCTCGGGAACGGTGACCATCCCGAAGCCGAGCTTTTCGGCCCATTTCACCAGGCGGGTCTGGTCGGCGCCGGTGACCTGCATTTCCCATGGCTGCATCATGGCCTTGATCTGCAGCATGTGCGGCATCGAAAAGGCTAGTTCCACGGCATCGCTCCCCAAACGGTTCGGGCCAGCAAAGCCTAGTCGATCACCTTGCGCAACGTGAGATCCGCCACGCACGCCTGCGGAAGCCCGAGCAGGCCGCGGCAGGCATAGCCGTTGTGCTCGCCGAGCCAGCGGTGCGCCGCGCTCGACCTTCGCCTCGGGGAGGTCGCGCCGAGGGGCTGATCCATCGCCCCGGCGGCTTGATCTTGTCCCGCCGGCCGCCACACTCCAGGGGCGGCAAGAGGGAGAGCCCCGATGGCGGAGATGGATTGGGCGGGCGGCCTCGGCCCGCAGCACGACTACATGCTCGCCGCGCGGCCCGCGGACCCGGAGATGCGCGAAAGCGCCTCGCTGTGGTTCTTCGACGACAGCGGCGAGATCGGCCTGCCGCGCGTGGGCATAGAGGCCCAGGGCGCGGTCTGGGACACCCATCGCTTCGACGCCAACGTGGCCTT
Organism: Novosphingobium sp.; assembly: GCA_047605105.1. Classification (GTDB taxonomy): domain Bacteria; phylum Pseudomonadota; class Alphaproteobacteria; order Sphingomonadales; family Sphingomonadaceae; genus Novosphingobium. The sequence goes on along the minus strand of JASGGH010000095.1, from coordinate 1,844 downwards.
CGCCGACGGCCGCGTCCTGCGCGAGAGCCGGCGCGGGGAGACCGGGCCGGCCATCGGCCCCGACGGCAAGCCCTCGGTGCTCCAGGTCGACAACCTTGCCTTCCGGGTGATCGAGCCGTTCCGCAAATGGGTGGTCAGCTATGACGGCGAGGCGACCGACAGCACGGCCGAGCTGATGATCCGCGAGCAGTTCGACACCGGCAAGCGCGCGCGCCTGAAGTTCGAGATCGCGATCGAGATGGCGGTTCCCGCCTGGGCCCAGGACAACACCCCCGAGAAGCTCGCGACGATGAGCGAGCAGGAGCGGATCGATGCCGGCCTGATGGGCTATGGCTTCCGCAAGGAGCAGCTCTGCCTCGGCGAGGGCTGGTTCGAGCTGGAGGGCGAGCGGCGGCCGCTCAAGGGCCGGGGCCTGCGCATCCACCGCCAGAGCGTTCGCCCGATGGGCGCCTTCCGCGGCCATTGCTGGCAATCGGCGGTTTTCCCCGACGGCCGGGCCTTCGGCTACATCGCCTATCCGCCGCTGCCGGGCGAGGACCCGGAGAAGACCTACAACGAGGGCTACGTCTGGCAGGACGGCCGGTGGTATCCGGCCCGGGCGCGCAACATCCCCTTCCTGCGCAAGCTGATGCCGAGCGGCGACGACGTTTCGGTCGAACTGGAGACCGAGCTCGGGACCGTGCGGATCGGCGGGACCACGCATTACGGCATCATCAAGGTCGGCAGCCCGGATACGATGGGCCTGACGCTGCAGCAGGGCGGGGTGAAATATACTCTGGGCGACCAGACCGCCTACGGGATGATCGAGCGGTCCTCGCTGGTCGAGGACACGGTGGTGGCGATCTGAAGCATCGGCGGGCGGCCTCCCGACGCTTAGGCCCTAGTGCGACCCCATGTACCGCCCGCCGTTGGTGCTGATCGTCTGGCCGGTGATGTAGCCGGCCTCTTCCGAGACCAGATAGGCCACCGCCGCGCCGATGTCGGCCGGGCTGCCCATGCGCTTCATCGGCAGGGTCTTGGCGAAGGCCTCGGCGTCGATCGGGGCGCCGCGCAGCATCGGGGTGTCGATCACGCCGGGGGGGACGATGTTGAAGGTCACGCCGCTCGCCGCGAATTCGAGGGCGAGGGCCTTGGTCATGCCCATCAGGCCGCCCTTCGAGGCGACGTAGTGGACGAGGTCGATCGCGCCCGACTGGACCGAGGACGAGGTGATGTTGACCACGCGGCCCCAGCCGGCCTCGACCATGGCGGGCAGGACTTCCTTGGTCAGCAGGTAGGGCCCGCGCAGGTTCACTTCGATGGTCTTGTCGAACAGGTCGTCCTCGAGCTCGAAGAACGGCTTGTAGGGCGAGATGCCGGCGTTGTTCACCAGGATCGCGATTGCGCCCAGCCTGGCGCGGGTCTCGTCCGCGGCGGCCTTGATCGCGGCCTTGTCCGAGCAGTCGACGGTGATGGCGATGGCCTTGCCGCCTTCGGCCTCGATCTGGCGGACGGTCTCGGCGGCGCCTTCGCCGTTGAGGTCCCAGACCGAAACCTGGGCCTGGTCCTCGGCGAGGCGCAGGGCGACCCCGCGGCCGATGCCCGAACCCGCTCCGGTGACGATGGCGACTTTGCCGTTCAGCGACCTGGTCATTGCAATGCTCCTTCGGCCGGCGGTCCGGCTGCGTCTCGATTGATGAAAGTCGGCCGGAGGCGCGCTCCGGCCGGTTGTCGGCTCAGGCCGAGCCCATGTAGCGGCCGCCGTTCACGCTGATCGTCTGGCCGGTCATGTAGCCGGCTTCCTCCGACACCAGGAAGGCGGCGGCGGCGGCGATGTCCTCGCCCGTGCCGATGCGGCCGACCGG
>JASGGH010000094.1:0-10278 GCA_047605105.1 Novosphingobium sp. | reverse complement strand
CCGACGGCCAGTATCTCGTGGTCGAGGGCTTCCACAACCGGCTGGTTCTCCGCTCCGGCGCCGATGTCGCCACGATCGAGACCAGCCGGACCGCTCCCGCCGAGGCGAGCATGCTCGCCCAGACAAGGTGACCGATCATGGGTGATCTGAGCTTCGAGAAATTTCCTTGCGTAGACGAGGATCCGCGGCGCGACCTCTCCGAGGAAGCGCTGGAGGCGGCCAGTCGCAACGCCTTCCCGGTAGTCGCTGGCGACGCGCGGCGCCGTGATCGCGGCGGTCTGATGCTCGGCGGCGCCATCGCGCTGGCTTTGGGCGCGCTCACCTTCGTGGGCCTTTCCACCGGCGGCAGGCAGGAGCAAGCACCCCCGCAAAAGGTCGCCGAGGTTCCCCCTACGCTTCCCGCGCAGGCGCTCACGGACATTCCGGCGCAGCCCAAGATCGAGGAAGCGCCCGCACCGGCGCCCGCGCCCCTCGCGATGCTGGACAAGCCGGCGCTCCAGCCGGCCGCCCAGCTCGGGGCGTCTCCGGTCATGGTTTACGACACGTCGGCCCAGGACCAGGTCGACGCGCACCCTTCCACCGCGAAAGCGGCGGGACCTGGGCCAGCCGTCTCGACGGCCGGGCTCAGTGACACCGAGGCCTTCGGGTCGCGCCTCGGCGGTGTTGGTGTGGAGACGGCAAGCGCAACACGACTTGCCGATCCCACCAACACCGTTACGCAAGGAACCCTCATTCCCGCCATCCTCGAAACCGCCATCGACAGCGACCTGCCGGGCTATGTCCGCGCGGTCGTGAGCGAGGACGTGCGCTCCTTCGACGGCAAGCGCGTGCTTGTCCCCCGGTCCTCGCGCCTCATCGGCCAGTACAAGAGCGGTCTAGCTGCGGGCCAGACCCGCGCCTATGTGATGTGGACGCGGCTCATCCGGCCCGACGGCGTCTCGGTGGCGCTCGCCTCGCCCGCCGTGGAATATTCCGGTCGCTCGGGCCTCTCCGGCGAAGTGAACAGCCATTTCTTCAAGCGTTTCGGCGCGGCCTCGCTGCTTTCGGTCATCGGCGGTCTCGGCGCCCTGGCGTCCAGCGGCGCATCGCTGGTCATCACCAGTTCGAGCACCAGCGCCGCCTCGGCGGCCGTGCAGCGCGACGGGCAGATCCCGCCGACCATCCGTGTCGCGCAGGGCCAGCCCATCCGTGTCTTCACCGCGCGCGACCTCGATTTCTCGGGGGCCGGGCAATGAGCCTCGCCCTCGTCGATACCGACACCAGCGTCGCCGAAGCGGAAACGGGCGAAGATATCTACCTCTCCGCCTATCTCGAACCGTTCAGGCCGTTCCTCGAACGCCCCGACGTGTCGGAGATCCTCGTCAACCGCCCCGGCGAGCTGTGGATCGAAAGCGCGGGCAGCGCGGTCATGGAACGCATCGATATGCCGGCGATCGATGATCGGCTGCTCAAACGCCTCGCCGAGCAGGTGGCGCGGGTGAGCTGCCAGGGCATCAGCCGCGAGCAGCCGCTGCTGGCGGCGACCCTTCCCGATGGCGCGCGCGTCCAGTTCGTGGCGCCGCCCGCCACGCGCAGACACTGGGCCCTCTCGATCCGCCGGCACCGGATGGTCGACGTGCCGCTCAGCGCCTGGCGGCCGCAAGGCGGCCTGGGCGAGCCGGATGTCGCCGTCGAAGCCGACCGGGCGGCCGATCCGCTCGGCTGGCTGGTCAAGCAGGTGCACGCGCGCCGCACCATCCTCATCGCCGGCGGCACCTCGAGCGGCAAGACCACTTTCCTCAATGCCCTGCTGCGCGAGGTCGGCGCGCACGAACGCGTCATCCTCGTCGAGGACACGCCCGAGATCCGCGTTGCCGCGCCCAATGCGCTGGGGCTGGTCGCGGTGCGCGGCGAGATGGGCGAGGCGCGCGTCACCACCGACGACCTGCTCCAGGCGAGCCTCAGGCTGCGGCCCGACCGCATCGTGCTCGGCGAACTCAGGGGCAAGGAAGCGATCACCTTCCTGCGCGCCATCAACACCGGCCATCCCGGCTCCTTCTCCACCATTCATGCAAACAGCTGCGCGGGGGCGCTCGACCAACTGGCCCTGATGGTCCTGCAGGCCGGCCTCGGCCTCGCGCGCGAGGATATCCTGGCCTATGCCCGCTCAGTCATCGACGTGGTCGTCCAGCTTGGACGCCGAAACGGCACGCGCAGCATCGTCGATATTCGGGAAAGCCGGGAACTGGCCGGCCACGCCATGGAGTGAAGCGGTGTCCTCGAATGAGGAATCGATTTTACTGCCATCCCGTGGCAAATCCCTGTCCATGTCTGCCATTCTCTCCCGGCGGCAGCTTGCGCTTCCGCTCGGATTGCAGCTGCTGGGCCTCATCATCGGGGCGCTGATCGTCGCGCAGATCGTCACGCTCGCCCTCACGATCCTGATCCCGCCGGCCCCCGCCCAGCGCTGGAATCTCGACATGGTCGCGGCCAGCCTGCTCGGCAAGGAAGACGATGATCTGCTCGAGCGCCGGCGCATGATTGGGCCGCCCGATATCAGCCAGCCGGGCTGGCTGGTCTCGCAAAGCTCGCGCGAAGCGCTGGCCAAGCAGGTGAAGCGGCCCGTGAGCGATGTCGTGCTGGCCTTCTACACCCAGCTTCCCGTCGGCGGCGCGGCGGTTCCCGTCAACGAACCCTCCCCGCGGCTCGGCGACGCTTCAACGGGCTCACCGTCCAAAAACTCGGTCCTGTGGGAGAATTTTGTCGGCGTCGCCCATGCCCAGGCCGGTCCCGGCGGTGGGCCGCCACCGGGCGGCATGCCGGGTGGCGGGTTTCCGGGAGGTGCCTTTCCGGGCGGGGGACCGCCCGGTGGTGGGCCTCCCGGCGGCGGTCCGCCAGGAGGCAGCGCCCCGGGCGGAAGGGCCCCGGGGACAACGGCTCAGGGCGCCCCCGCCGGTTCCGCACCCGGCGCGCAGGCCGTAGGAGGAAGCGGGCCAGCGCCGGCACCCGCAGCAGGTCCGCCAGGTTTCGCGGGCCTGTCACCGGCCGCACCTCCCGCCTCGCCTCTCGCGCCTTCCCCTGTGGGCGGACCGGCCTTGCGTGCACCGCCAGCCCAACCGCTTTCCCCCGCCGGCGAACCGCTTACGCGATCACGCACTCCCGTCCTCGAGGAGGCGCCAACCGCACCTGCCCGTGTCCCCGTGGCGCGGCAGCCCGACACAGTTGCGTCGGCGCCCGTGAGCAGCCCCACTCCGGCCGCGGGGCCGACCGCGCGGCCCGCGGCGCCAACGGACAGACCGCAACCCATCCCCTTCCGCGAAACGAAGAGCATCCTCTCCTTCACGACGCCGCCCTTCATCGAAGGCGACTTTATCGCGGCGATGCGGCAGTCGGACGGCAGCTGGATCGCGGTGGCGCCCAGGGCCGAGCCCTTCCCCAACCGCTGGCAGAAGCGGGTCATGCTCTGGTTCACCCTGTCCCTGCTGGTGGTTGCCCCGCTGATCTGGCTGTTCACGCGGCGGATCGTGAAGCCACTCGAAGGGTTCGCGCGCGCCGCCGAAACGCTCGGACGCGATCCTTCCGCAACCGTCGTGCCGCTCTCCGGCCCCGCCGAGATCGGCCGCGCCGCGCGCGCCTTCAACCAGATGCGCGACCGCCTGCGCGCCTTCGTCGACGATCGCACCGCCATGGTGGGCGCGATCAGCCATGACCTGCGCACACCGCTCACGCGGCTGCGCTTCCGGCTCGAGGACGTGCCCGACGATCAGCGCGACGACCTGCTCGCCGATGTCGACGAGATGGAGCTGATGATCAGCCAGGTCATCGCCTTCATCCGTGAAGCCTCCACGCCGGGCCCGCGCGAGCGGATCGATCTCGCGGCGCTCGCCGAAAGCACGGTCAGGAACGCCCGCCTGACCGGCAGCGACATCCAGATCGAAACCTCCGGCCAGATCCCGGTCGAGGCCGATCCCGTCGGCATAAGGCGACTGCTCGCCAACCTCCTCGAAAATGCCGTCAAATATGGCGAGCATGCGCGCGTCCGTGTCGCCATGCACGATGATGTCGCGGTCGCCGAGGTGATCGACGACGGGCCCGGCATCCCGGAAGACGAGCGCGAGCGCGCGTTCGAGCCGTTCTTCCGCTGCGAACAGGCGCTCGAATCCGAAAAGCCCGGCAGCGGGCTTGGTCTCGCCGTCTGCCGGTCGATCGCGCGCGCGCATGGCGGCGATATAAAGTTCGAGCAGCGCCCCGAGGGGTTCGTCGCCAGCCTCTCCCTGCCGCTGTTCCATGATGGTCCCTTGCGCAGGGCGGCCTGATGCGCTGCTGGCACTGCACGGCCATGCTGGCGATCGCGATGCCGGGACTGGCCCATGCGCAAGAGATTGCGGCAACGACGTCCCCCGCGCAGGTTCCCGCGGCAACCGATCAGGCCAGGAACGAGGCGGAAACCCCATCCGTGTGGATCGCCGGGGTGTCTGGCGGCCTGCTCGACCGCGACGGCGGTCCGACCAGCCCCTATGGAACCCTCTCGCTGACCCGATACCAGGGCAATTTCTATCTGCGCGGCGCGCTCACCGCCTGGCGCGGCACGGTGCAGCAGGTCGATGCGGCTCTGCCTTCCCACTTCTATGTCGGTTCCCTGGGCGCTGGCGGGAACTGGCACGACTGGGTCGTCGATGCCTTCGCAAGCTATGGACGCCAGGATTATGGGCGGGTCGAGACACCGGCCGGCAAGCGCGCCAGTCAGGCTGGATCGGGATCGCCCTATCGCGCGGTCGGTATCCGCGCGGGCCGCGTCTTCAGGCCAGCGCCCCGCTGGTATGTGACGCCGACGCTGGGGCTCCAATATGCCGAGACGAAGTCGCTGAGACACCGGATCGATTTTTTATCCGGCCAACCGCAGGATTTTCAACTCCGCGAGAAAGCGCTGACGGGTAATGCGGCACTTCGAATCGATCGGACGCTGGGCGCTCAGGAACAGCATTATGTGAGCCTGTCGCTTACCCATTATGAGACCGACAACGGGCTGACGTCCTGGCGGCTCACCGGGTCGCCGGGATCGTCAGAAGTTTCGCCGGATCCGACGCCGGACAGTTGGCAGGAAATCGGGCTGTCAGGCACTTTCTACGTCGGCCGCAAGCTCTGGCTCGATACGCAGGCCCAGCGCACGTTCGGTGCGGTTGCTGGGGACAGCACGACCCTCTCGCTCGGTCTGCGCCTCCAGTTCTGAACACCTATCTGTCGCGCGGACGATCGCCTGCGGCTCCCGAAACCTTCAGGCGGAGGCGTGCGGCACTCCGGGCCTCCAGGACCGCCAGCCCCTCGCGCTTGACAGACAGCTTCCTTGTCCGATCGCGCCTTCGACCGGCTTGCGAGTGGTATCGACCACGCGCATCTCCAGACACAGCGGTGAGCCGTCCCATCCGTCGCTCAGATCACCCCTCCGGAGAGACCGTATGGCACGGGCCGATCGTCGTCATGCAGGTCAGCCGGCAGGCCTGGGGCAGATCGGACGTAAAGGGATCGGGAAACCGCGCGCTTGCGCCGAGCGGCGCGAGGAGAAGCGATGTTCCCGCGCTTTCCAGCAGTGTGCGGCGGGACATGAAAGCGTTGGCAGGTGACATTGTTTCAGCCTTGGTATTGGCCATGCTTGTTCAGAGTCACGACACAGGCGATGCGAACCCCGCATCGAGGAAAAGACCTGACGGCATCCCGCGTCGCAATCCCGCATCTGCAGATCGATCAGTCCGGCGGGGCGCCGCCGGGCCGTAAGGGTCCGCGCTGTCCACCGGGTCCCGGACCACGCTCACCGCCCTGTGGCCCAAACGAGCCCAGCTCTTCCATCGACAATTCGCCGTTCCGGTCGCTATCCGCCTCGTCGAACCGCTTACGCTGCCAGGCGAGGAGCTCCTCGAAGGTCACGCCCGTATCGTAGTTGGTGTTGGCATTGGCGAGCATCACGGCATTGAGCGGCTCGATCAGTCGCCTGAGCAACCCGTCTTCCAGGCTGTCGCCCAGCACGGGCTCGATACTGTCCGGAACGAGACCGCCATTGCGCGTCAGGGGCTCAGGTTCCTCCATGACTGCGGAGCCCAGCGACCTTTGCCAGGTGAAGAATTCCGATTGGTCGATCATGCCGTTCCGATCGGCATCGATCCTCTGGAAGCGCGCCTGGATGACGGCGTCGCGCCGGCCCTCAACGATCTTCTGGAGTTCGGAAATGGTGACGAAACCGTCCCGGTCCGTATCCGCCGTCTGGAACATCCCCCGGACCGCCTTTTCCAGCTTCTCGAACTTGAGGGGTTTGATCGGCTGTGGTCGGCCCATGCCGCCCCGGCCGCCGCCCGGCGGTCCACCACCGCCCGGACTGCCCCCACCGGGAGGCCCGCCTTGCGCCAGCGCGGATGTCGACAGTAGCAGCGCCGCAAGGCACAGAGCGAACTTGCCCATGTGTGATCCTGTATCTGAAATCGTGCGAAAAGAGCCATCCCGCCGCCACGAGCGGAATGGCCCTCCAACAGCACATCAAAGAGTGCAGCGGCGATCCTGCCCGCTATTGGTACGGTAGGTATCCGTGCGCGGATTGTAGGACCGATAGCGCTGCTGGCAGGCACGGACGTGGCGATACCAGTCGCCGCTCCTGGTCCAGTGCCTGGGCGGTGCTGGCGGACGCGATCCCCAGCTGTTGTTCCAGCTGCCGTAGTTCGGCTGCTGCTGGGCCGGAGCAGTCCGGTTTTGCGCACCGGCCTGCGCTGCCGCCGTTCCCGGCACCGACACCAGGAAAGCGGCGGTCGCCAGCGGGAGAAGGGCTTTCAGCATAGAGGCTCCTTTGCATTGGCACCGGCCAGTAAGAGGCCGATGATAGAAGTCTTTCGCGGGCGATCCCGCCCGAACGGCAGGGCAGCTCAACCCGCCCTCGACCTGGCGGCGGGCAGTTTTTCGAAGAGGGCACCCGCCAGGCGGTTTGAAATCGCCTGCTTGCTCCAATGACTGTCACCCTCGCGCGTGACGACGCTCGCCCGGCCCTCCCACAGAAGTTCGCCCGAGACCCGGTCCCGAAGGCGCGCCTCCAGGCGGGTCGATATCAGAGATTTCTTCGGCTTGGTCAGATCGACGTTCACGGCCATCGCCGTCATCGAACCGCGATTGGATACGCCCACTGCCATCGATCCGCTGACTGGACTGCGCTTCGTTTCCTCGGGAACCACGACGTCGCGAACGATCCGAATCTCTGCGACCTGGCCCGTTTGCACAGCGGTAGGAAGCGTATTGTAGCCGGCCTTGACCAATTGATCAATGACAGCCGCTTCATACGTCGCTTGATCGCTTGCGTTCGCCGTGGTTCCCGGCAACACGGCGACAGTGACATCGCCCTGTCCGAGCTGGGCCATGGCCCCGTCGGCGATGAACTGTTCAACTTGCACGCGTCCTTCACGGGAATCGCGCGACGCGGAGCGGCGCGGCCCATCCCACGCGGGTCCGGCGTGCGACCCCCATTCCGGTCCGCCCCACATACCCGGCTGCGCGAGTACCGGGTCGGTCGAAGCGGCCAGCAGCGCCGCCAGCAAGCAACGGCACGTTCCGGCAAGCCTCGCTCTGCCAGTCATGGCGCTCACCCCATCTGTCCCGAGAACGTCCAGCGCCGCGACGCGAGCGTCCGCATCAGCCCGCAGCCGCAGTCCCGGCAGGTCGCCCGTTCGATATCGGGAACCCTGGCGTCCGCGTGGCGATCCAGAGGCCGGTGCGACCCTCCCGGGCAGGGATCGATGCGGAGCGCCGGGCGGAGCATGCTCAGCACCGGCCAACGCTTGCCCGGTCGGGAGTGGTTCTGCGATCGTCGAGCAGCCGACTGAAGCATCTCATGCCTTTCCGCATATGTGTTCCAGCGCCCCGTGGCGCCCTGAGGACCTGCTACCGGAGGGATGTCTCGCAAAGATTTCATTGCTTTTTCGCGGACAAGAAGCGGAAAACCGGCTGCGGTCGAGTGTCACCGCCCGATATCATCCCGCCGCCCCACGAAAACGGGTGCATCTGCCCGCATCCGGCAGAGAAAGAAGCCGCCGCGCATCGACACAACACTCATCTGCGCCGGTCGGCTGTCAGCGGCGGTTGTCGAAATGAATATGCAATACGCGTGCAATGCGCGCGGCGTTATGCGCCAAGCAACTGCTCCGAACGCCGGCTCGACCACACACTATCGCGAGGCCCCTCAGCGCCGCGCCGCCTGGCGGCGCGGGCCATGAGCGCAAATCCGATTGCTCCGACAATGGCGACGGCATCGATAAGGCGATCAAAACCGCCGTGGCTCCAACCCACGCCCGCGATCGTCAGGAGGCTGGCCAGCGGAATCAAGGCGGTGGTGGCGGCCGTCACCCAAAGCAGTTCCGCTCCGGTGCGCGCGGCACCCCGCGCCAGTGCCCAGACGACGGCAAGGACGAAGACCGCATAGTAGATCCGGCTGTGCCACGCGGTCAGATCGCTCCAATCCTGCGGCAGCCATTTCGCGGCCGCGATCGTCAGTGAGATACCCGCGACGCAGCCGAGCGGCACGCCGACCGTCAAGGCGCCGAGGATCCGGGTTGCCCGCGTCTGCTCGACCGCGCCGGCCTTGCGCTCCTTCTTGCGGCGGCTTTCGATCCAGAGGAGGTTTCCCGAGTAGAACAGAAACGCGCCGGCAAGGCCGAGGAAGAAATAGGACCAGCGCACCGGAGCGCCGCCATAATTGCCGAAATGGAGCGCAAAAAAGCTGGAGACGGCCGCGAACCAGGCGCCTTGCCGCCCGGGGAGGTAGTCCGCCTCGATGATCTCGCCTGTCCGCGTGTCGACCTCGCCGATGCCGAAAGTCGCGCCCCGCAGACCATATCGCGGATCGCTCCCCATGATGTGGCCATGCGGACCTTCCTCGTCATTATATTCGTAGCTGACACCCTTGAGCGTGAAACCCGGCATCTGGGCCTCGATCCGCCTGGCCAGTTCCGCTGGCGGCAGCACGCCGCTGACGACGGCGAGCCCGGGCGGCGCATTCGGATCGGGCCGGGGCGGGCGCCGTTGTTCGACTTGTTCGGCGCCGATCTTCTGCACCGCGCCTTGCGCAAGGTAGAACTGATCGTGGAAGGCGAAGATGACCGCGGTCAGCGCCATGACGATATGAAATGGCAGGCTGAACAGACCGAGGACATTGTGCAGGTCGAGCCACATGCGCTTAAGGTTCTTGCCGAAGCGCAGCGCGAACAGGTCCTTCACCAGACTCGGCAGGAGGCAGATCACGCCCGAGACGATGGCGATCGCATAGAGCAGCGCGATCACGCCCATGATCGGCATGGCGACTTCGTGGTCGAAGGGCAGTCCCAGCTGCTGGTGCAACACATCGACCAATTGCGCCACTTCGGAAGGCTTGCGGGTCGTCACCTCGAGCGATCCGTCCGGAGCCAGGCTCGCGAACTAGGTCAGACCCGGCTCGCGCCGGGTTCCGGTTTCCCAGCTCACGCGCGCTGGTTGCTCGGGACCTGTAACGATATGGACACGGTAGGCCTTTCTCGCCTCCGGATGGGTGGCGATGACCTTCTCGACCAATTCCGGCGTCCGTTCGAGCGAGGGCGGCGACGAAAGTTCGGTGGGCGCTGAGGCCCAGCGCTGCAAGGGATCCTCGAACATCGTGATCGCGCCCGCATAGAAAGCGATGAACAGGGCAAGCCCGCTGATGATGCCGACCCAGCTGTGGATGTCCTTGTAGGTGCGAACGATATCGGTGCGCATGTCGGTCTTTCAGGAAAGCACGCGAATGGCGGCGTAGAGTGCCCAGGCGACGAGGTTGGCGGCGGCAAGCCAACCCCAGGCGCGCGCACTCGATCGGAACAGGAAACAGAAGCTGAGGATCAGGCACCAGATCGGCGATACCAGCCACATGGCCATCTGCCCCTGCGGGGAGAAGTAGGCGTCGCCCTCCATGAAGAGCGCAGCAAAGATGCAAGTCAAGGCCAGCGTCAGCGTGAATCCCGGGACGACCGCCGCCGAAGCCTTGCCGAACCAGTTGCGGCTGGTGAGTTCCGGGATAGTGTTGTCCGGGCAGGTCACGGGCGGGTCTCCTTGTGGTAGCGCAGCCAGCCGATCACGACCGGCGGGATCGATTTCGTGTTGCTGGCAGGCGACAAGCAGCGTCGCCGCATGCTCGACAAAGGGCTGATACGCGAAGGGCATTACGCGATTGTCGGCTACAGCAAGTTCGAACTCGCGAGGGCCCAGGATTCCGACGGCCTCTTTCCGAAACGACGGCCCGTCGTGCTCTACAATCCCCATTTC
>JASGGH010000093.1:0-10886 GCA_047605105.1 Novosphingobium sp. | reverse complement strand
CGCTGGCGCTCGATCCCCGGCTCGCCCCGGGCGGGGTCGCCGGCTTCGCGCTGCGCGGCAATGCGGCCGGGGCCTTTGAGGGCAGCGTGCCGCTATCCCCCAATCGCCGCGGCACCGGCAGGATCGAACGGCTGTGGCTGCGCTGGACCGGGCCGCTGGGCCTCGGCGCGCGGCAGGTCGCGCGCGATGTATCGGCCGAGGTCCGGGTCTGGCCCAGCCTGGCCGCGGTGCGCTCGCCCGCGCTGCAGGTGTTCCTGCGCGACGCGCAGTTCGGCATGATCGCCCGGCGGATCCGCGGCGAAGGCACCGACTTCGAGGCGCTGGCCGAATACCAGCCCGGCATGGACCGCCGGCGGATCGACTGGAAGAGCTCGGCCCGCCACTCGCACCTCTATGCCAAGGAATACGAGGTCGAGCGCAACAACCAGATCGTCTTCGCCTTCGACTGCGGGCAGGCGATGTGCGAGCCGGTCGGGGGGCTGCCCCGGATCGACCGCGCGGTCTCGGCGGCGCTGACCACCGGTTACGTCGCGCTCAAGGGCGGCGACAAGGTCGCGCTGTTCGGGTTTGCCGCGCGGCCGGAGGTGGCGACGCCGTTCATCTCCGATTCGCGCGAATTCCACCGCCTGCAGAGCGCCGCCGCAGGGCTGGACTATCACGCGCAGGAGCCGAACTTCACCCTGGCGCTCGCGACCCTGGCGGGGCGGCTCCAGCGGCGGTCGCTGATCGTGGTCTTTTCCGACTTCACCGATCCGACCAGCGCCGAACTGATGATCGAATCGATCGGCCGCCTGGTCGCCAGGCACCTCGTGATCTTCGTCACCATGGCCGACGACGAGCTCGAGGGCATTGCCGGCGCCTCGCCCGACGACATGCAGGCGCTGGCCATGGCGGTCACCGCCGATTCGCTCCTGCGCCAGCGGGCGCTCGTCACCAGCCGGCTCCGCCAGTTGGGTGTCGACGTGATCGAGGCCCCGCACGACCAGATCGGCACGCGGCTGATCGATGCCTACCTGCAGGTGAAGCAAATGGGGGCGATCGGGTAATGGCCAGCGTAGCCCAGAACATCCGCGGCATGTTCGGCGGCGGCGCCGCGGTCCGGCAGGACGCCGCGATCGAGGCAGCCGCGCTGCGCTCCGACCGCTTCCGCCAGGAGCGCGAGGGCGACTGGAAGCGGCTGGAAGGCATCGTCAAGCGCATGGAAGCCGGGCGCACCGGCAGCCTGTCCGACCAAGACGTGCTCGACCTGCCGGTGCTCTACCGCACGGTGGCCTCCAGCCTGTCGATCGCGCGCGAGACCTCGCTCGATGCCGCGACGCTGCGCTATCTCGAGACCCTGGTCCAGCGCGCCTGGTTCCAGGTCTACGGGCCGCGCGTGGGGCTGTGGCGCTGGTTCAGGGGCTTCCTGGGCGGCCAGTGGAGCGCGGCGGTGCGCGGAATCTGGCTCGACATCCTGATCGCCCTCGCGGTCATGGCCGCGGGCACGGTGGTGGGCTGGCTGCTCGTCTCGGGCGATGCCGAGTGGTATCATGTCCTGGTCCCCTCGCAGTTCGCCGACACCCGCGTGCCCGGGGCGACGCGCGAAGCGCTGGCGGCTACGTTGTTCGGCCATTCCGAGCAAAGCGGCCTGTCGGTCTTCGCCGCCTACCTGTTCAGCAACAACGCCCAGGTCTCGATCATGGCCTTCGCGCTGGGCTTCGCCTTCGGCATCCCCTCGCTGCTGCTGCTGATCCACAACACCGGGACGCTGGGCGCGATGCTTTGGCTGTTCCACGGCCAGGGCCTGCTGACCGACTTCGTCGCCTGGCTCTCGATCCACGGCACGACCGAGCTGTTCGCGATCCTGCTGGCGGGCGCGGCGGGGCTGCATATCGGGCGCTCCATGGCCTTTCCCGGCGGGCGCTCGGTGATGCAGGCCTCGGCAGAGGCCGGGCGCCGCGCCTCGACCGTCATGGCCGGAGTGGTCCTGATGCTAGTCGCCGCCGCGATGCTCGAGGGCTTCGGACGGCAGATGGTCGATTCCACCCCGGGCCGCTTCGCGGTCGGCGGGTTCATGCTGGTGTTCTGGCTAGTCTACTTCTTCGCCTTCCAGCGGCGGCCGCAAGGGGCCTCGGGGGGCGCATGAGCAGCATGGCCGCGCCTTTCCATCAGGCCCGCAACGGCCGCGAGCGGATGCTGATCACCCCCGAAGGCATCGCCCTGCCGCTGACCCTGGCCAGCCGCGGCACGCGCTTCGGCGCGCTGCTGCTCGACCTGCTGCTGATCGGCATGCTGATCGTCTCGACCACCCTCCTGCTGATCTACATCGCCGGCGGCACGCTCAATTCGATCGAGAACGATCCGAGCGCCGCGGGCCGCGCCCTGCAGTTCTTCCTCGTTCTCTGGTTCGCGGCGATGTTCCTGTTCCGCAACGCCTATTTCCTGTTCTTCGAGCTCGGCCCGCGCGGCGCCACGCCGGGCAAGCGGATCACCGGCATCCGCATCGCGGCCCGCGATGGCGCCCGCCTCTCCGCCGAGATGGTCATCGCCCGCAACCTGCTGCGCGACATCGAGCTGTTCATGCCGCTGGTCTTCATCGCCAGCGCGGCGGGCGGCGGCGACATGGAAGCCGCCAGCCTCGCCGCGATCGCCTGGTTCCTGATCTTCGCGCTGTTCCCCTGCTTCAACCAGGACCGCCTGCGCGCCGGCGACCTGATCGCGGGGACCTGGGTGGTCGAGGCGCCCAAGCGCAAGCTGGAGGCGACGATGTCCGAGGTCGCCGCGCCTTCGCCCACCGACCACGGCTACAAGTTCGGCGAGGCCGAGCTGGCGCCTTACGGCGAATACGAATTGCAGACGCTCGAACGCGTACTGCGCGAGAACCGCAGCGAGGCGCTGACTTCGGTGGCCGCGGCGATCGCGGGCAAGATCGGCTGGACCGCGCCGGGCTATGGCCACGAACGCGCGTTCCTCGAAGCCTACTACACCCAGCTCCGCCAGCACCTGGAGATGGGCATGCGCTTCGGCACGCGCAAGGCCGACAAGTTCGAAGCGAGCCTTGCCGGCAAGGCCGCGACCGTCCGCTTCAGCGAGGCCGAGTTGGCGGTCTACGGCGAGCAGCAGCTCCAATCGCTCGAACGCGTCCTGCGCGAACAGCAGAGCGAAGCGATGTGCACCGTGGCCGAGGCGATCGCCCACAAGATCGGCCGCAACCCCGGGCCGACGATGACGCACCGCGCGTTCCTCGAGGCGTACTATACCCAGTTGAAAGCGCGGTTGCGGCGATGAGCGAGTCCATCCTGCGCCCCGCCACGTCCACCGACATTCCCGCCCTGGCCCAGCTTGGCCGGGACAGCTTCGTTGCCAAGTTCGCCCACCTCTATCGGCCCGCGGACCTCGCCGAGTTCCTGGAAGCGACCCATTCCGATGCCGCCGTCACCGCGGAGATGGCCAATCCCGAGCGGCGCTATTGCGTGATCGAGCAGGACGGCGCGCTGCTGGCCTATGCCAAGCTCAGCCTCGCTTGCGGCTGGCCGGAATATGCCCGCGGCGAAAAGGCGATCGAGATCAAGCAATTCTACACGGCCCCCGGCCTCTCGGGACAGGGCATCGGCGCCAGGCTGATGGACTGGGCACTGGGTCAGGCGCGGGGGCACGGCGCGGACGAGATCCAGCTCTCGGTCTGGAGCGAGAACTTCGGCGCGCAGAAGTTCTACGCCCGCTACGGCTTCGCGAAGGTGGCCGACATCACCTTCCGGGTCGGCGAGCAGCTCGACGCGGAGTTCCTCTTCGCCCTGATGATCTAGGGTTCCCCCCTCTCCCGCGCTGGGGTATAGGCGCGCCCATGTCTTCAGTACGCCCCTGGCGCGACATCGCGCGCCGCGAATGCCGGCAGATCATGGTCGGCTCGGTCCCGATCGGCGGCAATGCGCCGATCGCAGTCCAGACCATGACCAACACCCTGACCTCCGATGCGCAGGCGACGATCGCCCAGATCAAGCGCTGCGAGGATGCCGGGGCGGATCTCGTCCGCGTCTCCTGCCCAGACGTCGAATCGACCGCCGCAATGAAGGAGATCGTCCGCGCCGCGCAGATCCCGATCGTCGCCGACATCCACTTCCACTACAAGCGCGCGCTCGAAGCCGCCGACGCCGGCGCGGCCTGCCTGCGGATCAACCCGGGCAATATCGGCTCCTCGGAGCGCGTCGCCGAAGTGGTCCGCGCCGCCAAGGCCAACGGCTGCGCGATCCGCATCGGCGTCAATGCCGGCAGCCTCGAGAAGGACCTGCTGGAGAAATACGGCGAGCCCTGCCCCGAAGCACTGGTGGAATCGGCGCTCGACCACATCAAGCTGCTCCAGGACCACGATTTCCACGAGTACAAGGTCGCCGTGAAGGCGAGCGACGTGTTCCTCGCGGTCGCCGCCTACATGGGGCTGGCCGAGGCGGTCGATTGTCCCTTGCACCTCGGCATCACCGAGGCCGGCGGGCTGATCGGCGGCACGGTCAAGAGCTCGATCGGCATGGGCAACCTGCTCTGGGCCGGGATCGGCGACACAATCCGCGTCTCGCTCTCGGCCGAGCCCGAGGAAGAGGTCCGCGTCGGCTTCGAGATGCTCAAGGCGCTCGGCCTGCGCACCCGCGGGGTGCGCGTCGTCTCCTGCCCCTCCTGCGCGCGCCAGGGCTTCGACGTGATCCGCACGGTGGAGGCGCTGGAGAACCGCCTGAGCCACATCAAGACCCCGATGTCGCTCTCGGTCCTCGGCTGCGTGGTCAACGGCCCCGGCGAGGCGCGCGAGACCGACATCGGCATCACCGGCGGCGGCAACGGCAAGCACATGGTCTTCCTCTCGGGGGTGACCGACCACCACGTGAAGAGCGAGACCATGCTCGACCACATCGTCAGCCTGGTCGAACGGAAGGCTGCCGAGATCGAGGCCGGGACCCTGGTCCCGATGGACAAGCGGCACGGCGATGCTCTTCCGGCCGAAGCGGCGGAATAAGGCGATCCTGCCACCGATCGCTCCGGGCAACAAGGTGCCCGCGGGCACCTTGGGTGCCGGTGCGGCCGGCACGATCGCCCTCGGTTCCTTCGCCCTCGGCGCCATCGCCATGGGCGCGGTCGCGATCGGCGCGCTGGCCATCGGCCGCCTGTCGATCGGCAGGATGCGCCTGCGCGAGGCGCGAATCGACAAGCTGACGATCGGGGCGCTGGAGATCGAGACGCAGGACGACAAGGCGAACGCGTAACGCCGATTTGCGAAATGGTAAGGCTGCGCCGCTAAGGCAGCGAGGCATGAAGTACCCGCTGCCTCTTCTGCTCTGCGCGGTTGTGCTGGGAGCGACGGTCTTCCAGATCCGCCCGCCCACACCTAAACCTGCGGCTGTCGAACAGCCCGCGCCCAAGAGCGATCCCGGCGCGCGCTACCGCGCGGCCCAGGCCGCCGCCAATCGCAGCGGCGGCGGCGGCGATACCGAGCTTCAGCGCGATGGTTCCGGCCAGTTCCGCCTGACCGCGCGCGTGAATGGCGAGGATACCCCGTTTCTCATCGATACCGGCGCAGACATCGTCGCCCTGACGGTCAGCGACGCGCAGCGGCTTGGCGTGCAAGTAGATCCCGGCGAGTTCCAGCCGCTGATGCGCACCGCCTCGGGCACCGGCCGCGGCGCCTTCGTCCAACTCCGCAGCATCGAGGTGGCGGGGCACGAATTCGCGAACGTCAATGCGGTGGTCATGGAAGGCCTGGAGGTCAACCTGCTCGGCCAGTCGGTGCTGCGCCGCTTCGGCAGCCTGGAGATGAGCGGCGACCGGATGATCATCCACGCGAGCTGAACCGGTCCCCACGGCCCATCGCACTCCTGCGCTTTCCCGCCGCTTAAACTCTGGCGACGGGTTAAGTGACAGTTTAGACTAAACGTGGTATGGGACGGGGCATGAACAGGCGCGACCTCATCAGGGGCGGTTTGGCGGCGGGAGCGACGCTCGCCCTTCCTGCACGCGCGCTGGCCGACGATCTGACTTCGCAATTCGACCGCGCCTTCGCCAAGCCGATAGCGGCACCGCCGCCGCTCGTCGCGGTTCAGCCGCCCGCACCGCTCCCCGCCCCGATCGACAATCCGGCCTACAAGCGCCGAATCCTTGAGATCGCCAAGCGCGAGGTCGAGAAGGCCGGGAACAAGGTCTGGCGCCGCGACATCGCCGGGATCGCCGACTTCGCCCAGCAGTCCGCCCAGCCGCGCTTCCACTTCGCCAATCTCGAGAACGGCACGGTGCGCTCGTTCTATGTTGCCCATGGCCGGGGGTCGGACCCCGAGCATTGCGGCTATCTGCAGAGCTTCTCGAACGAGATCGGCTCCAACGCCACCTCGCGCGGGGCCTACCTGACCTGCGAATGGTACAACGGCAAGTATGGGACCTCGATCCGCCTCGAAGGGCTGGACCGCGACAACAGCCAGGCCCTGCCCCGCGCGATCGTGATGCACCCGGCGGCCTATGCCGCCCCCTCGATGATCGCGACCTACGGCAAACTCGGCCGCAGCGAGGGCTGCTTCGCCATGGCGCCGGAGCAGTTCAACGAGGCACTGTGGAACCTGTCGGGCGGGCGGCTGCTCTACGCGGACCGGATCGGCATCGTCTGACGCGCCGGAGGCGGAACAGCTTCTAGAAAGGGAAATCCGCCGATGGTGCCACGCCCGAAGCCTGCGCCGCCGCCACTTCCCCAGCGCCTTGCACGAAATCGCGCAGATCTGCCCGGACTGAGCCTGCGACAGCACGAGCGGCAGGAACTTCAGAATTGGCATTCTGGCATTCATTTGTCGCGACCGCGCCCATTCCCTGCGCCGGCCTTAATCAAGCATCGGCAGGACAGGCGAGGGAAAGATAAGGTCGGGACCGCCCTTAGAGCGGATTGTCCAGCTTGATGATCGCCTCGTTGCTCTTGCGCTGGGTCGTCTTGAGCTGGCGCGGCGCGGCGAAGCTGGCCAGCACCGGCGCATCACGGCCGTAGATGTCGCCGAAGCTCGACAACTGGCCCGCAATGTTCGTGCCCATCGTGAAATAGGTGATGTAGACCGGCAGTTGCCGGTTCATGACTACCCGGGTGTACTTGCCCGAGGTCGCATTGGCGACGACCTGGTTGGTATCGAGCCCGGCGCCGAAGATCGCCAGGGTCATGCCCAGTTCCAGCGCGCGCTCGGTACGGACGCAACCGTGGCTGAAGGCACGAACCGGCGCGTTGAAGTAGGACTTCGACGGCGTGTCGTGCAGGTAGATCGCATGCGGATTGGGCATGTCGATCTTCATCACCCCGAGCGCGTTCTGCGGCCCGGGCTGCTGGACCACGGTGATCACCCCGTTGGCCGCCCGGGTGGCCTTGTAGCCGGCCCGCGGGCTGCGCATCAACTGAGCGCCCAGCCCCTCGCCGACGACGATCGACTGCGGCACGGTCCAGGTCGGGTTGAACACCACCGCCTCGACCGTTTCGGCGAGCTGCGGGGTGGCGGTTCGGCCCGGCTTGCCGACCACGGTCTTGTAAGTCTTGATGATCTCGTTGTTCTTGGTCAGCCGCAACTGGAACTCGGGCACGTTGGTCAGCAGGTACAGGCTGCCGAGATCGCGCTGGAGCCACCGCCAGCGGTCCATGTTGGCGCGGATCGCGGCTCTTTTGTCTGTCAGCGCTTTGGTTTCGGCCGCGGTGCGGCCCTTGGCGGGCGTATCGGCCAGCGCCTCCTTGAGCACGGCATAGTCGGGATGAGTCGGCGCCAGGTCGTCCAGAACGCCCGGCACGTTATGGGTCGAGAGCGCCTTGGCCATCAGCGCGGCGGTGGGGTTGACGTCCTGGTCGGGATCGACCGCGAACCACTGGACCCGCGCGGTCATCGGCGTGCGCCCATCGCGCAGGTCCTCGGCGAGCCAGGCGAAAGACTTGCTGGCCGCTTCATCCAGCGCCGGACCTTCGCCGGCCTGGATCGCCGCGCGAAGCGCGGCGGGGCGGTAGTCGGCCGGGAACAGCCCTTCGGCATCGAGGCCCTCGATGTAGGAGAGCAGCGCCTGGGCATCGCCGATGTCCCAGGCCATGACCGATTCGGTAATCGGCGCCGGGGCCGCGACGACCGGAACCTGGGGATTTGTGCCCGGCGCGGTCGGCACGACACCCGGCTTGACTCCGGCGACCGGCGCACTCGCCGCGGGCTGGCCGGCCTGCGCTGCGGCGATGGCCGGAAGCATGACCGCGCCGATCATGCCCGCCGCAGAAATTCCCGCTGCCATCCGCCACTTGCCCATCATGATTCCGTTCGTCCTGCTCTATGCTGAGGAGAAAAACCGCGGTCGGCGCCCTACGCCATCGCGCTGTCCCTATAAATGCCTGTTTCAGGGCGATCCATCAAGCTCCGCTGCTTTCCACAAGCTGAATCCGGCCAAAAGCTGAATCCCGCACGATGACGCGGTGCAGCGACAGCCGCCGCGCCTTTCCTGCGCCCGCCGCTGCCCCTATGGCACCATGATGCAGCGCCATCCCGCTCTCCTACCCTTTGCGGCAACCGCGCTGGGCATCGCGACCTTCAGCGTGATGGACGTGGCGATGAAAAGCGCTTCGATCGCGGTCGGCGTCTATACCGCGCTGCTGCTGCGCTGCGCCATCGGCTCGGCGGTGATGCTGCCGATCTGGCTCATCGGCGGCGGCAGATGGCCGGCGCCGGCGGTCTTCCGCGTCCACCTGATCCGCAGCGCGGTTTCGGCCGCGATGGCCACGCTGTTCTTCTGGGGCCTGGTCCGCACGCCCATCGCGGAGGCGATCGCGCTCTCGTTCATCTCGCCGCTGATCGCGCTGTACCTCGCCTCGGCCCTGCTCGGCGAGACGGTCGGTCGGCGCGCGGTCTTCGCCTCGGTGCTCGGGCTGGTCGGCGTCGCCGTGATCGCCTTCGCGCCGGGCCACGCTTCCGGGCCGCCCCGCTCGGCGCTCGGGATGACCGCGGTGCTCGCCTCGGCGGTGTTCTATGCCTGGAACCTGATCCTGCAGCGCCAGCAGGCCCAGGCCGCAGACCCGCGCGAGGTGGCGTTCTTCCAGAATTTCCTGGTCGGGCTGGTCCTGATCCTCGCCGCGCCGTGGCTGTTCCAGGTTCCGGACCTGCCGGTGCTCGGAACGATAACCCTCGCGGCGGCCCTCGTCACGGCCTCGCTGATGCTGCTCGCCTGGGCCTATGCCCGGGCCGAAGCCCAGGCGCTGGTCCCGCTCGAATATACCGCCTTCATCTGGGCCGCGCTGTTCGGCTGGCTGTGGTTCGGCGAGCGGGTAACCTCCGCGACCCTCGCCGGCGCCGCGCTGATCGTGGTCGGCTGCCTGATCGCCACGCGGACCCGCACCGAACAGACCGCGCTGTAAGGCATTCCCCTCGCGCGGCGCGCGCCCAAGGCTTGACCTGAGGCCCCATAACGCGCATCGGCGGCGCAACGAATCCGTTGCCGCATTGCAGCAATTCCGAACACGGAACTGCCTCGCGGGAACGCGGGAATTCAGGGCCAGAACAGCACAGGGAAAATACGCAGCATGACCCAGGTCGGACAGGACTCCCTCGCCACCCGCTCCACGATGACCGTGAAGGGCCGCGAGATCGCCTATTACTCGCTGAAGAAGGCGGCCGAGAAGATCGGTGACGTGAGCCGCCTGCCTTTCTCGATGAAGGTCCTGCTCGAAAACCTGCTACGCTTCGAAGACGGCGGCTTCACCGTCTCGGTCGGCGACATCCAGGCCCTGGCCGACTGGCAGAAGGACCCCAAGGCGCCGTCCAGAGAGATCCAGTACCGCCCGGCCCGCGTGCTGATGCAGGACTTCACCGGCGTTCCCTGCGTGGTCGACCTCGCCGCCATGCGCGACGCGATCGCCAAGCTCGGCGGCGACACCAGCAAGATCAACCCGCTGGTCCCCGTCCATCTCGTGATCGACCACTCGGTCATGGTCGACGAGTTCGGCCATCCCAAGGCCTTCGAGAACAACGTCGAGATCGAATACCAGCGCAACCTGGAGCGCTACGACTTCCTCAAGTGGGGTTCCAAGTCGCTCGACAGCTTCAAGGCCGTGCCCCCGGGCACCGGCATCTGCCACCAGGTGAACCTCGAGCACATCGCCCAGGCCGTGTGGATCTCCAATGACCAGAACGGCGCCGCGGTCGCCTATCCCGACACCTGCGTCGGCACCGACAGCCACACCACGATGATCAACGGCCTCGGCGTGCTGGGCTGGGGCGTCGGCGGCATTGAAGCCGAAGCGGCGATGCTCGGCCAGCCGGTCTCGATGCTGATCCCCGAAGTCGTCGGCTTCAAGCTGACCGGCGAGCTTCAGGAAGGCGTCACCGCGACCGACCTCGTGCTCACCTGCACCCAGATGCTCCGCGCCAAGGGCGTGGTCGGCCGCTTCGTCGAATACTTCGGCCCGGGCCTCGCCTCGCTGAGCCTGGCCGACCGCGCGACGCTCGCCAACATGGCCCCCGAATACGGGGCGACCTGCGGCTTCTTCGGAATCGATGACAAGACGCTCGACTACATGCGCCTCACCGGCCGCGACGAGGACCAGATCGAGGTGGTCGAGGCCTATGCCAAGGAGCAGGGCTTCTGGATCGATCCGGCCGCCGCCGATCCGGTCTTCACCGATACGCTGGAGCTCGACATGGGCACGGTCGTCCCGTCGCTCGCCGGGCCGAAGCGCCCGCAGGACAAGGTCGACCTCACCGAGGTCGACGACGTGTTCAACGCCGACCTCGCCAACGTCTACAAGAAGGCCCAGTCGCGCGCGCCGGTCGAGGGCATGGCCCATGACATCGGCGACGGCGACGTGGTGATCGCGGCGATCACCTCGTGCACCAACACCTCGAACCCGGGCGTGCTCGTCGCCGCCGGCCTCGTCGCCAAGA
>JASGGH010000092.1:0-11069 GCA_047605105.1 Novosphingobium sp. | reverse complement strand
TCGATCGTGTCTTCGACCTGCTTGGCGTTGTACCAGTCGCCCGCCTTCATCGGCAGGCTCTTCGCCAGCACCTCGCCATCGAAATCGCGCAGCTGGCTGTCGACCTTCACGTCGCCGAACTTGTAGCGCTTGCCTTCCTCCACCACGTAGGTGATGATGAAGTCCTTCTTGTCCGGGGTCAGCTCGGCCACGGCCGAGACCACGCGGAAGTCGGCATAGCCCTGGGTCAGGTAGAACTGGCGCAGCTTCTGCTGGTCGAAGGCCATGCGATCGGGGTCGTAGCTGGTCTTCGAGCTCATGAAGCGGAACATCCGCGACTGCTTCGTGACCATTTCCGAGCGCAGGTCGCCGTCGGAGAAGATCTCGTTGCCGATGATGTTGATCTGGCGGACCTTGGACTTCGGCCCTTCGGTGATCTCGAAGACGATGTCGACGCGGTTCTGCTCGAGCTGGACCATCTTCGGCTCGACCGTGGCGGCGAAGCGGCCCTGGCGCTTGTAGAGCTCGATGATCCGGGCCACGTCGGCGCGGACCTTGGACCGGGTGAAGATCTGGCGGGGGGCGAGCTTGATCTCGGGAGTGATCTTGTCCTCCTTGATCCGCTTGTTGCCCTCCAGCACGATGCGGTTGATGACCGGGTTTTCCTTGACCGTGATCACCACGTTGCCGCCGTTGTTGCGGATCTGGACGTCGGCGAACAGCTCGGTCGCGTAGAGGTCCTTCAGGGCCTGGTCGGCCGCGGTCTCGTTATAGGCCCCGCCCACGCGCAGCTTGATGTAGGAAATGATCGTGTCGGGCTCGAGCCGCTGCGAGCCTTCGACCGCGATCGACTGAATGATCGCGGGTGCCGGTGCGGGAGCATCCGCAGCGGCGGGCGCGGGCGCAACCGCTTCCTGGGCGCTCGCCGCCACCGGCAGCCCGGCAAGGATCGAAGTCCCGAGCAAGGCGGCCGCAAAGTGGTAGGGCTTATCGCTGCGAACCATGTTCCGTCCAATCCTCGACACGGCAATTCCCGTATTCGGCAGACCCGGGCAAATACCCGAACCGACCCCAAAAATAGTCCAGGACCCTGCGGTCCCGTTAGCAATGGCTGCCCTTGCCCGATGCCGCTCCGCCGATCAAGCGTCTGTCGGCGGGCCGAGAAGCCTATCGACAGCCTTGAACACCCACGATCCGGGCCGCCTAACTGCCGATCCCCAGCAGCGAGGCCACGTCGTTGATCGTGACGAACAGCATCAGCGCGAGCACGAAGGCCATGCCGGTGCGGAACGCCCATTCCTGACTGCGCGCGCCCAGCGGTTTCCGGCGGACAGCTTCGGCCGCGTAGAATGCCAGGTGCCCACCGTCCAAGGCCGGGATTGGCAGCAGGTTGATGAATGCCAAATTAATTGAGATCATCGCCGCGAAGTATGCGAAATCCGCCCATCCCAGGCTGAATTGCTCGCCCGAGATCTTGGCGATCTTGATCGGCCCGCCAAGCTCCTTGACCGAGCGCTGGCCGGTGATGATCTGGCCCAGCGCGGCGATCTGCACCCGCACCACGCCGATGCTGCGCTCGGCCCCGATGACCAGGCTCTCGCCGAGGCCGACAGGGACCACCTCGCCGCCCTTGACGCCGAGCAGGCCGATCTTGAGCGGCTTGCCCCGTTCGTCGGTGACATCCGCCGTGCCGAGCCGGATCGCCGCCTCGCGGCGGCCACCGTCGCGCAGATAGGCGACCCGGACCGTCTGGCCCGGCCGCGGGTAGACGTATTCCCGCACCTCGTTGAAACTGGTCACCGCGCGCCCGTCGAGCGAGACGATCCGGTCGCCCTTGCGCATCCCCGCCGCCTCGGCCGCGGAGCCCTTGGCGAAAGCGGCCACCACCGCGGCTTCATAGTCGATGCCGAGGTCGGCCACCTTGTTTTCGTTGCCGAACCGGTCGTGCACCACCTGGGTGGACAGCTTCACCGGCACCACCGCGACCCGGCCCTCGCGCTCGACCGCGATCGGCACGGTCTGGCCGGGGCGATAGAACACCCGCTCGGGGATTTCGGTCAGGCTGGCGATCCGCGCGCCGTCGATCGCGACGATCCTGTCGCCGACCTTCAGCCCCGCCGCGCGGGCGTCGGAGGTCGGGAAGAAGCCGGCGATCCTCGGTTCGGCGGCCGGCTTGCCCATGACCATGGCGAAGCCGGCGAGGATCAGCACCGCGACGATCAGGTTGGTCAGCGGACCGGCCAGGACGATCAGCGCGCGCTGCCACAGCGGCTTGGCATGGAACACGTAGCCGCGCTGTTCCGCGGTCAGGCCTTCGAGGCCCTTGCCGTCGGGCTGGCTCGTCCCGTTGAGGTCGCCGGCGAACTGGACATAGCCGCCCAGCGGCAGCAGCGACAGCTTCCAGCGCGTGCCGCGCTTGTCGGTCCAGCCGGCGATTTCCTTGCCGAAGCCGATCGAGAAGGCATCGGCCTTCACCCCGAACAGCCGTCCGACCAGATAGTGCCCCAGTTCGTGCACCAGCACGAGCGGGCCCAGGACCAGCAGGAAGGCGAATATCGTCACCAGGATCGACGGAGAATCCAACACTCAGGCAAGCTCCATCAGGGCATTCGCATGGGCCCGCGCCTCGGCATCGACGGCATGGACGTCGGGCAGGCAGCCGGGCGCGGCGGGCGAGTAGCGGGAGAGGACATCCTCCACCATTGCCGCGATCCGGGTGAACCCGATCTGACCGGCGAGGAAGCCGGCGACCGCCACCTCGTTCGCCGCGTTGAGCACCGCGGGGATCGCCCCGCCCGCCTCGGCCGCCTGGCGGGCGAGCCGGGTGGCGGGAAAGCGCACCTCGTCGGGCGCGCGGAAGGTCAGCTCGCCGATCGCGGCGAGGTCGAGCGGCGGCAGCGGCGTGTCCATCCGCTGCGGCCAGGCCAGGACCGAGGCGATCGGCACGCGCATGTCCGAGGGGCCGAGCTGCGCCAGCGTGGAGCCGTCGCGGTACTCGACCATCGAGTGCACCACCGACTGCGGGTGGACGATGATCCGCAAGCGGTCCAGGCCGACCGGGAACAGGTGATAGGCCTCGATCAGTTCAAGGCCCTTGTTGAACATCGTCGCGGAATCGACGCTGATCTTCGCGCCCATGTCCCAGTTGGGATGCTTGACCGCCTGGGCCGGGGTCGCGGCGGTGAGCTGGTCCAGCGACCAGTCGCGGAACGGGCCGCCGCTGGCCGTAAGGGTGATCGTGCGCACGTGCTCGGGATCGTTGCCGGCCAGGCACTGGAAGATCGCGTTATGCTCGGAATCGACCGGGAGCAGCGTCGCGCCGTACTTCTCGACCGCGGCGGTCATCACCTCGCCAGCGGAGACCAGCGCCTCCTTGTTGGCGAGGCCGATGACCCCGCCCTGCTCGATCGCGGCCATCGTCGGCGCGAGCCCCGCGCAGCCGACGATGGCCGCGATGGTCAGGTCCGCGCCGGCGGCGGCCGCCTCGACCAGGCCGGACTGCCCGCCGAGCGCCTGGATATTGGTGCCGGCCAGGGCCTCGCGCAGTTCGGGCAGGCGCGCCTCGTCGGCGATCACCGCGATCTCGGCGCGGAACTCGCGGGCGAGCTTCGCCAGCTCGGCGGCATTGCTGTGCGCGGTGAGCGCGAGGACGCGCCAGTTGCCCGGCTCGCGGCGGATCAGGTCCAGGGTGGAAGCGCCGATCGAGCCGGTGGCCCCGAGGATGGAAATGGAACGCATGAGTCTAGAAGATACCGCTAAAACCGCCGGATGCCAGCAAGAGAATTCCGCCTACTGCCATGACTGCCAGCAGACCGTCCACCCGATCAAACAACCCACCATGCCCGGGAATTAAAGCACTGGAATCTTTGACTCCTGCCCGGCGCTTCATCCAGCTCTCAAAAAAATCACCGGCCTGTGCAACAACGGCAAGGAGAGATCCGCTAATGACGCCAAACAATAGACGCCAGCCAAATGGCATGTCTTCGGCATGAACGCCGCCCTCGGGAATAAGCATTACAACCGAAGCGCCTACCATTCCACCGATCAGACCAGTCCACGTCTTGGACGGGCTGATCTTTGGCGCAATCTTTGGTCCGCCAAATGTCCGGCCAGCAAAAAAAGCCCCTATGTCGACTGCAATGACCGCACCAACTAACCGCAACACCTCAAGTAAACCGTCAGGACGAGTCCGCAGCCAAACCAGCATCCATGTCGCAAACCCGACATAGAAAATCCCGAATGCATTCCACAGCCCACGCTCAACCGGGTTCGCCGTGATCCCGGCGGCAAGGCAGCGCCATTCCCACAGCACGCCCAGCATGATGGCGACGCCGAACAACGACCAGACGAGGCCGCCCAGCCACAGCGCCGTGCCCGCGATGGCGACCATCACCAGCGCGGAGGCGGTCCTCACCCCAAGGTCGGATTTTTTCGCGGGAGCCTCAGCGGCCGCCATAGCGCCTCTCGCGCCGGGCGAAGGCGGCGAGCGCCTCTTCGAGATGGCCGGGGGTGAAATCCGGCCAGAGCACGTCGGTGAACCACATCTCGGCATAGGCCGCCTGCCAGAGCAGGAAGTTCGAGAGGCGGACCTCGCCCGACGTGCGGATCAGCAGGTCGAGCGGCGGCAGGTCGGCAGTGTCGAGCTCCGCCTCGATCGCCCCGGGCGTGATCGGGCCTTTCAGCGCCGCGGCGGCGGCCGCGCGGGCGATCTCCTGCTGCGAGCCGTAGTTGAGCGCGATGACCAGGGTGACGCCGCGATTGTGCGCCGTGCGCGCCAGGGCATCTTCGAGCAAGGCGACAATGTCCGAAGACAAAGCCTTGTAATCGCCGATGATCTTGAGGCGAACGCCGTTGGCGACGAACTCCTCGATGTCGCTCTTGATGAAGCGCTTGAGCAGCCCCATCAGATCGGAAACCTCGTCCGCCGGACGCCGCCAGTTCTCGCTCGAAAAGGCATAGAGCGTCAGCGCCTCCAGCCCCATCGAGCGCGCCGCGCGGACCAGCACGCGCACCGCCTCGACCCCGCGCTGGTGGCCGACGGCGCGCGGCAGGCGCCGCGCCTTGGCCCAGCGCCCGTTGCCGTCCATGATGATCGCGACGTGGCGCGCGCCATGGTTCGGGCCACCCTGCCCGTCTTCCAACCGCTCATCCTGAGCTTGTCGAAGGATCACTTGCCGAGGATTTCCTGTTCCTTGGTGCTGGCGACCTCGTCGGCCTGCTTGATCATGTCGTCGGTCAGCTTCTGCACCTCGGTCTCATGGCGCTTGCGCTCGTCCTCCGAGATTTCCTTCTTGTTCTCGTCGGCCTTGAGGTTGTCCATCCCGTCGCGGCGCACGTTGCGGATCGCGATACGGGCCTTCTCGGCATAGGAATGCGCCAGCTTGGCCAGCTCCTTGCGGCGCTCCTCGGTGAGGTCGGGGATCGGCAGGCGCAGGGTGTTGCCGTCGTTGATCGGGTTGAGCCCGAGCCCGGCCGAACGGATCGCCTTCTCGACCGGGCCGATGTTCGACTTGTCCCAGACCTGCACCGAGAGCAGCCGCGGCTCGGGCGCCGAGACGGTGGCGACCTGGTTCAGCGGCATGTGGCTGCCGTAGACCTCGACCGTCACCGGATCGAGCAGCGTGGTGTTGGCGCGGCCCGTCCGCAGACCGCCGAGATCGTGCCGCAGCGATTCCACCGCGCCCTTCATCCGGCGCTCGAGATCGGCCTTGTCGTACTTCGCCATGTTCAGGCCTCCTTCTGCACGACCGTTTGGGTCCCCTGCCCCGCCAGAACCCGGGCGAGATTGCCCTGTTCGCGGATCGAGAAGACGACGATCGGAATGTCGTTGTCGCGGCACAGCGCCACGGCCGAGGCGTCCATCACCTTCAGGTTGTCCGCCAGGACCGTGTCGTAATCGACTGTTTCATAACGCTTGGCGCTCGGGTCCTTCTTGGGGTCGGCATTGTACACGCCGTCCACGCTGGTGCCCTTGAGCAGCGCATCGCACTTCATCTCGGCGGCACGCAGCGCCGCGCCGGAATCGGTGGTGAAATAGGGTGAACCGACGCCCGCGGCGAAAATCACGACGCGGCCCTTCTCGAGGTGCCGCTCGGCGCGGCGACGGATCACCGGCTCGCAAACCGTATCCATCTGAATCGCCGACTGGACGCGGGTGTGGACGCCCAGTTGCTCCAGCGCGTTCTGCATCGCGAGCGCGTTCATCACCGTGGCGAGCATGCCCATGTAGTCGGCCTGCGCCCGATCCATGCCCTTGGCCGCCCCGGCCATCCCGCGGAAGATGTTGCCGCCGCCGATGACCAGGCAGATCTCGAGGCCCGTCTCCTTGGCCGCCTTCACCTCGCGCGCGAGCTCGGCGACGAAATCCGGATCGATCCCGAACTGCTGGTTGCCCATCAGCACCTCGCCGGAAAGCTTCAGCATGATGCGCTTGTAGCGGGGCGAAGACATGGGATTTTCTCGGACTTTGGCGGGGGGCGTGGCTCTTATAGCCAGCGAGCATGCGGTGCCAAGGGTTGAGACGAGGTTATCCTCCCCGGCACGGGAAGGGGGACCGCCGAAGGCGGTGGAGGGGGCTGTCGGACCAGCGCAGCGCCAGCCGATAGCCCCCTCCGTCAGCCCTTCGAGCTGCCACCTCCCCGTGCCGGGGAGGATCGAGACTTAGGAAACGCCGGCAGCCGCCGCGACTTCCGCCGCGAAGTCGGTGACTTCCTTCTCGATGCCTTCGCCGAGCTGGAAGCGGACGTAGTCCTTCAGCACGATCTTGGTGCCGGCGGCCTTGCCGGCCTGCTCGACGACCTGGGCGATCGGGGTCTTGTTGTCCATGACGAAGACCTGGCTGAGCAGCGCGTTGTCCTTGGCGAACTTGGCCGCGGCGCCGTCGGCGCGCTTGGCGAGGATGTCGGCGGGGATCTCCTTGCCGCTCTTGGCCGCTTCCTCGACCGCCTTGTCGAGGGCGATCTTGCGCTCACGCTCCAGCACCTCGGGATCGAGGTCGTCGGCCGAGAGCGCCTGCGGGAAGGCTGCGGCGATGTGCATGGCGATCTGCTTGCCGAGCGGCTCGAGCACGTCGGCGCCCGCTTCGCTCTCCAGCGCGACCAGCACGCCGATCTTGCCGAGGTTCGGCGCGGCGGCGTTGTGCATGTAGGGCACGACGATGCCCGAGGAGACCGCGACCTGCTTGATGCGGCGGACCTGCTGGTTCTCGCCGATCGTCGCGACGTTGTTGGTCAGCTTGTCGGACACCGTGCCGCCATCGGGATAGGCCGAGCCCTTGAGCTCCTCGACGTCGCTGGTGCCGGTGCTCAGCGCCACCTCGGTGGTCTTGCGCACGAAGTCCTGGAACTGGTCGTTCTTGGCGACGAAGTCGGTTTCCGAGTTGACCTCGACCGCGACGCCCTTGGTGCCCGAGACGGCGACGCCGACCAGGCCCTCGGCCGCGGTGCGGCTGGACTTCTTGGCGACGGCAGCGAGGCCCTTGGCGCGCAGGTAGTCGGTGGCGGCTTCCATGTCGCCGGCGGTCTCGTCGAGCGCCTTCTTGCAGTCCATCATGCCGGCGCCGGTGCGCTCGCGCAGGTTCTTCACGTCGGCTGCGGTGTAAGCCATCGCTGGTATCCTTGTCTTGAAACGTATGGCGCGCGCCGAGCCCGTGGGCCCGGCGCACGCCTAACAACTTATAGGCGATTTAAGTCAGAAGCTCAGGCTTCTTCGGCGTGGGCCGCGACTCCGATTTCCTCGGCCTCGGGCTCGTCCAGAGCGCCGATGTCGACGCCCGAATCGACCACCGCCTCGCGGCGGCCCTTGGTGCCGGCCTGGGCGACCGCGTCGCAATAGAGGCGGATCGCGCGGCTGGCGTCGTCGTTCGCCGGGATCGGGAAGGCGATGCCGTCGGGCGAGACGTTCGAATCGAGGATCGCGACGACCGGGATGCCGAGCACGTTGGCTTCCTTGATCGCCAGCTCTTCCTTGTTGGCGTCGATCACGAACATCACGTCGGGGATGCCGCCCATGTCGCGGATGCCGCCGAGCGAGAGCTCGAGCTTGTCGCGCTCACGGGTGAGCTGGAGCACTTCCTTCTTGGTCAGGCCCGCGGTGTCGCCCGAGAGCTGCTCTTCGAGCGTCTTGAGGCGCTTGATCGAGCCCGAGATGGTCTTCCAGTTGGTGAGCATGCCGCCCAGCCAGCGATGGTTGACGAAGTGCTGGCCCGAAGCGCGCGCCGCATCGGCGATCGGCTGCTGGGCCTGGCGCTTGGTGCCGACGAACAGCACCTTGCCGCCGGCCTGGACCGTGGCGG
Organism: Novosphingobium sp.; assembly: GCA_047605105.1. Classification (GTDB taxonomy): domain Bacteria; phylum Pseudomonadota; class Alphaproteobacteria; order Sphingomonadales; family Sphingomonadaceae; genus Novosphingobium. The sequence continues at coordinate 2,797 of JASGGH010000092.1, read as the reverse complement.
AGATGAAGTCGAGCGCGCGGGCCATCAGCGGCACGGTCTGCGACAGGTCGAGGATGTGCACACCGTTGCGGGCGCCGAAGATGTACGGCTTCATCCGCGGGTTCCAGCGGTGGGTCTGGTGGCCGAAGTGGGCGCCGGCCTCGATCAATTGCGACATGGAGACGGTAGGAGCCGCCATAAGATATTTCCTTCCGGTTATGCCTCTGGGAAGCTGGAACCGTGCGGCGAAATCCGCTGCGGCACCGGGATGAACGCTTCCCATGTGGATTCGCCGATTCGCGCAAAAGGCTCGGAATGAGCCGTTTTCCGATCGACGTGGCGCCCCTTAGCGGCGCGAAAAGTTAAAATCCAGTAAGGATTCGTCGCGTGGCTGCGGCAAACCGTCGCAAATGAGGCTTGACACTGGAACAAATAGTGAACACTCTTTCCGGCAAGACGGAACCGAACGACACATTACAAGTTATCCACAGCAATTCCACAGTCCGGTCCACACGTCGGGACCAAGCGCTGATCGGAATGAGGGAACGAGAAGATGATCGCAACGCTTATCGCCACACTGTTTGCCGGAGCCGCCCTGCTCGCGCTGGGCGCCATGGTCCTTAGCTGGCATAGCTTCGGCTTTCGCTTCAAGGAGCTGCGCGCCGAACTTGCGGCCGCGGGTGAGCCGGTAAGCGTGCGCTATTCCCGGCGCGATGCCGCGGACCGGCCTTCCGCGCTGATCTACAGCCTCGATTTCAAGGATAAGGCTGACGCCCTGCCGTTCCATCCTGAGCTTCGGCCTGAGCTTCAGCCTGAGCTTCGGCCTAAGCTTCCGACTGAACCGAATCGCGAGCTGCTCGCCGCTTGACCCTGAGGTAGCTGACGATCCCGACGGGGATCAGGGCGAGATAGGCCAGACAGATGATCACGAGGGTCAACCAGGGCTCGTTGACCAGACCGGCGACGACCAGCGCCGCCAGCACGATGAAAGCGAGCCGCATCGAACGCCGCGGCCGCAGCTTTCCCCAAGCCAGGGTCGGCAGGGCCGAGACCAGCAGGAAAGCGACGATCACGAGCCAGATGCCGACGACCACGGGCTCGCGGAACAGGTTAATGTCGGTCACGATCCACAGATAGAGCGGCAGAAAGGCCAGCCCCGCCCCGACCGGAGCGGGAACCCCGGTCAGAAAGCCGGCGGCCTTGCGCGGTTCATCGGCCAGGTCGATCCGCGCATTGAACCGGGCGAGCCGCAGCACGCAGCACAGCGCGAAAGCCAGCGCCGCGAACCAGCCGAGCCGCGGCGTCTCCTGCAGCGACCACAGATAGAGGATCAGCGCCGGCGCCACGCCGAAGTTGATCGAATCGGCCAGGCTGTCGAGCTCGGCCCCGAACCGGGACTGGGCCTTGAGCATGCGGGCGATGCGCCCGTCGATCCCGTCGAGCATGCCGGCCACGATCACGAACAGCACCGCCTTGGCGAATTCGCCGTCGATGGCGAAACGGATACCCGTGAGGCCGACGCAGAGCGCGCCGGCGGTGATCGCATTGGGCACCATCGCCCGCAGCGTCAGCCCGCCCCGCAGCCTGGCAGGGCGCTCGCCTGGGCTCACTGCATCACGCCTTCGATCAGCGGGCCCTGGCCGATCTCGGCCAAGACGGTTTCGCCGGCGATGGTCTTCTGGCCCATCAGCACCCTGGGCTCGGTTCCGGCGGGCAGGTAGACATCGACCCGGCTGCCGAAGCGGATCAGGCCGACCCGCTGCCCGCTCGCCAGGATATCGCCCGGCTTCACGAACGGCACGATCCGCCGCGCCACGAGGCCGGCGATCTGGGTGAACCCGATCGAGACGCCGTCGGCGCGCTCGATCAGGACGTGCTGGCGCTCGTTCTCCTCGCTCGCCTTGTCGAGATCGGCGTTCATGAACTTGCCGGGGATATAGACCACCCGCCGCACCGTGCCCGCCACGGGCGCGCGGTTGATGTGGACGTCGAACACCGACATGAAGATCGAGATGCGCGTCACCGGCTCGGCCGAGAGCACCGGGCCGCCGGTGCCGTCTTCCAGGCACAGCTCGCGCGGCGGCGGGACCTTCTGGATCAGCGTGATCAGGCCGTCGGCCGGCGCCACGATCAGCGCTTCGCCCTGCGGGGTGACCCGCTGAGGGTCGCGGAAGAACGCGAGAATGCCGAAAGTCAGCGCGCCGAGCGGCCAGGCCAGCGTTTCCCACGCCATGAAGGCGGTGAACACGCAGACCGCCGCGGCGATCAGGGCGAACTTGCGGCCTTCGGGGTGAACCGAGGGCCACTGCCAGCTCGCTTCGCCTCGCCCGCGGTTGTCTAGGATCTCACCTGGCATCGTGGCCTCTTAGGAACAGCGCGCTGTCATCACAAGAACGACGGTCAACTTTAGTGTGCGGGAACGGCCCATCGCGTCGCCGCCCCCGAATTCTACGATCCGGAAGAGCGCCGGTTCCGCCGGGGACGAGGTTGGTGCAGGGCTTGTATCGAACTATTAATTTAATGAATTTAATATATATCATTTGCTGGAACCGACAAATCGTGTCCCCATATCCCCCCACACTTTCGCAGCAGCCCGAAATCCGGGCCACGACGTATAGTAAAAGTCAGCGGCGGAAGTCTGGCTGTTGCACCCGATTTTTGCGACAAATTTTTTCATGAAAAATCAGCGTCGACGGTTCGATCGCAAAATTTAGGAGAAGCGCGACAAGATGGCCCAGCTTGTCGCACTAATCATGCGGTTGGCTCAGCCATCCAGCCAGGCGGCGAGGCCATCCAGCGTTTGCAGCCCATATTCCAC
>JASGGH010000091.1:0-11304 GCA_047605105.1 Novosphingobium sp. | reverse complement strand
GGCTGCTGGCGCTCTACGCGAAGCTCTAGCGCGCTTGAGGTTGCTCGATCGCCGCGCCGGCGAGGGCTGCGATTGCGGTGCTGCGCGTTCGATCATCCGTCCCCTCCGGGAGCACGAGGCTGCGCGGAGGGCGGAAAAGCGTCAATCGGCGATTTTGTCGCGATTGGTGTCGCCCCGAGCCCTTCTGAACCAACTTGCGCCCTTCCCCCCGCTCGCTACCATGCGGCAACTTTGGACGAGGTGACGCGATGGGCGGGTTTCTGATTGCACTGCTGGTGCTGGTCTTCGTCTTCCTGGCGATGGGCGTGCGCGTCGTGCGGCAGGGCTACGTCTATACGATCGAGCGGCTCGGCAAGTATTCGCTCGCCGCCACGCCGGGGCTCCACGTGATCATTCCGTTCATCGACCGGGTCGGCCACAAGGTGAACATGATGGAGCAGGTGCTCGACATCCCCGGGCAGGAGATCATCACCCGCGACAATGCCATGGTCGGGGTCGACGCGGTGGTGTTCTTCTCGGTGCTCGATGCCGGCAAGGCGGCCTACGAGGTGTCGAACCTCTACGTCGCGATCATGCAGCTCACCACGACGAACCTGCGCACGGTGATGGGCTCGATGGACCTCGACGAGACGCTGTCGAAGCGCGACGAGATCAACGCCAAGCTGCTGGTCGTGGTCGATCACGCGACCGCGCCCTGGGGGGTCAAGATCACCCGGGTCGAGATCAAGGACATCCGCCCGCCGGCCGACATCTCCAACGCCATGGCCCGGCAGATGAAGGCCGAGCGCGAGAAGCGCGCGCAGATCCTCGAGGCCGAGGGCATGCGCGCTTCCGAGATCCTCCGCGCCGAGGGCGAGAAGCAGGGTGCGATCCTCCAGGCCGAGGGCCGCCGCGAGGCCGCCTTCCGCGACGCCGAGGCCCGCGAGCGCGAGGCCGAGGCCGAGGCCAAGGCGACCCAGATGGTCTCCGACGCGATCGCCGCCTCGGGCAGCCAGGCGCTCAACTACTTCATCGCCCAGAAGTACACCGATGCGGTCAGCCAGTTCGCCACCTCGCCCAATGCCAAGACGATCCTGTTCCCGGTCGAGGCGACCCAGCTGATCGGCTCGCTCGGCGGGATCGGGGAGCTGGTGAAGGATGCGATCGGCGGTTCCGGCGGCAATCCGCCCGCGCCGCCGCGTCAGCCGCGCCCGAGCGTGCCGCCCGTCATGCCCGGCACGCCGCGCGCATGACCTGGCTCGAAACCCTCGACGGGCATTGGGCCTGGCTCGCGCTCGGTCTGGTCCTGGCCGTGGCCGAGATGGTCGTCCCCGGGTTCTTCCTGATCTGGCTGGCCGGGGCGGCGATCGTCACCGGGCTGCTGGCCTGGGCCCTGCCGCTCGGCCTGGCGCCGCAGATCGTGATCTTCGCCCTCCTGGCGCTCATCTCGGTGTTCGGCGGCCGCCGCTACCTGCGCGCCAATCCGGTCGTGGGCGCCGACCCGCTGATGAACGACCGCGGCGGGCGCCTGGTCGGCGAGGTCGTGACCGTCGCCAGCGTGATCGAGGGCGGCTCGGGCCGGGTCAGGCACGGCGACAGCGAATGGCTCGCCAAGGGACCGGACGCCGAGCCCGGCACGCGGATGCGGGTGGCCGGGCATGACGGCACGGTGCTGCTGGTCGAGCATTTGCATTGAATGCGCTGTTAAAGGCTGAGCCGGATAGGCGTCGTCCGGACTAGCCTTGTTCAAGGCTGTAAGCTGCAAGACGCAGATCTTTCTCCTTGTTCAAGCCTGTCTTTGACAAGGAGCGAATCTCGCCCCATGTTATACCTAGATTATAATATGGGATGGAAATGCTGATCTCGCACCCACGCGCAGGGCACTATGTCAAGCAGTTCAACCGCTACGCGGCGTTCGTGCCGGCTAAACTGCCTCCAGCGCCTCCGATTGCCCTCGACCTCGAGCTCCAGACCGTCCTGTCCAAGGCGGATCGCGCACTCGGCCGATTGGACGGTTCGATCCTGACCCTGCCCGATCCCGACCTCTTCGTGTTCATGTACGTCCGCAAGGAAGCCGTCCTGTCGAGCCAGATCGAGGGAACCCAGTCCTCGCTTAACGACCTGCTCGAATTGGAAGCGCAGGTTCTGTCGGCGGGCCGGCCCAATGACGTCGCAGAAGTCCTGAACTACGTCCAGGCAATGAATCATGGCCTTCAGCGAATGGACGGATTTCCTATTTCGGTTCGGCTGATCAGGGAAATCCATGCGATCTTGCTGGATGGGGTTCGCGGAGAAAGACTGCAGCCGGGGGAAATCCGGACAAGTCAGAACTGGATCGGGCCGCAAGGGTGCATGCTGAATGAAGCGATCTTTGTCCCGCCTCCGCCGCACGAGCTTGCCGACCAGCTAGGGGCGCTGGAGGAGTTCATCCACGCCGACACGGGGCTGCCCGCGCTGATCAAAATCGGCCTGATCCATGCCCAGTTTGAGACGATCCACCCATTTCTCGACGGAAACGGACGCATCGGGCGTTTGTTGATCACCTTCCTGCTAACCCGGCATCTCGGTATCCTGATCAAGCCGGTGCTTTATATCTCCTACTATTTCAAACGGTTCCGTCAGGAATACTACGATAGGCTCCAGGCCGTGCGCGAGCGCGGCGAGTGGGAGGAATGGCTCAGGTTCTTCCTCACCGCCGTCGAGGTCGTCAGCAACGAGGCGACCGAAACGGCGCGCAATATCGTCGCCATGCGCGAACGCCACCGCGACATGGTGGTGAAGCGTTGTGGCCGTGCGGCGGGAAATGGACTGCGGTTGCTGGAACAGCTCTATCGCCAACCCTATATGAGCATCGGGCAGGTTTCGGACTTGCTGGGCACCACCTATCCTGCTGCCAGCGACATCGTGAACCGCTTGGTCGAGTTGGATATCCTTGCCGAGATAACCGGGAACAGCAGGAACCGGGTGTTCCAGTATTTTCCCTATGTGCAGCTGTTTTCGGACCCAGTCCAATCGGTCGGAGCGACCTGAAATATGAGGAGACCACGATGACCGACAAGCTCACCCTGACCGACGCCGAGTGGCGCGAGCGGCTTAGCCCCGAGCAGTATCAGGTCCTGCGCCAGGCCGGGACCGAGCGGGCCTTCACCGGCAAGTACGAGCAGAACAAGGCCGAAGGCATGTACGCCTGCGCCGGCTGCGGCGCGGCGCTGTTCTCGTCCGACACCAAGTACAATTCGGGCTCGGGCTGGCCGAGCTACACCGCGCCGGTGGCCGCGGGCGCGGTCGAGGAGCACCGCGACGCCTCGCACGGGATGGTCCGGACCGAAGTGGTCTGCGCCAGGTGCGAGGGGCATCTCGGCCATGTCTTTCCCGACGGGCCGGGGCCGAACGGGCTGCGCTATTGCATCAACAGCGCCAGCCTCGACTTTCAGCCGAAGGAATAGGTGCGGGCTTTCGTTAACCCTGTGTTAGGCATGGCCTATGCAGAGCGGTGAGAAACATCGCGGACACGCGCTGAGCGAGGGGTAATACGAGCCAGATGGCCAGAGCCGACATTCCGCGGGGCGGGAGCGCCGGAGGGGCGTCCCAACCTCCCAGGAAGGCGCGGTCCGCCTTCGGCCGCTGGGTCCGGCGGCTGTTCGTCTGGGGCCTGGCCATCGGCCTGCTCGCGGTGATCGGCGTGGCCGTCGCGGTGGGCATCACCGCGCAGTCGCTGCCCAGCTACGAAGAGCTCAAGACCAGCCAGAACGGCCAGATGATCGTCGTGCGCGCGCGCGACGGGTCGGAGCTGGTCTCGCTCGGGCCGAGCTACGGCAAGTGGCTGCCCTACGACCAGATCCCCCAGGTGATGAAGGACGCGATGGTCTCGGTCGAGGACCGGCGCTTCCGCTCGCACCTCGGGATCGATCCCGTCGGGCTTTTGCGCGCCGTCAAGGTCCGCGCCGAGAAGGGCGCCTTCCGCCAGGGCGCCTCGACGATCACCCAGCAGCTCGCCCGCACGGTGTTCCTCAACAACTCCAAGACCTTCGACCGCAAGATCCGCGAGGCCGTGCTGGCCATGGCGCTGGAGTGGAAGTTCTCCAAGGACCAGATCCTTGAGCTCTATCTCAACAAGGTCTATTTCGGCGGCGGCGCCTACGGCGTCGACAGCGCCAGCCGCAAGTTCTTCGGCCACCCGGGCTCCGAGATCAGCCTGCCCGAGGCGGCGATCATCGCCGGCCTGGTCAAGGCGCCCTCGCGCTATTCGCCGACCGCCGACGCCGAGGCCGCGGTCAGCCGCGCCAAGGTGGTGCTGAGCGTCATGGCCGATGTCGGGACGATCACCCCGGACCAGGCCCGGAGCACCGATCTCCACATCAAGTTCGCCGCCGAGGGCAGCCAGAACTCGGTCCGCTACTTCACCGACTGGGCGCTGCCGCAGCTCGACCTGATCCTGCCCGAGAACGACGAGCCGATCGAGGTCTGGACCACGCTCGATCCCGCGCTGCAGAAGGCCGCGACCGCCTCGGTGCTCGGCAACGTGCCCAAGGGCGCGCAGGGCGCCCTGGTCAGCCTCGACCGCGACGGCGCGGTCCTGGCGATGGTCGGCGGGACCGATTACGTGACCTCGAACTACAACCGCGCGGTCAATGCCGTGCGCCAGCCGGGCTCGGCCTGGAAGCTGTTCGTCTATCTCGCCGCGCTCGAGGCGGGCTACAAGCCCGACGACCCGGTGATGGACGAGCCCGTCAACATCGGCGGCTGGAGCCCGCACAATTCGGGCGGGGGCTATGCCGGCCAGATCGATATTCGCACCGCCTTCGCCTATTCGAAGAACACCGTCGCGGCCTCGCTCGGCAATGCGATCGGCTTCGGTGCGGTCGCCTCGATGGCGCGGCGCTTCGGGATCACCACGCCGGTCAACACGATGCCTTCGATGGTGCTGGGGACGTCCGAAGTCCGTCTGATCGACATGACCACCGCCTTCGCCGCGGTCTCGGCCAAGGGCGTCTCGATCGAGCCTTACGGGATCACCAAGGTGACGACGGTCGACGGCAAGGAGCTCTACAGCCGCCCCGCCAAGCAGGGCCAGGTCCTCGTCCCGCCCTATGTCGCGGCGGGGATCACCGATCTGCTCCAGACCGCGGTCAACACCGGCACGGGCCGCGCCGCGCAGATCGGCCGGCCGGTGGCGGGCAAGACCGGCACGACCAGCTCGAACAAGGACGGCTGGTTCGTCGGCTTCTCCAGCGGAGTGACCACGGGCGTGTGGATGGGCCGCGACGATGCCAAGCCGGTCGCCGGCCTGCAGGGCGGCCACGCCCCGGCGCGCGCCTTCGCGGCCTATATGAAGGTCGCCGTGGCCAGGCGCCCGGTCGAGCAGTTCGATACCGAGCTCAAGCTGCCCGAATGGCAACTTGAGCCCGACGACGAGGCGCTCTCGGGCGATCCGGCCGACTATCGCTACATGGACGAGCAGGGCAACCTGATCGCTCCGCGCAAGGACGACGGCTCGGGCCCTGGCGGGATTCCGCCCGAGATGTACGAAGGCGGCGCCCCGCCCGCGGCCGCGAACGACGATTTCCTCAACCAGGCGACCGGGCGCACGCCGGCCGAGAAGCAGCGCTCGGCACCGCGGATCATGTCGGGCAGCGACCCGCAGCGCCAGCGTCCCGCCGCGAAGGCGGGCGAGGAGCAGTAAGCCAGCAGTGAGGCAAACGCCCCTTCCCCGCAGGGAAGGGGTGCGTTCCGCGCTTCAGTTACGCCGAAACGCTTCCACGCAAGCGGAACAGCCTAGCGCAGACGGATCGGCACGTAGGCCGCCGGCGCGCCGGCGCGCTGGACCTGGAGCAGCAGGGCGCTCCGGCCCGCGGCCTTGGCGGCCTTCACCGCGGCTTCGAGATCGGCGACCGTCGCGACCGGCCGGTAGTTGGCCGAAACGATGATGTCGCGGCGCTGCAGCCCCTTGGCGGCGGCGTCGCCCGAACTGTCGACCGCGGTGACGACCAGGCCCTGCGCGGTCTCGGCGAGGCCGAGCTGGCGCGTGATCTGGGGGGTCAGCGGCAGCACCGAGACGCCCAAGGCCTGCTCGGTAACGCCCTCGCCCTGCCGCCTCGGCGCGTTGTTGAAGGGGGTGTCGGCGTCGGCCTGGGGATTGGCACGGTCGAAGCTCTGCTGGCTGGCCAGCTCTTCCTCGCTCGGCCGGCGCCCGACCACCGCCGAGACCGTCAGGCGCTTGCCCTCGCGGATCAGCTCGATCGGGATGCGGGTCCCGGGGGCGACGTTCGCGACGATATAGGACAGCGACTGCTGGGGGGTGACTTCCTTGCCCGCCACGCGCACGACCACGTCGCCCGCGCGCATGCCGGCATTGGCCGCGCCCTGGCCGGGGAGCACCGTCTGGACGAATTCGCCGCGGTTGTGCGGCACGCCGAGCGAATCCGACATGTCCTCGCTCATCGGGCCGACCGAAACGCCGAGGTAGCCGCGCTCGATCGCCTGGCCCAGCTTCAGCCGGTCGACGATCGGCGCCGCGACTTCGGCGGGAATCGCCAGGCTGATCCCGACGCTGCCGCCGGTCGGCGAGAGGATCGCGGAATTGATCCCGATCACCTGGCCCTTCATGTCGAACATCGGGCCGCCGGAGTTGCCGCGGTTGATCGCCGCGTCGGTCTGGAAATAGCGGTCGTAGGCGCCGGCCCCGGTGGTGCGGGTCACCGCCGAGATGATGCCCGAGGTCACCGAGCCGCCCAGGCCGAAGGGATTGCCGATCGCCAGGATCCAGTCGCCGACGCGGGCATTGGCGCTGTCGCCGAAGCGCACGAAGGGCAGCGGCTTGGGCGAGCTGATCTTGAGCACCGCCAGGTCGGACTGGGCATCGCGGCCCATCAGCTTGGCGGGGTATTCGGTCCCGTCGGGCATGGTCACGGTGATCGTCTCGACCTCGCCCTGGCCGTCGGCGGTGACGACGTGGTTGTTGGTCACGACGAAGCCGTCGGCCGAGATGATGAAGCCCGAGCCGAGCGACTGGGCCTCGCGGGTCTGCGGCGCGCCGCCGTCAGGGCCGCCGGGGCCGCCGCCGAACAGGTCGGCGAAGGGCGTGCCGGCAAAGGGGTTGGCCTGGGCCTGCACCTTGATGCGCTGGCGGGTCGAGATGTTGACGACCGCCGGCTGGAGCTGCTGGACGAGGTCGGCAAAGCTCGCCGGGGCGCCCGCGCGCGGCACCACGGCCGAGACTTCGCGCGCATCGTTCTGCGCGACCTGGGCGCCGGCGGGCAGGCCGGTCGCGAGCGAGAGGGCGGCGCCGCCGAGCAGCAGCGCAGTAGTCACACTGTAGGCATATCGCACGGTTTTCACGTCCTTCAGTTTCCTTGTCTCGGGTGCCTGGCCTCAAACGGCCCAGCGCTTGGAAATTTCCCCCAACTCATTCCTGGGCACGATTCACTCCGTTCGATCTGAACCGATATTGAATGAGGCTACTTGCCGCGGAACTGCCGCAGGTAATCGTTGTCCGGCGAGAGGACGATCGCACTGCCCGACTTGTTGTTGGGATCGGCGAAGGTCGACCGGTAGCTCTGCATGGCGCGGTAGAAATCGTAGAACGCCGCGTCCTTGTTGTAGCTTGCGGCGTAGATCCGCGCGGCTTCCGCCGCGGCGTCGGCGCGGACGATCTGGGCCTGCTTCTGGCCTTCGGCGGTGATCGTCGTGGCGACCTGGGCGCGGTCGGCGGTCATGCGCACGAAGGCGCTTTCCAGCGGGGTGCCGTCGGGCAGGTCGGCGCGCTTGATCCGCACGTCGATCACCTGGGCGCCGTATTGCCGGGCCTCGCGGTCCAGCCCTTCGCGGATCTCCTTCATCGCCGCGCCGCGCTCCGCGGTGAGAAGCGACTGGAAAGTCCGCTTGCCGAGCTCCTGGCGCAGCACCGAGGCGAGGATCGGCTTGAGCTGGTCGTTGACCCGGTCGGTCGTGCCGGCGGTGCGGACCATCTTGACCGGATCGATGATGCGGAAGCGGGCGAAGGCGTCCACCTCGAGCGGGCGGCGGTCGATCGACAGGACCTGCTGGCGATCCATGTCGAGCGCCATGACCCGCCGGTCGATCCGCACCAGCGTCTCGAAGAAGGGCAGGCGGAATTCGACCCCGGCGCCGGTCTGGCCATAGTCGGCGTTCGGCTTGAAGCGGTTGATCACGCGCACCGGCTCGCCCAGGCGCACGACGACCGCCTGCTGGGTCTCGGGCACGACGACCATGCTGGCGAGCACCGCGATCAGGACGGCGATCCCCAGGACGGCGGCGACGCGATATTCGCGCCAGAGTGCCTGCGGGCTCATTGGCCGCCTCCCTGTTGGGCTTCGGCGGTCTTGCGGCGCACCTCGGGCAGGGGAAGGTAGGGGGTCACGTTGTTGCTTTCGATCACGACCTTGTCGTTGTTGCTCAGCACGCGTTCCATCGTTTCGTAATACAGCCGGCGGCGGGTGACTTCGGGGGCCAGCTTGTACTGTTCGTAGACCTTGTCGAACTCGGCGGTATCGCCCTGGGCCCGGGCGATCACCTGCTGGGCATAGGCCTGGGCGTTGGAAAGGTCGCGCTGGGCTTCCTGCTGTGCCACGGTGACCTTCTGGAAGGCTTCCTTGACGTTGGCCGGCGGATCGACGTTCTTGAGGTCGACGCCCTGGATGACGACGCCGGAACGATAGGCATCGAGCAGCGCCTGCATGCGCTGGCGCACGTTCTGTTCGATCTGCGCGCGGCCCGCGCCGCTCATCGCGTCGGCCAGCGGCAGCTCGGCCACCGAGGAGCGCATCGCCGCCTCGGCCACTTCCTTGACCGTGGCATCGGCGTCCTGAAGCTGGAACTTGTAGTTCTTCAGGTTCTTGATGTTCCACCGCACGAAGTACCTGAGGTCGACCAGGTTCTGGTCGCTGGTCAGCATCAGCTTCTCGGCCTCGCCCTCGGGAATGTCGAAGCGGTTGATCTTGGTGACTTCCTCGACATCGACGTCCTGGATCGGCCAGGGCCAGGTCAGCGAGACGCCGGGGCCGATCGTGTGGCTGTACTTGCCCGCGGTGGTGACGATGCCTTCCTCGGTCGAGCCGAGCTGGTGGGCGGAGGTCGCGAAGAGCCAGAGGGCGATCACCCCGCCGACGATGATCGGGGCCCAACTGCGGCCGTCCGGGCGCTTCGGCAGGCCCGGGAAGCCGCCGCCCCGGCCGCCGCCGCCACCGCCGCGCGTGCGGTTCTTGAACAGATCCTCGATCGAGGCGGACCGGCGCGGCGGTTCGTCGCCTTTCGGCGGCAGCCAGGGATTGCGCGGGCCCTGCGGAGGGGAGGGCGGAGCGGCAGGCGGGGACGGCGCGTCGGCGGTCTCGTCGGGCACGTCGCCGGAGCCGCTGCCCGAGCCGCCGGCCGCTTCCGGCTCGCCGCCGCCGTGCTTGTCTCCCCCACCCCACGGGCTCTTGCGTCCGGCCATCGCCAGTATTCCCCAAGAGTTCCGACTGCGCGCGATCCACTCGCCAAGTATTGTCATGTGCAGGGTTATAGGTATCGCCCTCGCAAAATACAGTGCCCGCACGCGTCTTTTTTCCCCGCAGAGCGAAGGAGGTGGCGCGCTCTTCCACGGGGGGACAAAAGACTCTAGGGCAAGGGCCGGCGCCAGGGCGGCGGCAGGAGCAGTGCATTGAGTGAAGGCGGCGAGTTAGGTCATATGTTGCCGCCCGAGGCCCAGGCCCGCCTGCGATCGCTGCGGCTGGCCGATGGGGTGGCGACGCTGGTGCTCGACGTGGCGGAGCTGGAGCGCGGCGCGCGCGATGCGCTGGAACGGGCGGTCACCGATGCGCTGCGCGGTGCTCCGGGCGTCGCCGAGGTGCGCGTGGCGATGACCGCCGACAAGGTGCGGCGCCACGTCATCGCGGTCGGATCGGGCAAGGGCGGGGTCGGCAAGTCCACGCTCTCCGCCAACCTCGCGGTCGCCTTGGCGCGGCTGGGCCGGAAGGTCGGCCTCGTCGATGCCGACATCTACGGCCCGTCGCAGGCCCGGCTGATGGGCAGCGAGGGCCGGCGGCCCGAGGCCTTCAACAAGCAGCTCATTCCGCTGCCCAGCGAATGGGGCGTGCCGGTGCTCTCGATGGGGCACCTGATCGAGCCGGGCAAGGCGATGGCCTGGCGCGGGCCGATGGTCAGCGGGGCCTTGAGCCAGTTGGTCGACGCGGCCTGGGGGGATGCCGAGATCCTGGTGGTCGACCTGCCGCCCGGCACCGGCGACGTCCAGCTCACGATGATCCAGAAGCACAAGCCGGCCGGCGCGGTGATCGTCTCGACCCCGCAGGACCTCGCGCTGATCGACGCGGCCCGCGCAATCCAGTTGTTCGAGACCGCGGGCGTGCCGATCGCCGGCCTGGTCGAGAACATGGCCGGCTATGCCTGCCCGCACTGCAACGAGGTGAGCGATCCCTTCGGCTCGGGCGGAGTGGAGCAGGCCGCGGCCCAGCTCGGTGTCGATTTCCTGGGGCGCATCCCGCTCGACCTGTCGATCCGGCGCGACAGCGACGCGGGCAGGCCGCCCGCCGCCGGCGACGCGCCGCAGGGCCAGGCCTTCGCGGCCATCGCCCGCAAGGTGGCCGCCTGGCTGGATCGGCAGGCCGCATAGATGGCCCTCAGCCGCCGCCAGATGCTGATCGGGAGCGCGGCGGGCGGCGGGCTCATCGTCGCCTGGGCGGTGACCCCGCGCCGCTATCCGTTGCCGCTGAGCCCGGCGGCGAACGAATATGCCTTCGGCGCCTGGCTCAAGGTCGCAGCCGACGGGGTGGTGACGGTCGCCGTGCCGCAGCTCGAGATGGGCCAGGGGATCACCACGGTCCTGCCGCAGGTCGTGGCGACGGAGCTGGGCGCGGATTGGAAGAAGGTCGCGGTCGAGCCCGCCGCGGTCAGCCCGGCCTATGCCAACGTCGCGCTGGCGGCGCGCTGGGCCGAGCTGTGGATGCCGGCCTTCGCGGGGCTGGCTTCGGCCCCCGACAGCGCGCTGGCGCGCCGCTTCGCCGAGGGCGAGCGGTTCATGGCCACGGCCGACGGCCAGTCGCTCGCCGCCTACGAGGCTCCCGCGCGCGAAGCCGCGGCGGCCGCGCGGACCTTGCTGGCCAAGGCCGCGGCCGCGCGCTGGGGGACCGACTGGGAGGATTGCCAGGCCGAGAACGGCTTCATCGGCCACGGCGACAAGAAGCTGTCCTTCGGCGCGCTGGCGGCCGAGGCGGCGACCCATGCCCTGCCGCGTTCGCCGCGGCTGCGGCCGCAGGCGGCGGCCGAGCAGCCCGGCGCGACCGTGGGCGACCTGCGCCATCCCCGGCTCGA
>JASGGH010000090.1:0-11424 GCA_047605105.1 Novosphingobium sp. | reverse complement strand
GCATGCCGCCACCGCCGCCGGGACCACGCGGGCCGCCGCCGAAGCCGCCGCCCGGGCGTCCGCCGCCGAAGCCGCCGCCACCGCCGCCGAAGCGATCACCGCCGCCGAAGCCGCCGCGCGGGGCACCGCCGCCACCGCCGAACCGGTCCCCGCCGCCGAAACCGCCGCCACCCGAGAAGGGATCGAAGCCGCCGCCGTCTTCGCCGAAACCATCGCGCTTGTCACGGCCCTTGCCGCGACGTCCTCTGTCAAAACCCATAAACTCGAACGTACCTTCGTTTCGCCCTATTCCAGCCGTTCGGCCACGCGGACGTGACGCGCCGAACCAAAGGACGAACAACCGCAAGCGCGGCCGACGCTTCCCCTACAGTTCCCGCATATACCAAAAAAGCGAGCAACGCGAACAAAATCGCGGTCCCGCCTTGGTACTGCGTTAGTATTGCGAAGCGCTTTCAGAATCGCGCCAGAGTCACCGCGCCGAGCAGCGCCTCGCCGGGAGCGGCGCGAACACCCGCCGCGAGTCATTCGCGCGCCTTGCGGGCGGAGCGCCGGCTTGGCACAAGCAGCGGCCATGGACATCCTCGCCCTGCTCGCCGATCCCGCCGCCTGGGTCGCCCTCTTCACCCTGATCGTCCTGGAGGTCGTGCTCGGCATCGACAACCTGGTGTTCATCGCGATCCTTTCGAACAAGCTGCCGCCGCACCAGCAGCAGCGCGCCCGCCGGATCGGCCTGACCCTGGCCCTGGCGATGCGGATCGGCCTGCTGCTCCTGATCGGCTGGATCGTCACCCTGCAGGCCCCGCTGTTCGACCTCGGCATCCAGGGCGCGCCCGGCGCCCACGGCGAGCCCGGCTTCGAAACCGCCTTTTCGGGCCGCGACCTGATCCTGCTCGCCGGCGGCCTGTTCCTGCTGTGGAAAGCGACCAGCGAAATCCACCATTCGATGGACCCCGAGGACAGCGGCGAGCTGCTCGACAAGGACGCCGCTCCCGCCCGATCCGGTTCCGCGGGCGCGGTGGCCCAGCTCGGGTTCTCCGCGGCCATCGCGCAGATCATCGCGCTCGACCTGGTCTTCTCGATCGATTCGATCCTGACCGCGGTCGGCATGACCGACGACGTGCCGATCATGATCGCCGCGGTGGTCATCACCGTCGGCATCATGCTGATCGCCTCCGATCCGCTCGCCAGGTTCATCGAGCAGAACCCGACGCTGGTCATGCTGGCGCTCGCCTTCCTGGTGATGATCGGCGTCGTGCTGATCGCCGACGCCTTCGGCGTGCACATCCCCAAGGGCTATATCTACGCCGCGATGGGCTTTTCCGCCGCGGTCGAGACGCTCAACATCGTTTCCCGCAACCGCCGCGCCAGGAAGCGCGCTACGGCCGGACAGGAGTAAGGTCATGTTTCGCAAAGTCACCGACGGCGTTTTCGCCAGCCCGCAGATCGGCCTGGACGAGGTCGCCGAGGCCCGGAACATCGGCGTGACGCTGGTGATCAACAACCGCCCCGAGGGCGAGAGCGACGACCAGACGCCGGGCTCCGAGATCGAGGCCGCGGTTCGCGCCGCGGGGATGGACTACCTCGCGATTCCGGTGACCCACGCGGGCTTCAGCGAGAGCCAGGTCAAGGCCATGGCCGAGGCCCTGGCGGGCAGCGCCGGGCCGGTGCTGGCCTATTGCCGCTCGGGCACGCGCTCGACCCTGCTCTGGGCCCTGGCCGAGGCGAGCCAGGGCGGCGATCCCGACGCGATCGCGGCCAGCGCCGCCCAGGCGGGCTACGACATCGCCTCGATCCGCCCGCTGGTGGACATGCTGGCGGCCAAGGCCTGATCGAAAGCCCTCCCCGACCCGGGAGGTGCCAGCCGCGCGGCGAGTGACGGAGAGGAGCCCTCTCCGTCAGCACAGGTGTCGCCGACAGCTCCTCCACACCATCCTTCGGGCGCGCCCTTCCCGGGCCGGGCCGGGTTTGCCGCTTCCACCTTCCACCACGCGCAAAAAAATGGGCCGGAGCGGCTGGCTCCGGCCCAATAGGTGGTGTTCGCAGGAGGAACATCGGATGGCGGGACCGAGGGGGAGGAGGAGAGGAAACCCCGGTCCCGCCAAACTCTTGGATGCTTAGTAGTTGTAGGCGCGTTCGCCGTGCTCGGAGAGGTCGAGGCCTTCGCGCTCGGCATCTTCCGAAGGACGGAGACCGAAGATCTTATCGACGACGAAGAACAGGATCGCCGAACCGACACCCGAGAAGACCAGCGTGAAGAGCACCGCCTTGATCTGGGTCACGACCTGCGTGCCGATCGAGTAGGTGCTGGCGTCGAAGGCGGCCGGGAACACGGTGTAGTCGAACACACCCTGCCCGCCGAGCGACGGAGCGGCCATGATGCCGGTGCCGATGGCGCCGACAATGCCGCCGATGCAGTGCACGCCGAAGACGTCGAGGGTATCATCGTACTTCAGCTTGTTCTTGATCGTGCTGACGAAGAGGTAGCAGATCGGCGAGACCAGCAGGCCGAGGACGATCGAGGTGCCCGGGGCGCCGAAGCCGGCGGCGGGAGTGATCGCGACGAGGCCGGCGACGGCACCCGTGGCAGCACCCAGCAGCGAAGGCTTGCCGTGGTGGATCTGCTCGACCACCGACCAACTCACCGCCGCGGCCGCGGTGGCGACGAAGGTGTTGATGAAGGCGACCGCAGTGACGGCATTGGCTTCGAGGTTGGAGCCGGCGTTGAAGCCGAACCAGCCGATCCACAGCAGCGAGGCGCCGATCATGGTCATGGTCAGCGAGTGCGGCGGGGTGGCTTCCTTGCCATAGCCGACGCGCTTGCCGATCATAATGCAGCCGACAAGGCCCGCAATGCCGGCGTTGATGTGCACCACGGTGCCACCGGCGAAGTCCAGCGCGCCCCAGCCCCACAGCATGCCGTAGTCGGTCGGGGTGTCGACCAGGAAGTCCGGGCCGGCCCAGTACCAGACCATGTGCGCCATCGGGAAGTAGATGCAGGTCAGCCACAGCACCGTAAAGATGATCAGCGGCGTGAACTTCACGCGTTCCGCGAAGGCGCCGACGATCAGCGCAGGGGTGATGCAGGCGAAGGTCATCTGGAAGACGACGAACACGAGCTCAGGCAGGTAGACGTTGTTGGAGAACGTCGCACCGTAGGTCGTGGCATCGACGCCCATCAGGAAGGCCTTGGAAAGCCCGCCGAAGAAGTGGTTGTCGCCGCCGCTGGTGAAGGCCATCGAATAGCCCCAGCCCACCCAGACGAGCGAGGCGACCGAGACGATCGTGAGGACCTGCATCAGCACCGAGAGCATGTTCTTGGTGCGGACCAGACCGCCGTAGAACAGCGCGAGGGCGGGAACGCTCATCATCAGGACGAGCGCGGCGCAGACGAGCATCCAGGCGGTGTCGCCCTTGTTGACCATCGTGGCCATCTGCTCGGCGGTCGGCGCCTTGATCAGGGTGGTGGCAACGGCGGCCGCGGTTTCGGTCGCCGTGGCGGCGGCCTCTGTGGCGGCGGCGGTCGCAGTAGCTGCGGCGTCGGACGCGGCGGCGGTGGCCTCCTGGGCGAAAGCGGCGGTGGCGGCGAAGAGCGAGGCTCCGAGCGCGCCGGCGCCGCAAAGAACTTTGCGGATCATGGTGGATTCCCTCCTGTTCGTCACATCGCGGGTCATAGGGCGGTGTCGCCGGATTCGCCGGTGCGGATACGGACGGCGGAAGCGAGGTCGAGCACGAAGACCTTGCCGTCGCCGATGGCTTCGGTGCTGGCGGTCTGCTGGATGGTTTCGACGATTTGCGGCGCCAGGCTGTCGCTGGCGGCGATCTCGATCTTCACCTTGGGCAGCATGTTCGTCGAATATTCGGCGCCGCGGTAGATTTCCGTCTGGCCCTTCTGCCGCCCGAAGCCCTTGACCTCGGACACGGTCATGCCGGCGACGCCGAGGGCGCCGAGCGCCTCGCGCACTTCGTCGAGCTTGAAGGGCTTGATGATGGCGATGATGAATTTCATGCCGATCCCCTGTTAGCAGCCGGCCCCATGCCGGCTTGTGGGCTCATCAGCAAAGAGCGTGCCAGTTTACGTTTCGGTAGGAATTCCAGCCGCGTTAACTTTTGCTGCGCTTGCGAAGCGCACCGGCTGCGCTCAAATCTTCGGCACCCGCCTAATTTTTAGGCAGCGCAAGCCGCGCAATGACCGGCAAGTGGTCCGAGGCTATCGCCGCGAGCGGACTGTGGTGGACCGCCGTGGCCGCGACTTCCCACTCGCCCGACACCGCGATCCGGTCGAGCTGGGCGACCGGGCGGCGCGAGGGGAAGCTGCGCCCCGGGGCGAGCAGCCGCCAGCGCCCGGCGAGCTCGCGGAAGCAGCCGCCGTGGCGCGACCATTCGTTGAAATCGCCCATCAGGACCGCCGGATGCTGGCCGTCGCAGGTGCGGCAATGGTCGAGGACCGAGCGCACCTGCTGGCGCCGCCGCAGGCCCGACAGGTCGAGGTGCATGCCCACCACGCGGATCGCCCGGCCGCCTGCGACGAGGTCCGCGCGGATCGCGCCGCGCGGCTCGAGCGTGGGCAAGGGCACCATCGCCGCCGCGGTCACCTCGATCCCACGCTTCACCAGCAGCGCATTGCCGTGCCAGCCCATCGAATCCGGCCGGCCGAGGTGGCCGTGGTCGATCGGCACGACGCGGTAGGGCGTATGATCGTCGAGCGCCTGGCGAGGCAGCACCCCGGCCCGCGCACCGAACCGCAGGTCGGCCTCCTGCAGCGCGATCACGTCGGCGTCGACCTCGCGCAGCACCGCGATGATCCGGTCGGGATCGCGCCGCCGGTCGAGCCCGACGGCCTTGTGGATGTTGTAGCTGGCGAAGGTTAGCTGCATTGCCTCTCCGGCCTAGGCAACGCACGAGAGTGCGGCAAGTGTCCGGCAGCAACCAGAGGGTATGCGCCGCAACCCGCCACCCCTTTGCGCCCTCTGCGCGAAACCTCTTGCTGCTGCTTTCTTCTCCGCGCGAACCAAATCTTCTTCTACTTCCCAGGCCGCATCCCGCAAACCCTACCGCTCCTTGGTCGCGCTGAAGGTCAGCTCGGGGTTGCGTTCCTGCTGGTAGCCGACGTCCCAGGCCGACTTGGCCATGAACACCGGATCGCCGTCGCGGTCGCGCGCCAGGTTGCTCTTGTTGAAGTCGGCGAAGCCCTTGAGCGCCGCGTCGCTGCCCTTGAGCCAGCGCGCGGTGTCGAAGGGCGCGGGCTCGAGCATGGCCTCGACCTTGTACTCGGCCTCCAGGCGGCTGATCAGCACCTCGAGCTGGAGCTGCCCGACCACGCCGACGATCCACTGCGCGCCGATCTCGGGATAGAACACCTGGATCACGCCCTCCTCGCTGAGGTCGTCGAGCGCCTTCCTGAGCTGCTTGGTCTTGGTCGGGTCCTTCAGCACCACGCGGCGCAGGATCTCCGGGGCGAAGTTGGGCAGGCCGGTGAAGCGCACCTCGTTCTTCTCGGAGAGGGTATCGCCGACCCGCAGCGTGCCGTGGTTGGGGATGCCGATGATGTCGCCGGGCTCGGCCGAATCGGCGATCTCGCGGTCTTGGGCGAAGAACAGGATCGGCGAGTGGACCGCGATCGGCTTGCCCAGCGCCGAGGGGGTGAGCTTCATGCCGCGCCGGAAGGTGCCCGAGACCAGCCGCATGAAGGCGATCCGGTCGCGGTGCTGGGGGTCCATGTTGGCCTGGACCTTGAAGATGAAGCCGGTGACCTCGCCGCGGTCGGGGCTGATCTCGCCCGCCGCGCTCGGCTGGGGCCGCGGCGGCGGGGCGTAGGCCGCGATCGCCTCGATCAGCTCGGTCACCCCGAAGTTCTTGAGCGCCGAGCCGAAATAGACCGGGGTGAGGTCGCCGTGGCGGTAGGCTTCCAGGTCGAACTCGGGATAGCCGCCGCGGGCCAGCTCGACCTCGTCGGCGATCGCTTCGGGCAGGGCCGCCGTCTCGCGCTTGCCCAGGAACTCGCGGCTGTCGCCCTCGGGCCGGCTGATCTCGCCGCTGGCGAAGTCGAGCACGCCCTGAAACTCCCCGCCGAGCCCCACCGGCCAGGACATCGGCACGACGTCGAGCGCCAGGGCGTCGGCCACCTCGTCGAGCGTCTCGAACGGCGAGCGGCCCTCGCGGTCGACCTTGTTGACGAAGGTCACGATCGGCACCGAGCGCATCCGGCAGACCTCGAACAGCTTGCGGGTCTGCGGCTCGATGCCCTTGGCCGCGTCGATCACCATGATCGCCGAATCCACCGCGGTCAGCGTGCGGTAGGTGTCCTCGGAGAAGTCCTCGTGGCCCGGGGTGTCGAGCAGGTTGAAGGTGATTCCGCCGCGCTCGAAGGTCATGACCGAGCTGGTCACCGAGATCCCGCGCTGCTGCTCGATCTTCATCCAGTCCGACCGCGCCCGCCGCGCTTGCCCGCGCGCCTTGACCTCGCCCGCCAGGTGGATCGCGCCGCCCTGGAGCAGCAGCTTCTCGGTCAGCGTGGTCTTGCCCGCGTCGGGGTGGGAGATGATGGCGAAGGTGCGCCGGTTGGACTTGGGGTTGCTCATGCCGGCGCGGTTAGCGCCGAAGCGGCGCCCCGTCCATTGCGGCTGTCACATTCATTTCGGAGCAATCTCGCGGAGCTCCCGCAACCCCGTCTTAATCATTCTCGGCGAAACAGCGCTCGTATATTGGGGGTGTCACGATGCGCAAGTTCCTTACCGCTGCCGTCCTCTCGGCCGCCACCATCGCGCTGGCCGGCTGCGGCGAAAGCAAGACCTATCCGATCTCCGCCGGCAAGGTGCGCAGCAGCCTGATGTCGCTGCGCGTGCCGAGGGTGCTGCTCGGCATGGGCGCGGGCACCTCGATGGTCACCCCGACCGGCGACAACGACGTGCGCTGGACGATCCTGACCCGCGACAGCAAGCCGCTGATGTCGCTGATCGCCACGCTCGACGCGACCGGCGACGAGGAAACCAGGGTCACGGTCACCGCCGAGCCGGCCAAGAACAACAGCAAGGCCGCCCAGGGCATGGCCGAGAACCCGGCCATCGTGAAGCTCTACACCAAGGCGATGGCCGAGCAGATCGCCGCCAAGCTTGAGAAGCGCGAGTTCAACATGAGTGCCATCCAGAACGAGCTGATGGCCGCGAGCCTTGCAACGATGCCGAAGCTCCAGAAGGCAGTCGCGAACCGGATGAACGAAGCCTCGGAGATGGAAAGCGAGATGCGCGACTACGATCCGTCCCACCATGCGCGCCCGGGCCGCCCGACGAACGACCTCAACAAGTACAACTGACGCCCGCGGCAATCAGCGCACCGTCACGTCCATGCGGAAAGTGCGCTGCCCGCCCGGCGGCAGGGTGACCACGCCCGGCTTGTCGCGAAAATCGCCGGCGTAGCCGAGCGGATCGGCGATCCCCTGCCACGGCTCGATGCACAGGTAGTTCGCGCCCGGCTTTTGCCAGATGCCCAGCATCGGCGTGTCCGGAAAGGCGATGTCGAGGCTCGCCCCGCCCGGCACGCCGTAGCCGAGGCTGCGGCTGTGCAGATCGTCCCAGATCAGCGCATCGTTCGCGAAGAGTTCCGCGCTCAGGGACAGCGTGCGGCCTTCGACCGGGCTCGCGATCCTCTCGGGCTCGACCAGGCCGGTCTGACCGTCCAGGCGGCGGAGCGGCTGCGGCTCGGCCTCGGCGAAGACGATGCGGTGCGCCGCCTTGTCCGCTGCGCCGGGCAGCGGCCAGGCGAAAGCCGGATGATAGCCGAAGCTGAACGGCAGCGGCTCGTCACCCGGATTGCTCACCGTGGCCGCCATTGCGAGCGTCCTGCCATCCAGCCGAAACGCCATGTCCAGCGCGAAGGCGAAGGGATAGGCCGCGCGGGTCGCCGGGCTGTCCGACAGGCGGAACCGCACCTGATCCTCGCCTTGCGCGACGAGGTCGAAGCGGCTGGTCCGCGCAAAGCCGTGCCGCGGCAGGGCATAGCGCTCCCGCCCCAGCCTCAGCTCCCCATCGCTCAGCGCGCCGACGATCGGAAACAGCAGCGGCGCATGGCCCGTCCAGAACGCGGGATCGGCATCGGTCATCCATTCCCGGCCCTGCGCATCGGTCAGCGACCAGAGCTCGGCCCCAAGCGGATTGATCCGGGCGGTGAGATCGGCGGCGGCGATGGAAATCAGTTCGGTCATCCTTCGCCCCACTCCTTCAACCGCGCAATTGTGCCCCGAGCTTGGCCGCCGCGGCGGTCACCTTATCGGCAATCTCCTTGAGCTCGGCCTCGCCATAGCTCTTTTCGCCCGGCTGGAGCGTGACTTCGATCGCGAGCGACTTCTGCCCTTCGGGCACCCCCGCCCCGCGGAAATCGTCGAACAGCCGCGCGGCGACTATGTTCGCCTTGTCGGCGCCCTTGACCGTGCGGACGAGATCGCCCGCCGGCAGGTCGAGCGGCACCAGGAAGGCGAAATCGCGCGTCACCGCCTGGAGCACGGGCGGCGAATAGGCGCTGCGGGTGAAGCCGCCCCCTGCCGCCTTGGCTCCGCCGCGCTTGGCCGGAATCGCGTCGAGGAACAGCTCGACCGCCGCAACCGGCGCAGCGATGTCGAAGGCCTTGAGCGTTGCGGGATGGAGCATGCCGAAGCGCGCGAGCATGGTCTTGGGCCCGAGCCGCAGCGTCGCCGACTGGCCGGGGTGGAATTGCGCTCCCGCCTCTCCCATCACCTGGAGGTTGTCGACCGGCGCGCCGGCCTCGGCAAGCAGCGCCAGGGCCTCGGCCTTGGCGTCGAAGGCGTCGAAGCCCACCGCCTTGCCGGTGGCGTGGCCGCGCGGGGCCTTCTCGCCCGCCAGCACGACCGCCAGCGACAGGCGCTCGTCGCTCACGCCGCCTTCACCGCGCAGGTAGCGCCGGCCGATCTCGAACAGCCGCAGCCCGGCCGCGCCGCGGTCGAGGTTGCGCCTGACGGCGGAAAGCAAGCCCGGCAGCAGTGAGGGCCGCATGACCTTCATGTCCTCGCTGATCGGATTGGCCAGCGCCCACAGTTCGCCGGTGCCGAACAGCTCGGCCTCGGCTTGCGGCAGGAACGACCAGGTCACGGCCTCGTGACTGCCCCGCGCCGCGGCAGCGCGGCGCAGGCGGCGCTCGAGCTTCTGCGCCGGGGTAGCCGTGGGCTTGGCGATGCCATCCACGCGCGGCAGCGGCACGCTCGCTACCTTGTCGATGCCGTGGATGCGGACGACCTCCTCGACGATGTCGGGCGCTCCGGCGATGTCCGGACGCCAGCCCGGCGCGGTGACGGTCCAGTCGCCGGCGACGACGAAGCCGAGCGCTTCGAGAATGCGGCGCTGCTCCGGCTCGGACACGGCCACGCCGCCGAGCGTGGCTGCCAAAGCCGGATCGTAGGTCGCCGATTGGCTGCCGGACGGCGGCGTGCCGGCGCGGGTCACGGCGGACGCCTCGCCGCCGCAGATGCGCAGGATCAGGTCGGTCAGCACGTCCATCCCGGCATCGAGGAATTGCGGGTCGACCCCGCGCTCGAACCGGCTCCGGGCGTCGGAGGTGAGGTTCAGCTTGCGCCCCGTCGCGGCGATGCGCTGCGGATCGAAATAGGCGATCTCGAGCAGGACGTCGGTGGTCGCCTCGCTGCAGCCCGAATGCTCGCCGCCCATGATCCCGGCGATGTCGTGGACGCCGCTATCGTCGGCGATCACGGTCATCTCGTGGTCGAGCAGGTAGGCCTTGCCGTTGAGCGCGGTGACGCCCTCGCCGTCCCTGGCCCGCCGCGCCACGACCGCGCCGGTCAGCCTGGCGAGGTCGTAGGCATGGGCCGGGCGCCCGAAGGCGAGCATCACGTAGTTGGTCACGTCGACCAGCGCCGAGATCGGCCGCATCCCCGCGGCCTTGAGCCGGGCCTGCATCCAGTCGGGCGACTGCCCGTTGGTCACGCCGCGGATGACCCGGCCGTAGAAGGCCGGGCAGCCCTCGGGATCGTCGGTGCGGATTTCGACCGGGCAGTCGAACATCCCCGAGACCGGCAGCGGCAGGGCGGGCTTCAGCGTGCCGAGCCCCGCCGCGGCGAGGTCGCGGGCGATGCCGTAGACGCCCATGCAGTCCGGGCGGTTGGGGGTGATCGCCACGTCGAACACGGGGTCGGCGCCGTGGTAGTCCGCGAAGGCCTGGCCGACCGGCGCGTCCTCCGGCAGCTCGATGATGCCCTCGTGGTCCTCGCCGAGTTCCAGCTCGCGGGTCGAGCACATCATGCCGTTGCTCTCGACCCCGCGGACCGAGGCCTTCTTCAACGTCATACCGTTCGCCGGCACCACCGCACCCGGCAGGCCGAGCACCCCGACCAGGCCGGCCCGCGCATTGGGCGCGCCGCAGACGACCTGGAGCGGCTGGCCGTCCCCGGCGTCCACGGTAAGGACCTGCAGCTTGTCGGCATCGGGATGGCGCGCGGCGGTGAGGACCTTGGCGATCGTGAACCCCGCCAGCTTCTCCGCCGGGTCCTCGATCTCCTCGACCTCCAGGCCGATGGCGTTGAGCTTGGCGGCGATCTGCTCGACCGTGGCTTCCGTTTCGAGGAAGTCCTTGAGCCAGGAGAGAGTGAATTTCATGCCGGCATCCCCACGCCCGCGGAGAGGGTCGGCACGTCGAGCGCCCCGAAGCCGTAGTGCGCCAGCCAGCGCTGGTCACCGTCGAAGAAGGCGCGCAGATCGTTCATCCCATACTTGAGCATGGCGAGCCGGTCGACGCCGACCCCGAAGGCGAAGCCCTGCCATTCGTCGGGGTCCAGCCCGCCGGCTTCGAGCACCTTGCGGTTGACCATGCCCGAGCCGAGCAGCTCCATCCAGCCGTGGCCCGGCGCGTCGCCGCTGCCGCCGACGACGCGCCGGCCATCCACGAAGGCGAAGCCGGTATCGACCTCGACCGAGGGCTCGGTGAAGGGGAAGTAGCTCGGGCGCAGGCGCAGGACGACATCGTCGCGCTCGAAGAAGGCCTTGAGCAGGGTCTCCAGCGTCCACTTGAGGTGGCCGAGGTGAATGCCCTTGTCGATCACCAGGCCTTCGATCTGGTGGAACATCGGGGTATGCGTGGCGTCGCTGTCGGAGCGGTAGACCCGGCCCGGGGCGATGATCCTGAGCGGCGCGCCTTGCGCCAGCATCGCCCGGATCTGAACCGGCGAGGTATGGGTGCGCAGCAGCATTTCCCGGCCCTCGGCGTTCTTGTCCGGGAAATAGAAGGTATCGTGCATCGCCCGGGCCGGATGGCTCTCGGGCATGTTGAGCGCGGTGAAGTTGTGCCAGTCGTCCTCGATCTCCGGCCCGGTGGCGACCGAGAAGCCCATGTCGGCGAAGATCTCGGCCAGCTCGTCCATCACCTGGCTGACCGGATGGACCGAGCCGCGCGGCGCCTCGGGCGCAG
>JASGGH010000089.1:0-11457 GCA_047605105.1 Novosphingobium sp. | reverse complement strand
CGTGAAGAACCTGTCCCATAGCCCATCCTTCCATTCCTGCATGGACGATGCACCATCAAATGCTGGGACCAAACATCTAGAGCGGCCGGCTGGCCCTGCGCATGGAGAGATAGATCAGGGCGATCAGGATCGCGAAAAGCGCGATCCCGAGCGGCGTCTGCCAGTCGGCTCCGGCGATCACCGCCAAGGCATCGGGATCGTTCGACGCTGCGACAATCCCGGCATAGGCCACGTTGAACAGGCTGTCCCCAACGATCAATCCGGTCGCGGTCAGCACGCCCATGCGCTCGGCGAAAGCGGGATCACCTTGCCCCCCGGCCCAGCGATTGTAGAAATGCCCGAGCACCGCTCCGACCACGATCAGCGCAGTCACGCCGAGCGGCAGGTACATGCCCATGCCGACCGCGAGTGGCGGCAGGGAGCCGCGCTTGGTGCCGCGCAGGATTTCGTCGACGACAATCGCGGCGATGCCGATCCCCGCGCCGAGCCCGATCAGATCCCAGTCGAGCGTCCCGCCGAGCACGCCTTGCGCGATCGCCGAGATCAGCGCGGCCTGGGGCGCGGCCAGGGCGCCCGCTCCGGCACCGGGCGCACCCTGGAAACCGAACGTGGTGTTCAGCAGGTCGAGGATCGGGGGAATGACGATCGCCCCGAAGATGACGCCCAGCACCAGCGCGAACTGCTGCCGCCACGGCGTCGCGCCGACCAGTTGCCCGGTCTTGAGGTCCTGGAGGTTGTCGTTGGAGATCGTGGCCACGCCGAAGACGATCGCGGTGACGAACAGCGCGTAGGCGACCAAGGGCTTGGCTTCGGTCATGCCCGAGAACAAGGCCGCGAGCAGCAGCGAGATCCCCAGCGCCGAGATGATTCCCACCCCCGAGATCGGGCTGTTCGACGAACCGATCAGCCCGGCCATGTAGCCGCAGACCGAGGCGATCACCACGCCGGCGACGAGCACGAAGGCCAGCGACAGCGCCACGGTCAGCCCCAGCGAGGCCGCGATCGGCCCGTCAGCGGCGAAGTTCCACAGCAGCGCCGCGATCGGCAGCAGGGCGACGAGGATCGTGCCGCCGACGATGCCGATCGGCAGGTCGCGCTCGGTGAGCTCCAGGCCTTCGAACCCGCTCTTCTGCCGCGCCCGGTTGGCGGCAAGCGCCTCGCCGATGCCGCGCACGATCGGCCCGATCACCCGCAACAGCGTCCAGATCGCCGCCACGCCGATCGCCCCGGCACCGATGAAGCGGATCTTCTGGCGGAACACCGTGCCGACGAAATCGGCCAGTTCGGTGCCCGCAGGAGGGCCGCCGGCGGTGTGGATCGGCAGCAGGACGAAGAAGGAGAGCACGATGCCGACCAGCATGGCGAGGCCAACGGCCAGGCCGACGAGATGCCCGACCCCGATGAACGCCAGCGAGAGGCCGGCGGACAGGTTGGTCGCCCCGGCGCCGATCTTCAGCGTCGCCGCCGCCTCCTCGGCCACGAGCTTCATCTTGGCAAGCAGCGGATAGGCTGCGGACACCACCGAGCCGAGAACCACCGCGGCGAGCCCGCGCCGGTTCTCCTCCGCCCCGCCGACCCCGTTGCCGACCTTCAGCACTTCGGCAGCAGCGACGCCTTCGGGATAGGGCAGTTCCGACCTGGTCACCAACGCGCGGCGCAGCGGCACCGAATACATCACGCCCAGGATGCCGCCGATCGCGATCACCGCGACCGATTCCCAATAGGGGAACCCGCTCCACCAGCCGACCATGATCAGGCCCGGCAACACGAAGACGATCGCCGAGAGCGC
The DNA here is from genome assembly GCA_047605105.1 of Novosphingobium sp. Classification (GTDB taxonomy): domain Bacteria; phylum Pseudomonadota; class Alphaproteobacteria; order Sphingomonadales; family Sphingomonadaceae; genus Novosphingobium. The sequence goes on along the minus strand of JASGGH010000089.1, from coordinate 9,668 downwards.
TCCCGCCGAAGAGGCGATGGTCTGGACGATGTTGTTCTCCTGGATGCTCGCCCCGCCGAACGAGCGCAGCAGCGCCATCGAGATCACCGCGGCGGGGATCGAGGTGGCGAAGGTCAGCCCGGCGCGCAGGCCGAGGTAGACGTTCGCGGCAGTGAACAGCGCGGTCAGCACCGCGCCGAGCACGATCCCCCGGATGGTGAGCTCGCGGGGGGGCGCAGCTTCGCTCACTTCGGCAGCTCCGCGGTCGATCGTGCCCCAAGGAAAATGCGCATCCCGCCTCCGGCTATCAGCTTCGGGCAATCATGGCACAGCCGGATGGCTTAGCAAACCGCGATGACCGATTGCGTATTTCTGCGGAGATTTCCGTTTGTGGATAACAGTTTGTGAGAGAAATCCCGGTAGAAGCCAAGTCGACCGTTCAAAGGGTGTGACCATGAAGTTCCTTCGCCACCTCCTGCGCGACAACCGCGCCGCCGCGGCCATCGAATATGGCCTCATCGCTGCCTGATCGCCGTCGCAGCGATCACCGCCATGCGCAGCCTGGGTCACCTCGTCCAGTTGCAGGCCGCTCGCCTCCTGGAAGCCCAAGATCGCATTGCGGGTCGACATGCCGTCCTTGCCGTCGACCACTCCAGGGGTGAAGCCCAGCCGATCGAGCACGACCTGCGCCTGCATGATCGGCCGCACCTGGGCATCGGGAAGGTCGGCCGGGGGCAGAATTCAAGCGGCGGCGATCACTTCGTGCAAGGCCTTGATATTGGCGATCTCATCACCGCTCCATACGCCGCCCGACACGGCCAGAAAATCGGCTCCGGCATGAATCAGCGGCGCGCAGTTCACCGGCGTGATCCCGCCGATCGCGACGCAGGGGATTTCCATCAGCGCCTGCCACCATTCGAGGATTTCGGGTTCGGCGTGGTGCTTCACATCCTTGGTGGCGGTCGGGAAGAAGGCCCCGAAGGCCACATAATCGGCCCCCGCCTCGCCTGCTTCCATCGCAAGGTGGCGGCTGGCATGGCAGGTCACGCCGATCTGCGCTTCGCGGCCCAGGCGCTGGCGGGCCTCGGCGACATCGCCGTCATCCTGGCCGAGATGGACCCCGTCCGCGCCGAGCCGCTTGGCCAGCGCGATGCTGTCGTTGACGATGAAGGCCACTTCGCGCTCGGCGCAGATCTGCTGCAGAGGATCGGCGAGGCGCGCGGCCTCGTGCTCGTCGAGGCCCTTCACCCGGAATTGGAAGGCCGCCACTTCCGCGGCGTCGAGCGCGCGGGCGAGACGGTCGGGAAAGGAGCCGCCGACATCGAGCGGAGAGATCAGGTATATTGCGCAGGTCGCCATGGGCGCCGCCCTACCGCCTGGCGCAGCGCTCGCCAAGTCTGGGCCGCCAAGCGTTCGGCAATCGTTCATCCGGCGTTGGGAGAATACTGAACCGATGAAGCTCCCAATGCCCCTCACCGCGATAGCCCTGCTTGCCCCGACCATGCTGATGGGCTGCGTTACCTATCATGTCCGCAGTGATGGGATCTCCCGCGCGGCGCTGGGCCAGACCGTGGCGGTCGACGGCCCGAAGGTCACCCCGCTGGAAGTGCTGGAAGACAGCCGCTGCCCGATGAACGCCCGGGCCGGACAGGTGCGGCTGAAGGTGCGCGTCCGCCTGGGCGCAGGAGACCGGGAGCTTGAGTTGACCTCCAACAAGCCCGTCCAGGTCGCCGACGGCAGCCTGGAACTGGTCGAGGTCGTGCCCGACCGCGTCGCCGGCCAAGCGCTCGATCCGAAGGTCTATCGCTTCGGCTTCAAGTTCATGGGCGGGCTGTAGAAACAACGAGGGGCGGCCACGAGGACCGCCCCTTCCTCTCCAACTCGATGGGTCGTCAGGCAACCGTGGCCGCGGTCTTCTGCGTCGAGCCCGCGTGGATCTCGTCGATCGCGCCGCTGAGCGAGGCGTTGAACTCCTCGCCGCTCATCTGGTAGCGCAGGTCCTGCAGCAGGGCCCGGCTGAAGCTGGCGATGATGCCGCGGTTCTTGGCAAGCTCGACACAGGCTTCCGGCCGCTCGTAGCCGCCCGACAGAGCGACGACGCGCAGCACGCGCGGGTGATCGACCAGGGCGTCATACTTGCCCGGGGTCACCGGCAGCGAGAGCTTGAGCATGACTTTGGCATCGCCCGGCATGGCCGAGAGCTGCCTGGTCAGTTCGTCGAGCAGGATGTCGTCGCATTCGGCACGGGTCGCGCTCTTGATGTTGATCTCGGGCTCGAGCATCGGCACCAGCCCGCCGGCGAGGACCTGCAGGCCGACCTCGATCTGCTGCTTGACGATCGCGGCGATCCCTTCGCGGTTCGCCGAGTTGATCACCGAGCGCTCCTTGGTGCCGAACACGCCGAGCGCCTTCGACTTGGCGAGCAGCGCGTCGAGCTCGGGCATCGGCTTCATCATCTGGACGCCGTTGGCCTCATCCTCCAGGCCCTTGTCGATCTTGATGAAGGGCACCACGCCGCGCTCGATCAGCGCCTGCGGGGTCGGCTTGCCGTCGACCTGGCCGTCCATGGTCCGCTCGAACAGGATCGCGCCGATAACCTTCTCGCCGGTAAAGCAGGGCGAGGTGATGATACGGCTGCGCATGTCATGGATCAGGCCGAACATGGCCTCTTCGCTGTCCCAGGCGCCTTCCTCGATGCCGTAGCCCTTGAGCGCCTTGGGGGTCGAACCACCCGACTGGTCCAGCGCGGCGATGAAGCCGTTGCCTTCGGCGATTTTGGCGGTCATTTCGGCAGTGTTCATGGTCGGTCGATTCCCTAGGATGCTCGTTCAACGGCGCGCTTAACCAGCGCCTTTACCTATCGCAACAACGGTAGCGCTATCACGCCTCCAGCGCAGCCACGCCGGGCAGTTCCTTGCCTTCCATCCATTCGAGGAAGGCGCCGCCGGCGGTCGAGATATAGCTGAAATCCTGCGCCACGCCGGCGTGGTTGAGCGCGGCGACGGTGTCCCCGCCGCCCGCCACCGAAGTCAGCGAACCTTCGCGGGTCAGCGCCGCGGCGCTCTTGGCCAGGGCGACCGTGGCGGCGTCGAAGGGCTGCATCTCGAAGGCCCCCAGAGGCCCGTTCCACACCAGGGTGCGGCAGGTCTTGAGGACGTCGGCCAGGGCCTCGGCCGCCGAGGGGCCGGCATCGAGGATCATCTCGTCCGCGGCGACCTCGTGGACGTTGCAGGTCCGCAGGCTCACCGGGTTGGCGGCGAATTCCTTGGAGACGACCACCTCGTAAGGCAGGTGGACCGTGCAGCCGGCCTTGTCGGCGGCCTCCATGATCTCCTCGGCGGTGCCGGTGAGGTCGTGCTCGCAGAGCGACTTGCCCACGTTCACGCCGCGCGCGGCGAGGAAGGTGTTGGCCATGCCGCCGCCGATGATCAGGTGATCGACCTGGCCGACGAGGTGCTTGAGCACGTCGAGCTTGGAGGAAACCTTGGCCCCGCCGACCACGGCGGCGACCAGCTTGACCGGATTGCCGAGCGCCTTTTCGAGCGCTTTCAATTCGGCTTCCATCGACCGGCCGGCATAGGCAGGCAGGACGTGAGCCAGGCCCTCGGTGGTCGCATGGGCGCGGTGGGCGGCGGAGAAGGCATCGTTGACGTAGAGGTCGGCATTGGCGGCGATGGCCTTCACCAGCTCGGGATCGTTCTTCTCCTCGCCCGGCCAGAAGCGCGTGTTCTCGAGGATCGCGATGTCGCCGGGGCGCAGGATCGCCAGGGTCTGCTTGACGATGTCGCCGGCGATCTCCGAGCAGTACATCACCTCGCGGCCGAGCACGTTCTGCACGGCGTCGATCACCCGGCTCAGCGACTGGTTGGGATCGCGCGCGCCCTTGGGACGGCCGAAGTGGGCGAGCAGCAGGACCTTGGCCCCGGCATCGGCCAGTTCGAGGATCGTCGGAGCCGAGGCGCGCACCCGGGTGTCGTCGGTGACCGAGCCGTCCTGCATCGGCAGGTTCAAGTCGACGCGGACCAGGGCAACCTTGCCTTTTACATCACGAAGATCGTCCAAAGTGCGGAAATTGCTCATTCTTCGATCCTTATCTCGTCGCCGACCGCGATCTCACCGTCGGTAATCACCTTCCCCAGAATGCCGCCGCGCCAATCGGGGATCAGCACCGCCTTCAGCCCCGGCGCGATCTCTTCCATGCGGCTGCAGGGATCGCATTCGCAAGTCATCTCGATCCGCAGGCTGTCGCCGACCGCGATTACCGTGCCGGGCCGGCGCGGCAAGCGCAGCCCCTCGGTCAGCAGGTTCGCGCGACGCGCGAACCAGGGAATCAGGGCGTCGCCCGAGCGGCCGAGCTCGGCCATGGCGAGCGCCCAGTTCTCGGCCTCGATCAGCGAAACCTGGCGCTTGGGCACCTTGCCGGGCCGGACCGCCCCGCGGAAGTCGCCGTGGACGCCTTCGGTGCGGTTGACCACCACCCGCTGGAGCGTCTCCATCGGCCCGCGCGGCCGATCGCGCCGTGCGATGCCTGCTAACCTGCCAATCACCCCCAACCTCCGTTCGTGTCGAGCGCAGTCGAGACACGCCGCGCGACGGTTCTCGACTTCGCTCGAACCGAACGGGGAAAGGGGGGTTTCATCAGAGAAACTTGGCGATCACGCCCGCGGTATCGATCATGCGGTTCGAGAAGCCCCACTCGTTGTCGTACCACGACAGGACGCGGACCAGCTTGCCGTCGATCACCGCGGTCTCCAGGCTGTCGATGGTCGAGCTGTGGCTGTCGTGGTTGAAGTCGATCGAGACCAGCGGCTCGTCGGTATAGCCGAGAATACCCTTGAGCGGACCTTCCGCGGCGGCCTTGAGCAGTGCGTTGATCTCTTCCTTGGTGGTGTCGCGCTTGGGCGTGAAGGTCAGGTCGACGACCGAGACGTTCGGGGTCGGCACGCGGATCGACGACCCGTCGAGCTTGCCCTTGAGCTCGGGCAGGACCAAGCCGACCGCGGCGGCGGCGCCGGTGCTGGTCGGGATCATCGACATCGCGGCGGCGCGAGCGCGGCGCGGGTCGTCGTGGATCTGGTCGAGGATCTTCTGGTCGTTGGTATAGGCGTGGATCGTGGTCATCAGGCCGCGCTCGATGCCGATCGATTCGTGCAGGACCTTGGCGAAGGGCGCGAGGCAGTTGGTGGTGCACGAAGCGTTGGAGATGATCGTGTGCTCGGCGGTGATCTTGTCCTCGTTCACGCCGAAGACGACGGTGAGGTCCACTTCCTTGGCCGGGGCCGAGATCAGCACCTTCTTGGCGCCGGCGTCGATGTGCTTCTGGCCGCCGGCTTTGTTGGTGAAGAAGCCGGTGCATTCAAGCGCGATGTCAACCTGATTGGCCTTGTGCGGCAGGTTGGCCGGGTCGCGTTCGGCGGTGACGTGGATGCGCTTGCCGTTGATGATCAGGTCGTTGCCGTCGACCTCGACCGTGCCCGAGAACGGCCCGTGGACCGAATCGCGCTGGAACAGGCGGGCGTTGGCCTGGGCGTCGGCGAGGTCGTTGATCGAGACGAGCTCGAGATCGTGATCCGTCCGCTCGAGGATGGCGCGGGCCACGTTGCGCCCGATGCGTCCGAAACCGTTGATCGCAACCTTGGTCGCCATGTTCAAAAACTCCTGCTGTTAGTAGTTGAGACGGTCCACGATCTGCGGAACGATCTTCTCCACGGAAAAACCGAAATGCTCGAACAGCACTTCCGCCGGGGCGGAGGCGCCGAAGCGGTCGAGGCCGATGGTCAGGCCGTCGCCGACATACTTCTGCCAGCCGAGCGTGACGCCGGCCTCGATCGAGACCTTGAGGACGCCGGCGGGGAGGATGTCGGCGCGATAGGCGGCATCCTGCGCGTCGAACAGCTCCCACGAAGGCAGCGAGACGACATCGGCGCCGATGCCCTGTTCCTCCAGCGCCTTGGCGACGTTCACCGCCAGCTCGACTTCCGAACCGGTGGCGAGCAGCACGACCTTGCGCGCGGCCTCGGCGGCCTTGAGGCGGTAGCCGCCCTTGGCCGTCAGGTTCGCGCCCTGCTCGGCAGTGCGGAGCTGGGGCAGGTTCTGGCGGGTCAGGGCAAGGACCGAGGGCCGGGCCTTGTCGGCCAGCGCAAGCTGCCAGGCCTCGGCGGTCTCGATCACGTCGGCCGGGCGGAAGACGTTGAGGTTGGGAATCATGCGCAAGCTCATGACGTGCTCGACCGGCTGGTGGGTCGGGCCGTCCTCGCCGAGGCCGATCGAATCGTGGGTCAGGACATAGACCACCCGCGCGCGCTGCAGCGCCGAGAGGCGGATCGCGTTGCGGCAGTAGTCGGAGAAGACCAGGAAGGTGCCGCCGTAGGGGATCACCCCGCCGTGCAGCGCCATGCCGTTCATCGCCGCGGCCATGCCGAACTCGCGAATGCCCCAGTAGACGTAGCGGCCGCCGTAGTTGTCGGGCGTGAACGGGCCGGTCGCCTTGGTCTTGGTGTTGTTCGAGCCGGTGAGGTCGGCCGAGCCGCCGACCATTTCCGGGATCACCGGGGTCAGGACTTCGAGCGCCAGTTCCGAGGCCTTGCGGGTCGCGACCTTCTGCGGGGCCGAGAGCCAGTCGGTGAAGGCCTTGTCCGCCGCGGCGGTGTCGGGGAGCTGGCCGTCCATGCGGCGAAGGAACTCGGGCCCCTGCGCGTCCTTGGCGGCGCGGGCCTGCCAGTCGGCATTGGCCTTGGCGCCCGAAGCGCCGAGCGCGCGCCAGTCGGCCAGCACGTCGGCGGGAACCTCGAACGGAGCGGCGCTCCAGCCGAGGTATTCGCGCGCCGCGGCGATCTCTTCGGCGCCGAGCGGGGCGCCGTGGACGTTGTGGCCGCCCTGCTTGTTGGGCGCGCCCTTGCCGATGATCGTGCGGCAGGAAATCAGCGAGGGACGGTCCTCCGCCAGAGCCGCATCGATCGCGCGGGCAATGTCGGCCGGATCATGCCCGTCGCAATCCTCGGTGTGCCAGCCGGTCGCGCGGTAGCGGGCCAGCACGTCCTCGCTGGTCGACATGCTGGTATCGCCGTCGATGGTGATCTTGTTGTTGTCCCACAGCACGATCATCCGGCCGAGCTTCAAGTGCCCGGCAAGGCCGATCGCCTCGTGGTTGATGCCTTCCATCAGGCAGCCGTCGCCGGCGATCACCCAGGTGCGGTGATCGACCAGGTCGTCGCCGAACTGCGCGTTGAGATGCCGCTCGGCCATCGCGAAGCCGACCGCCATGGCCAGGCCCTGGCCCAGCGGGCCGGTGGTGCATTCGACGCCCGCAAGCTCGAAGTTCTCGGGGTGGCCAGCGCAGGGGCTGCCGAGCTGGCGGAAATTGCGGATGTCGTCCATCGTCGGCCGGGCGTAGCCGGTCAGGTGGAGCAGCGAGTAGATCAGCATCGAGCCGTGGCCGGCCGAGAGCACGAAGCGGTCGCGATCGGGCCAGGACGGATCGGCGGGGTCGAACTTGAGGTACTTGGAATAGAGCACGGTGGCGACGTCGGCCATGCCCATCGGCATGCCGGGGTGGCCGGAGTTCGCCGCCTGGACCGCGTCCATCGAGAGGGCGCGGATGGCATTGGCCATGGGGCCCAGGCGGGCGGGATCGAGGCTCATCGGGGTCTGGGCTCCGGAAGGCCGCTGAATGCGGTCGATTCGTTGCGGCTCCCTTTAGGGAAGGTCCGCCCCCCGTCAAGGTTGGGGGGCTTCCACCTCCACAAGCCGGGCTTTACCCGCGATTTCCGCGGCAACCGGGGACGGCTCCGCAGCTTTACGCAGCAAGGCTTTGCGCGCGCGCGATTTTACGCTAGCGTGAGCCTATGGACGGGGGCAAATCCGAGGCTGCGCTGAGCAGGATCGAAGCCGCGCTGGCGCGGATCGAGGCAGTGGCACGGCACCGCGACATCGTATCGGGCGAATGGGAAGAGCGGCATCGGAAGCTCCGCGACGCGGTGAACCGCTCGCTCGCGCAGCTCGACGGCCTGATCGCCGGGCAGGCGGGAGCGGGGGATGAGTAACGTCGCGCTCCTCGTCGGCGGCCGCAGCTACACCGTCAATTGCGCTCCGGGCGAAGAAGATCACATCGCCGAGCTGGGCGCGATGATCGACGCCAAGCTGACCTCGATGGGCGCTCCGGGCCAGAACGAAACCCGCAACCTGCTGTTCGCCGCGCTGCTGCTGGCCGACGAGGTCCATGAGCTGAAGGCCGGCGGAAGCGCCGCCGCCACCGCCAGCGAACTGCCTTACGCAACCCCCGATCCGATCGCCTGCACCGCCGCTGCCGCGGAATTCGCGATCGACCCGGCCCGGCTCGAAAACATCGCCAACCGCCTGGAAAATCTCGCCTCGTCTCTTGAGGGCTGACAAGCGAGCGCCTAGATAGGCCGCGACGGGATCTGCCCGGCACGAGCCGTTCGAACATCCCTGAGGCTATAAGCAATCCTAGGGGGCTGTCCCTAGCCGGGTCATCAAGGTTACTTGGGGGCCCGGCATATATGGTCCCCACCTGACGTGAAGGCGTCAGTGGATTTCCCGGAAACGACCCATGGTGGGCCCGTCACCCCCATTTCCCCGAGAGGACCCCGGCCGGAGGTCCCATGCTCAGGAGCAGGCGTGGAAGACAAGCACCAGTTGCGCGAGGCCCTGCGGGCGCAGCGCAAGGCCCATGTCGCCGCGCTGCCGGGGGCGACCAAGGCCCTGCTGTTCATGCGTCCGCCCGCGCCGGTTGCCGCCCTCGCGCCCGCAGGCAGCACGGTCGGCCTCTATCACGCCCTGGCCAACGAGGCGCCGACGCGGGGCTATGCCAAGTGGCTGTCGGAAAACGGCCGGACCATCGCCCTCCCCTGGTTCGAGCACCGCGACGCCCCGATGCGCTTTCGCGCATGGCTCGATCCTTACGACGATGCCGGGCTCGAGATAGGGCCGCACCGGCACCTCCAGCCGGCCGGCGGCGCCGAAGAACTGCACCCGGCCGCGGTTTTCGTGCCGCTGCTCGGCTTCACCGCCGCAGGCGAGCGGATCGGCCAGGGCGGCGGGCACTACGACCGCTGGCTGGCGGCGAATCCCGCGGTCCCGGCGCTCGGCCTGGCCTGGGACTGCCAATTGCGCGAATCGCTGCCGAGCGAAGCGCACGACCGCATTCTGCGCGGCGTGATCACCCCGACGCGTTTTTACGGAGACGACCTCTGATGCGCCAAGAGCCGACCTGGCGAATCCCCATCGGGATTCTCGCGCTACTGCTGGGGCTGGCGGCCTATGGCCTGCTGATCGCCTGGTACGTCGCTCCGCTGATCGGCGGCTGGCACGCATTGTTGCAGTTGCCGGTCTATGTCGTGCTGGGCGTCGTCTGGATCGCGCCGCTGAAGCGCTTCCTGATGTGGATGGAAACGGGACACATCAGATATCCGCCCGAATAGGGCCGGTTCGTATCTTGGCGATGTCCCGAAAGCTCCCCAATGGCGCGAGTGACGGGGCTCGAACCCGCGACCTCCGGCGTGACAGGCCGGCGCTCTAACCAACTGAGCTACACCCGCGCAGGGCGGCATCCTATCGTGACCCATGGTCACCAGATGATGCAAATCTGTTTACCTTCCGACTTTCCGGTCAGGGAAAGTGGCGCGAGTGACGGGGCTCGAACCCGCGACCTCCGGCGTGACAGGCCGGCA
>JASGGH010000088.1:0-11465 GCA_047605105.1 Novosphingobium sp. | reverse complement strand
GTGGCGGGAGCGGCGGTCGCGACGCAGGCCGCGGCCAGGGTCCAGGCGAGTTTCCTGAGCATCGCGGTCGTCCTAGTGAGCGGCGGTGACGCCTTCTTCGATCTGATGGGTCGGCGCCTTGCGCGCGGCGAGGGCGAACCACAGCACATAGGCGTAGCAGGCCAGCGGCACGACATAGGCGAGCGAGCGGGCGCCGACCGGGAAGTTCGCGACGAGCAGGTCGATCACCCCGCCGTAGACCAGCGAGACGATCCCGCCGCCGCTGATCGCCATGCACATCAGCCCCGAGGTGGCCGATGCGGGGGAGCTGGCGCGCTCGAGCGTCACCGTGAAGATCGTCGGGAACATGATCGAGTTGAACAGGCCGATCAGGATCGTCGCCGCGGCGGGGACGAAGCCCAGGGTCAGCGGCGCGACATGGCCGCCCGGCAGGGTCACCGTGCCGCCGAGCGGGGTGGGGGGCATCTCGAAGGTGGCGATCACCGTGGCGCAGAGCAGCGCCGCCCCGGCCGCGACCAGCGCCAGCATGGTCGTCGCCTTGACGTAGCGGAGCACCACGCTGCCCGCAAAGCGCCCGAACATCGCCAGCAGCATGAACAGCGGGGCGATGAAGCCGGCGACCTGCGCGGGCACGTCGAGGATCTGCTTCTGCTCGAGGAAGAAGATCATGCCCGAGATCACGCAGACCTCGGCGCCGACGTAGACGAAGATCCCGAGCGTGCCGAGCCGGGCCCATTTCGAGCCGAGCGCGGCGAAGGGCGAGGCTTGCCGCTCGGCCATGGCCGGGGCGTGCCGGGCGATGCTGCGGCGGACCAGGATCACGCCGATGATGAACAGGGCGACCGCGGCGGCGATCAGCAGGTAGGCGTGGGTGACGAAGGACAGGCCCTCGGTCCTCATCGCCTCGGTCAGGACCACGTCCTTCGCGAAGAGCTCGCCCTTGAGGAGGTAGGCGGCGCCGAACAGGCCGCCCAGATAGGCCCCCATCGAATTGAACGCCTGGCTGAGGTTGAGGCGGAAGTGCGCGCCCTTGGGCGCGCCCATCGAGGCGATCAGCGGATTGGCCGCGACCTGCAGCAGGGCGATCCCCGAAGCGGCGACGAACAGCCCGATCAGCACCGTGACGAAGCTGTGAGAAAAGGTGGTCGCCCAGGCGATCAGGCAGCCCGCGACGACCCCGACGAGGCCCAGCAGGATCGAGTTCACGTAACCCTTCCGGGCGAGGAACCAGGCCGCCGGGATCGACATCACGCCGTAGCCGATGAAGAAGGCGAACTGGTTGAGCTGGGTCTCGAAATCGCTCAGCGTGTAGATCACCTTCATGCTCTTCACGAGCGGGTCGATCAGGTTGGTCACGAAGGCCCAGATGAAGAACAGCGTGGTGATGCAGACCAGAGCCGCGCCCAGTCCGGATTTGTCGCCGTGCCCGGCAGTGATTGGCTCGCTCATCCGGCTCCTCGATTCCCTCGCGGCGCTCGCGGCCGCCGCCCTGTTCAACCACGCCCTGCCGGCCAGTGCAAGGTAGCGTTACCAAGATGGTCGAACTTTCCTCGATCGCAGGGACGCCGGTGATCGGGCAATGGGCCGCGGCGGGCCCGCGCCCGGCGATCGCCTGAAATCGCTTCTGGCCCTTCGGCTCGGCGCCGCGAAACCGGCTCCCTGACCACGCCGGTCAGGCAGGGGGCGGAGGACCGTCCGAAGCCCGGCGAACGAGCGTGAAAGGCAGGCGTGCAAGCTGTCCCGACGGCGACTCTTCATCTCCCTGGATGGCTGCGGCGAGCATCTGCACCGCCTTGCGGGCCATGTCGGCAATGGGCTGCCGGATCGTCGTCAGTTCCGGCCAGGTGCTGGATGCTATCGCCGTGTCGTCGAACCCGCAGATCGAGAGGTCCGCGGGCACGTCCAGCCCCCGGCGGTGCGCTGCCGCCACGGCTGCTGCGGCCATGTCGTCGTTGCTGGCGAAGATCGCGGTGGGCCGCGGGGCCAGCGTCAGCAGGCGCTCGGCCGCCGTGAATCCCGAACGATAGGAAAAGTCGGCCTCGGCCATCAGGTCCGGCGCCGGCTCCTGGCCGGCGTCGCGCAAGGCCCGCTCGTATCCACCGCGGCGCAGAATGCTCTGCGAATGGGCGGGATTGCCCGCGATGAAGCCGATCCGGCTATGGCCAAGGGCCAGCAAATGGGCCGTGATCGTTCGCGCGGCTTCGAAATCGTCGATCGTGACCGCATCGGCAAAGGACGAAAGGGCGCCCGGCGAGATCTGGACGATGCGGATGTGCCGGGCATGCAGGGCCTGGAGCAGCGCAGGGTCCTCGCACAAGGGCGAGGGCAGGAGGACCCCGTCGACATGGTGCGCCTTGAGCTTCGCGACCAGCCCGGCGACCGTGCCGCCTTCCTCCCACAGCTCGACGAGAAGCTGCGCGTCTTCGGCATTGGCCTGGGCCAAGGCGCCGACCAGCAGCTCGCTCAGATAGGAGGCGCTGGGATTGCTGTAGACCAGGGCGATTCGGCACTGCCGCCCGCCGGCCAGGCTGCGTGCGGCGCGATTGGGCACGTAGCCCAGGCTGGCGATGGCCTGCTCCACCCGCTCGCGCGTTGCCGGCAGGACCGCCCGGTCGCGGTTGACGACCCGCGAGACCGTCATGGGGGAGACGCCTGCCAGGCTGGCGACATCGGCGACGGTCGGCGCACCCTGCGCGCGGCGCGTACCGCGTTTTCTGGAGCTCGTGATCGGAACTTCCGCCATCACAGCGCGACTATTGGCCCCGCTCGGCTGGCGCAAGCGATTACAGGTTTGCCCAGCCGGAAAAAGGGTGCAATCGTGCTCGGCGGCATTCCGGACTGAGGAGGGCCGGACCGAAGGAGGGCGCGATGAGCCGGCTCGGCATCGAAGGCGTCAGCGTGCTCGGCCTGCCGCCGGTCAGGTTCATCGAGCTGGCCGCGCAACTGGGCGCGCCCAACATCAGCCTCGGCCCCAAGCCGATGGACTACAATCCCCACGGCTATCCGCGCTATTCGCTGTTCGAGGACGCCGCCCTGCGCCGCGAGATCAAGGCGGCGCTGGCGGCCAACGGCGTCGCGGTATCGCTCGGCGAAAACCTCGCGGTCATGGCGGGGGACGAGGGCACCGACGCCTGGCAGGCCAGCCTCGACCTGATGAGCGAATTCGGGGTGACGCGGTTCAACTCGGTGAGCTTCGAAAGCGACCTGGCGCGCAACGTCGATCGCTACGGCATGCTGACCGAACTCGCCGCCTCCTATGGCGTGCGCGTGTTGATCGAATTCGTGCCGATCTTCCCGCTCGCCGACCTGCCGACCGCGCTGGAGATCATCCGCCGGGTCGGCCGGCCCGAGCTCGGCTGGATCGCCGATACCATGCACCTCGCCCGCACCGGCGTCGCGCCCGAGGCGCTGCGGGAGATACCCCCGGACAGCATCGGCTACATCCAGCTCTGCGACGTGCCGCTGGAATCCTCGCTCGCCTACATGGACGAGGCGATGCACGAGCGGATGGCGCCCGGCGACGGCGAGGCGCCGCTCGCCGCCTATCTCGCCGCGCTGCCCCAGGACCGGATCGTCAGCCTGGAAATTCCCCAGCGCTCGCGTGCCGAGGCCGGGGTCGCCATCGGGGAGGCGCTCGCCGACTGCGTCGCCAAGGCCCGCGACCTGCTGGCGATCGTCGACGCCGAGCGAGGTTGAGCGTCCAGCGGCGGCCGGCGTCTCCGGCCTGTCCTGTGCTTTACCATTCTGCGCAAGGAGGGCCATGCCGAGCTGACCTCGCGCCGGATCGCCGAGCGGATCGGCGCGATCGAGGCCGCCGTCGCGCGCAGTTCGATGAAGAACCGGCTTCCGGTGGCCGGCCCGGCGGTCCTCGATACCATCAGTGCCGCCGATGCGATCACTGCGGCAATCGCCAGGATTGGCGGCCCAAGCGGAATAGCCGTCAAACCCGGTCCAGCCGTCTAACTGTGAATTCCAAGATATCCGCGATAACTCGCTGTACCAAGGCCGAAACTGGAGGTCTTGGTTGGCTGGGGCGGCAGGATTCGAACCTGCGAATGCCGGTACCAAAAACCGGTGCCTTACCACTTGGCGACGCCCCAGCAGGTGTGCGTCCGGGGCGCCGCTTAGCGGGAGATTGTTTGCAAGGGAAGGGTTAGTCGGTCTTTTCCGGCCCGGTGAGGACATGGGCGAAGTCGGCGGCGGAATGGCGTTCGTCGATGCCCTGGCCGGGGCGGTTGACGAGGCGGCCGCGGCGGGCGCCGGGGCGCCGGTCGATTTCCGCGAGCCAGCGCTGGACGTGCGCATATTCGTGCAGGGCCAGGAACTCGGCGGCATTGCCGTAGGCTTCCCTGGCGAGGGCGTCGAACCAGGCGTAGACCGCGATGTCGGCGATCGTATAGTCCTCGCCGGCGAGGAAGCGGCTTTCCGCCAGGCGCCGGTCGGCGACGTCCCATAGGCGCTTGGTCTCCATCGCATAGCGGTCGATCGCATATTCGATCTTGATCGGCGCATAGGCATAGAAGTGGCCGAAGCCGCCGCCGATGAACGGGGCGCTGCCCATCTGCCACATCAGCCATGAGAGGCACTCGGCCCGCGCCTTGGGGGCGGCGGGCAGGAAGGCGCCGAACTTCTCGGCGAGGTGGAGCAGGATCGCGCCGCTTTCGAAGACCCGGATGGGCTCGTCGCCGCTCAGGTCGAGCAGGGCGGGGATCTTGGAATTGGGGTTGATCTCGACGAAGCCCGACGAGAACTGATCGCCGTCGCCGATCTTGATCAGCCAGGCGTCGTACTCGGCCGGATAGCCGGCTTCGAGCAGTTCCTCGAACATGATCGTGGCCTTCCGGCCGTTGGGCGTGCCCATGGAATGGAGCTGGAACGGATGCTTGCCCACCGGCAAGGCGCGGTCGTGCGTCGGACCGGCGATGGGGCGGTTGGTGCTGGCGAACCGGCCGCCGTTGGGCTTGTCCCAGGTCCAGACCTTGGGCGGCGTGTAGTCTTCGCTCATCGATGTGTCCCTTCGCTTGGTGCGGGCGATGTGTGATCGTCGTCCGCCGTTCGCAAGACCGCGATCGTCTTGGCCGGTTCGCCGGGCGAGCCGAACCGTTCCCGCTGGACGGCCGTGCCGCCTGAAGCGAGCCATGGCAATCGCGCCGATGTGGCGGCATGCCTGCCGGCCGCGGCAGCCGTTTCAATGGCCCTGGAACAGGCGCCGCATCCCGGTGAGCGGGCCGACCCTAGGCCGCCTTGGCTCCTGCGGCCACCCGTCCGATCCGGGCCCGGTAGACCTGCCGCCCGGACTGGTCGCGGAATTCCAGGCCGAGCATCTCGTGCTCCACCTGCAGCCGCGCGAAGCCCGAGCTCGAGAGGCACCACTGGGTGCCCTCGATCGCGCTCACCGGGCGGATCTGCGAGCCGCAGCCGGTGCCGATGTGGTGCAGGCCGTCGCGGACGATGTGCTGCATGTCGTGATCGTGCCCGAACACCAGCGCCTGGACGCCGTGGCGGGCCAGGATCGGATCGACCTGGCCGATCATCTCGGCTGTATTGCCGTGCGAGGAACCGCCCGAATAGCTCGGGTGATGGGTGAAGACGAGTTTCCAGGCGGCGCGCGACCTGCCGAGCTCGTCGTCCAGCCACTTGAGCTGGGCCGCGGTGTCCTGGGCCAGCACGTTGTCGCGCAGCGCCTGCTTCTCGTCGGTGCGGTACTTCACTACCAGCGGACTGGAATCGATCATGAATAGGTCGACCGTGGGCAGGCCGTGCTCGGCCCCGGCGATCTTGTAGTAGCGGCTCGGCATGCGCCAGCGTGTGCTCTGCTTCGCATAGTCGAGCTGCGCCTGCGGGCTGCCGCGGTAGTCGTGGTTGCCGAGCACGCCGTACCACGGGCGTTGCAGCGAGGGCGCGGTATAGACGTCCTCGAACGAGGCCTTCCACAGCGGATCGGTGACCGACTGGACCCCGTCCTCGTAGAAGTTGTCGCCCGTGGTGACGACGAAGCGCGCGCCGGTCTCGGCAGCGCGCCGGCCCATCGCGGTCCCGACTTCGCGCTGGTTGAAGCCGCCCTCGCGGCCCCAGTCTCCGACCACCAGGAAGCTGGCCGATGCCGGCTTGGCGCTGGCCGGGACCAAGGCGGCTCCGGCGAGAGCGGTGGTTCCGGCAATGAAGGTGCGGCGGTCGAGCATCATGAGCGTCTCCTAGCGTTTGGCGAGCGCGGCGAGAACGTCCTGCCACGACACCAGTTTGAAGTTCTGCGCAGCCGCGCCGTTGTTGCCGTCCTGGGCGACGAACAGCCCGCCCGGATAGTCCGGCCCGAAATCGCCCAGCGCCAGGTCGATGCCGTCGGTCTCCTCGGTCGCGCCGAACTTGCCGGCGGCTATCCGGAAGCGGCCTACCGGCGCCAGGTCGGGCAGGCGGTAGACCGCATAGGCGTTGTCGCCCTGGCTCGAGGCGACCAGCCAGCCGCCGTCCGCTCCTTCCGGGGCGATGGCCAGGCCTTCGGTATCCATGACGAGTTGCCGGCCGTCCGCCTGGGCGACCAGTTCGCCTGTCGTCGCCCCGTCGGCGCGGGCCGAGAAGCGCCAGATGCCGACATCCTCCTCGCCGACGTAGAGCGACGCGCTGCGCGGATCGACCACACAGCCCTCGGTCTGGGTGGCGAGCTTGAGCGAGCGGATGATGGCGCCGGACGGCACGCTGCCCGACAGGTCGAGCCTGACCTGGTGGACCGAGCCGTCCTTGAGCACGGAAAACGCCTCGATCGGCCCCTCCGCGTTGTCGGGGCCCGCGCGCCACAGGCAGACGCCGTAGGCCTCGCCCGTACCCGCACCGACCGTGCCCAGCGGCACCAGCTTCGCCGCCGCGGTGTCGAGCCGGTAGAGCCGCAGCCTGGCATCGACCGGATCGTTGCGGTCGCTGGCGACGACCAGCACCGAGCCGTCGGGTGCGGCGATCAGATCGACATTGTTGAGCCGCCCGGCCGGATCGAAGCCGCGCACCTGGCCGTCGAGGCCATAGACGTAGAGCCCGGCCTTCTTGTCGGTCGCGACGATCAGGCTCGCGGCGGGGTCCGCCGGGTTGCGCCAGATCGCCGGATCGTCGGCGGCGTCGGCGTTGTTGGTGCCGACCGGCTGGGTCTCGCCCTTGGCCGCCACGCCGACCGCGGGCAGCGAGTCGGGTGGCGGGACCGTGGCGCAGCCGGCGAGGGAACCGGCGGCGAGGAGGAGTGTAAGAGCGCGGCGCATCAGAACGCGAACCTTCCGATAAGCTGGAACACGGGGCCGGCGGTCTCGCTCTCAAGCTCGTACTCGTCGAAAACGCGATTCTGCTGGTCGGCGATGGTCGTGAACTTGTTGAAGTCCTCTTCCTTCGCGCCGTTGAGCAGGTTGGAGCCGACGAGGCGGATGGTCACGCGGCTGCCGATCCGCTTTTCGACGAAGAATTCGAGATCGGCGCCATAGCGGGTCGTCACTTCCTCTCCGACGATGCGGTCGAAGGCCGGGCCCTGCTTGCGGTAGGTCAGGCCGAACGCGGCGTCGAGCTTGCGCAGGTTCTGGATGAAGCCGAAGTTGTAGACGTACTTGGACTGGCCGTTGAACCGCCGCTCGCCGAACTCGTCGGTGATCTTGCTGTCGATCAGCGAGAGATTGCCGAAGACGCCGGTGTCGGGCAGGCCCAGGAAGCCCAGGCTGGTCGAAAGGTCGAACTCGACGCCGTAGACCTCGCCAGAGCCGGCGTTGCGCGGCTGGAGGATCCAGGCGCGGTCGCCGGTCGGATCGTCCTCGGAGCCGGGCAGGCCGGTGTTGGCGATCTCCACCAGGTTGCTGACCTTGCGATAGAAGAAGTTGACGCCGACCACGCCGGTGCGGCCGATGCGGTGCTCATAGCCGAGGTCGCCGCCCCAGGCCGTTTCAGGCTTGAGCAGCGGATTGCCGCGCAGGTCGTTGTCGCCAAGCTCGGCCAGGAGCGTGGCCGGTGAGATATAGTCGAAGCGCGGGCGCTTGACCGTGCGCGCGACCGAGGCGGTAAGCCGGCCGTTGCCGACATCGACCTTGAGCGAGGCCGAGGGCAGCAGGACGTTGTAGTCGAGATCGGTCCGGGCCAGCGGGGCGGCGACCGTCAGGTCATCAATCCGCACGCTGGTGTTTTCCCAGCGCAGGCCGGCCTCGAAGCTCACGCCGCCGCTCTTGCCCTCGATCAGAGCATAGGCGTCGCGGCGCTTTTCCTGGATCGCGTTGCGGCTACCGGGCTCGGGCGTCAGCGCGGGCCAGGGCAGGACCACGAATTCGGTGGGGTTGCGGGTGAGCGGATCCCAGGTGCGCACGGCATTGGTCAGGTTGCGGCGGTTGCGGACCGTCAGGATGTCGGTATCGCGGTCCTTGTTCTGGATGAAGCCGCCGACCGCGAACTTGATGTCGTCGCTGAGGTCGAAGGCGTGCTCCAGGTTCACCGACCATTCGCGGTCGACCACCTGCCGGGTGGTGAGGTCGGGCGTGAAGCGCGGCGTGTTGCGGTTGAAGTCGATCTCGTACTCGGTCTCGTACTGGTCGTCCGTGAAGCGCGCATAGGTGCCGCGCAGCTTGGTCTTGCCGAGCGACCACTCGTGGCTGAGCTTGGCCGACAGGCTGTAGCTTTCCTGCGTGATCCGGTTGACGTTGGCGTTGTCGGACAGAAGGCCGAGCGCGCCGAGCGAGTTGGTCGCGCCGGCGACGGGGCCGGCGATGCCGGTCGGCTTGTTGTATTCGAAGCTACGCTCGTCCTCGGTCCGTTCGGTGCGGACGTAGTTGCCGGACAGCTCGAACTCGGTGGTGTCGTTTTTGATGCCCCAGCTTGCGTTCACCGCATAGTCCATGCCGTTGCGGGTGTCGGTCTGGTCCTCGCGGTTCTGGAAGTTGGCGATGTCGTTCAGGTCGGCGCCGTTCTCGGGCGCGTCGAAATAGCGCAGGCTGAGCTTCTTCTTCGGGTTGTAGCGGCCCTGGATATTGGCGCCGAGCAGGAAGCGCCCGCCGGCCAGCGCGCCGCCGTAGTAGAGGCCGGCGCTGGGCACCAGGTTCCCGTCGTCGAAGCGCAGGCCGCCCGCGCGGAAATAGCCGCCGTCGAGGGTATAGGCGTCGCGCAGGACGATGTTGAGCGTGCCGGCCACCGCGTCGCCCGTGCGGCGGGCGGAGGAGGAACGGACGATCTCGACCTGCTTCACTAGCTCGGCCGGGATGCGGTCGAGGAAGAAGGAGCGGTCGGCCTGGGTGCCGGGCACCTTCTCGCCGTTGATGAGGATTTGCGTGTAGCCGGGATCGAGGCCGCGCAGGCGGGCGCCGTCGCTTTCGATCACGTCCGACAGGAAGGTGACGGAGGGCACGCGCTTCAGGGCGTCGCCGGCGGTCAGGGGCTCGAAGCGCTGGAAGTATTCCTCGTCATAGACCAGCGTCGGCAGCACCTCTTCCGAGCGGTTGCGATAGCCGATCTCGGCCATGACGACGATGTCGCTGCTGGACTGCGGCTCGCCGAAATCGGGGCCGGTGGCGTCGCTCACGGCCTCGGCGGCCACATCGGCCTCCGCGGCGAAGGCGGGCGTGGCGACGGCGATAGTGAGCAGGCTGGCGCCGGCAATCATTCGAATCATTGGTTGAACCCCCATGGTTGTCGGGGGCCGCGCTAGGGGGCGATTGTTACGCCCGAATGCGATTCTCGTGACTCTTTGGAGTCACTGATATGACAGCGCGCGAGGGCGCGCCGTTTGGACGCGCGATCAACAATCCGGAATTGACAGGGCCGTCGCCGGGCAATGCAATGGGGCTGAGAACAAGGGAGAGTTGCGGTGAGCGAGTTCAAGTCCATCCCGGAGCCGCGCGAGCCGCTCAGCAACCGCCAGGTCGATACGATCCGGGGACAGTACACCGCTTCATGCCGATCCCCCTGATCGAGCATCACACCCGCTGGTTCGATGCCGGGCCGATCTCGATCGGGGTCGAGGCGCGGGCGCTCGGCACCAGCGCGGACAACATGGTGTGCGGGCCCTCGATCCACGTCTGCAGTGCCGATCGCAGCGAGGAATACCTGCGCTTCGACGTGTTCGGCAAGGTGCTGCACTATCACTTCATCCTCAACGATACCCACGACAACATCCTGTGGGGCTACGATCCCGACATGAACGGCCCGATGATCGACTGGGCCGTCGCCGGGATCCGCGACCGCTTGCCGAGCCTCCTGCGCCGTGCCCGCGCGGACGCCCTGGCGCGGGAGTGCGAGGAATCGGGATGGGACAAGTCGGTGCTCGGCGCCGTGGCCCAGGCCGCGGCCGAAGCGCTGAGGCCGAGCGAGGACGACCTGATTCGGGCCAAGGAGGGGGTGGACTGGATGTACCGGTGGAAGGCGGCGCACCCCCAGTTCAACACCGTCGAAGAAGGGGAATACCGACCCTTCGTGGCGGAAAAGGTTGCAGCCCTTTTCGGTGGTCGGAGCCCTGAACGGGATGGGTTGAAATGGCGGAAATCCGCCATTCCGCCTGTCTCGGGAATCCCACAGCCCGTCTTTTATCAGGTTCAAATCATCGCCGGGATCGCCACCTTGCCCTCACATCAAGGAGAGCACCCATGAATTCCAAGACCCTGTTCCTCGCTACCGCCCTGGCAATCCTTCCTGCCGGGACGGTCCTGGCCCAGGAAGCGGCGACCCCGGCCTCCGCGGCAGAACAGCCGGCTCCGAACGCAAGTCCGGCGGCTCCGGCCGAGGCCACGGCTCCAGCGGAAACCGCCGCTCCTGCGGCCAGCGCGCCGACCGTGGCAGCGACCCAGGCCGATCTCAAGGCCGGCGCCACGGTCTTCGATGCGGCGGGTGTCGCGGTCGGCACGATCCAGTCGGTCACCGCGACCGGCGCCGTGGTCGCCGCCGGCAAGCTGCGCGCGGAAGTCCCTACGGCGTCCTTCGCCAAGAACGACAAGGGCCTGGTGATCGGCATCACCAAGGCCGAGTTCGAGGCTGCGGTGAACCGCGCCAAGTCCTGACCGAATTCGCGATCTTTCGGATCGCAGATGGAGAGCGCCGGGTGAGAGCCCGGCGCTCTTTGCTTGGCGGACTGCTATTGCGGGCGCGCGATCCGCTTGCCCTTGGTCCGGCTGGTGAGATGGAATTTCCCGCAGCGGTCGCAGCGATAGGGCCGCAGCACCAGTCCCGCCGCCGCTCCGGCGGTGCGGGCCTCTTCCCGGGAAGCGTAGCGCACCTTGCGCGCGCAGATGCTGAGCCGTGTCCGCATGGTCCGCTTCCTTCGTAGGCCCGGCGGCGGCGCGCGACAATTGGTTGCGCCGCATGCTGCTGCGCTGCCGCCCCCTGCCATGCCGGCTGAGGCGATGGAAGCCTCGGAGACCGTTTGGAAAATCGCGAAAGAGCGATTTTCGCGGCGGCCCCGGCCCGCTCCCCCGCCCGGCCACCCGACGGCAGTATTCTATATTCTATGGGTGGCCGGGCGGGGGAGC
>JASGGH010000087.1:0-11610 GCA_047605105.1 Novosphingobium sp. | reverse complement strand
CCCGCGCGCTGCTCAATGCGGCGCTCGACGGCAGCCTGAACAGCGCCGAGTTCCGCAAGGACCCGAACTTCGGCTTCGAGGTCCCGGTCGAGGTCGCGGGCGTCGATCCCAAGCTGCTCGACCCGCGCGGCGCCTGGGCCGATGCCGGCCTCTACGACGAGACCGCGCAGAAGCTGGTCCGGGCCTTCGTGGACAACTTCGCCGAGTTCGCCGAGCACGTCGATGAAGGCGTGCGCCAGGCCGCCCCGCTCGTCGCGGCCTGATCCTGTCGTCGCGCCCCTCCAGGGAGGGGCGCGCGTAAAACCACTTGGCCAAAAGCGGCCCGGAGCGCATCCTGCGCCCCGGGCTGTTTTCTTCTGGAGTCGATGTGATGAGCCTTTTGGACGGATTGCTGGGCCAGCTTGGCCCGGATGTGGATGTCGCCAACCTCGCCGCCAAGGTGGGCATCGATCCCGCGATGGCCGAAAAGGCGATCGCCGCGCTGGGCGTCGCGCACCAGGAACCGGGCGATACGATCGCTTCGGCGGCGGAAAAGACCGGGCTCGATTCGGGCACCCTCGATCAGATCGTCGGCCACATCGGCGGCGAGGGCTCGCTCGAGCGGTTCAACCAGTTGCTGCAGGACCATCCGCAGGCCGCCTCGATCTTCGGCAGCTTCGACAAGGACGGCGACGGCAACCCGCTGAACGACATCCTCGGCATGGCCAAGGGGCTGTTCGGCAAGAGCTGAAAGACTAACGCGGCCGCATGCTCGATACCGCGCTGTCCCTTCTGGTCATCGGCGCCGCCGCCCTGCTCGGCGGCGCCTATCTCCAATGGCGGCGCGGCAACCGCAGGCAGGCGGGGCTGATGCTGGTGCTGGCCGTGGTCTTCGCGGTCAACGTGGCGATCTGGTCGGTGCCTAACCAGCAGGGGGCTTCGCTGGCGGGTGAGGCGGCGAAGTAGGTTGCCCGCCATGTCATGCGCATATATATTGCGCATGAAAGTGAGGCGCCATGGTCAAGTCATCTGCATCCGCAACCCGCAAGGCAACGAACGTTTCGCTTGACGCCGATTTGCTCGAGCAGGCGCGGGAACTCGACATCAACATCTCGCGGGCTTGCGAGAGCGGCCTTGTCGAACAGATTTCCAAGGCGCGTAGCGAGCGTTGGTTGGCTGAAAATGCCGATGCGATCGATTCGTACAACAAATGGGTCGAGCGCAACGAATTGCCCTTGGCCCACTATCGCCAATTCTGATGGCGAAGTTTGACGTTCATCCCTTGCGGAATGGCCGGGGCCTTGTCGTCGATTGCCAATCCGATCTGCTCGATCGGATCGCGACGCGCTTCGTTGTTCCTTTGATGCCTGCAGATCAGGCGCCTGCCGTCATGGCCCGGTTAAATCCGATATGTGAGGTGGAAGGCGAACGCTATGTCTTCTTTCCCCAACTCGCAGGGTCGATCCCGACCGCCGCGCTGGATCGAGCCATTGCTTCGCTGGCGGACGATGACCTCACCATCGGCAAGGCGCTCGATGTCCTCATAAGCGGCGTCTAGCCGCTATTTGATCGGGCAATCCGGCGACAGGCGCATGTCGAGGTAATTGTCCACCGAGCGCATCAGATCGTCGAGCTCGTGCTCGTAGAAATGGTTGGCCCGCGGGATTTCCTCGTGGTGGATGGTGATGTGCTTCTGGGTCCGCAGCTTGTCGACCAGCTTCTGCACCGCGTTCGGAGTCACGACGGTATCGTTCACGCCCTGGACGATGATGCCCGACGAGGGGCAGGGCGCCAGGAACGAGAAGTCGTACATGTTGGCGGGCGGCGAGACCGAGATGAACCCGCGCACCTCGGGGCGGCGCATCAGGAGCTGCATGCCGATCAGCGCGCCGAACGAGTAGCCGGCGATCCAGGTGGTCGAGGCTTCGGCATGGATCGACTGGACCCAGTCGAGCGCCGCGGCGGCGTCGCTGAGCTCGCCGATGCCGTTGTCGAACGAGCCCTGGCTGCGGCCGACCCCGCGGAAGTTGAAGCGCAGGGTCGCGAAGCCGCGGGCGACGAAGGTCTTGTACATCGCCTGGGTGATCCGGTCGTTCATCGTGCCGCCGGCCTGGGGGTGCGGGTGCAGGATCATCGCCACCGGCGCGCGCGGGCGCGGGCCCGGCTGGAAACGGCCTTCGAGGCGGCCTTCGGGGCCGGGGAAGATGACTGCGGGCATGGGTCTGCGCTTTCAGGTCGGAAGTCGCTGTGCCCGGCGGTGCTGGTAATCCGCGACCGTTCCGGCAAAGGACTGTGATAGGAAGTGAGGGGCTATATAGAAGTCCAAGATCTAAAAGCAACTTTTTCACAATAGCGAACAGTGCCGGGAATATTGAGGCCATTTCAGTGATCTATCTCGATCATGCCGCGACCACGCCGCTCCGCCCCGAAGCACGCGAGGCGATGGCGCGCGGGTTCGACATCTGGGCCAATCCCAGCAGTCCGCATGCCGCGGGGCGCGCGGCGCGGGCGGCGCTGGAGGAGGCGCGGGAGCGGGTGAAGGCGGCGTTGGGCTGGCAGGGCGAGGTGATCTTCACATCGGGCGCGAGCGAGGCCGCCGCGCTGGCGCTCGGCAGCGCCAATGCCCGCGAGCGCTTTGTCTCGGCGGTCGAGCACGATGTGGTCCTCGCCGCTGCCTCCGGCGCGCCGCGCCTGGCCGTGCTGGCCGATGGGGAAGTCGATCAGGATGCGCTCGCCGCGGTGCTGGCCAAGGCGACCGACCCGCTGGTCGCGATCCAGTGGCTCAATTCGGAGACCGGCATCCAGCAGGACCTCGGCAACATCGTCGACATCGTCCACGATGCCGGCGGCCTGATCGTCGCCGACTGCGCGCAAAGCGCCGGCAAGTATCCGCTGCCGCATGAAGTCGACATGGCGATCGTCGCGGCGCACAAGTTCGGCGGCCCGATCGGCGTCGGCGCGCTGCTGGTGCGCGAATACGAGATGCTCGCGCCTCGCGGGGGGCAGGAACGGGGCTATCGGCGGGGGACGGAGAACCTTCCCGGCGTGCTCGGCATGGCGGTGGCGCTGGAGGTCGGGGCTTATCCCCACTATATGGCCGATGACGGCGTCTGGGACGCCAAGCAGCGCTTCTTCGACGAGGCTCGCCGCGCTGGAGGAATCTTGATCGGCGACAGGGCCGAGGGCAAATCCGGCTATATCGACGCCATCGCCATGCCCGGGCTCTCGGGCGCCGCGCAATTGATGCGCTTCGACATGGCCGGGATTGCGGTCAGCCAAGGCAGCGCCTGCTCCTCGGGCTCGATGCGCCGCAGCCACGTGCTGGAAGCCATGGGCGTCGAGCCGGACCTTGCCGATCGGACGATCCGCGTGAGCAGTGGTTGGACAACTACTACTGCCGAGATCGAGCGCTTCGCCGAGGTATGGCTGTCGATGGCAGCCCAGGCGGTGAAGGCATGATCTATCTCGATTACCAGGCGACCACGCCGCTCGCCCCCGAAGCGCGGGAGGCGATGCTGCCGTGGCTCGCGGGGCCGGAAGCCATGGGCTTCGCCAACCCCCACAGCCCGCACCGCCCCGGCCGCGACGCCGCCGCCGCGGTCGAGGTCGCGCGCGAGCAGGTCGCCGCGCTGCTGCCGCCGGGGGGCAGGGTGGTCTTCACCGGCAGCGCGACCGAGGCGATCAATCTCGCTATCCTTGGCAGGAAGCCGGGCCAAATGGCTGTTTCGGCTATCGAACATGCCGCCGTCCTCGACACCGCCCAGGCCAGCGGAGCCGGGGTCCAGGTGCTGGCTTCGGACAGCGAGGGCATCATCGCCCCGCAGGGCCTCGCCCCCGGCACCGAGCTCGTCGCCGTGATGCAGGTCAACAACGAGATCGGCACGATCCAGCCCGTCGCCGCCTGGGCCGAGGCCGCCCACGCCGCCGGCGCGCTGTTCCTCTGCGACGCGGTCCAGGGCGCGGGCAAGCTCGCTCCTCCGGAGGGCGCCGACCTGATCGCGCTCTCGGCGCACAAGCTCTACGGCCCCAAGGGCATCGGCGCGCTGTGGGTGCGCGACGGGGTCGAGCTCGCCCCGCTGATCCACGGCGGCGGGCAGGAGGGCATTCGCTCCGGCACGCTGAGCCCGGCGCTGATCGCCGGCTTCGGCGCGGCGGCGGTGCTCGCTGGTCGGCGGATGGTGGCGGATGCCGGGCATGTGGTACGCCTCTGGCGGCTCGCACGCGGCATACTGGCTGCCTGGGATCTCAACGGCAGCACGGAAAACCGTTGGCCTGGCAACCTCAACCTGCGCCGGGAAGGCCTCGACGTCGCCCGCCTGATGTCCGATTGCCGCGATCTGGCTTTTTCCGCGGGCTCGGCCTGCGCCAGCGGCTCCGGGCGGCCCAGCCACGTGCTCCGCGCGATCGGGCTTGCCGACAAGGCTGCGAAATCGAGTGTGCGACTGGGATTTGGCCGCTATACGACCGAAAAAGAGCTGGAGGATGCCTGCGCTCGCATCGACGCCGCGGCCGCGGCCCAAACCATCTGAGGGCAGGAGTTCGAATTTGGTCAGGGTCTATTTCGTCACCGCCGACGGCGCGAAA
Source organism: Novosphingobium sp. (assembly GCA_047605105.1). GTDB lineage: Bacteria > Pseudomonadota > Alphaproteobacteria > Sphingomonadales > Sphingomonadaceae > Novosphingobium. Next base: position 7,047 of record JASGGH010000087.1, on the reverse strand, counting down.
GTGCAGGCCGAAGCCGCCCCCGGCGAGCGCCTGCTCGAGGTGGCGCAAGGCGCGGGAATGCCGCTCGAAGGCACCTGTGAAGGGCAGATGGCCTGTTCGACCTGCCATGTCCTGGTCGCGGAAGCCTGGTTCGCCCTGCTGCCCCCGGCGTCGGACGACGAGGAGGACATGCTCGATCTCGCCGCGGGCGTCGCGCGGACCAGCCGGCTGTCGTGCCAGATCGTGCTGACCGAAGGCCTCGACGGCCTCGAAGTGCGAATTCCCGGGGAAAGCCGGGATATGCAACTGGGCTAGGCTTGGCGGGACGGCACTCGCCATCTAGGGAAAATCATTCAGTTTCCGTTCGACACGAACGGGTGTTTTCCCAGAGCAGTCATGGTCGATACAGCAGCTCCCGAAGATACTGGGCCCGATCCCTTCGACGCGATCGTCGATGCGCCCTTCGATAGCGCGCTGAGCGAGCGCTACCTCGTCTATGCGCTCTCGACGATCACCGCGCGCTCGCTGCCCGACCTGCGCGACGGGCTGAAGCCGGTCCATCGCCGCCTGCTCTGGGCGATGCGGCAGTTGAAGCTCAACCCCACCGACGCCTTCAAGAAATCGGCCCGCGTCGTCGGCGACGTGATCGGCAAGTACCACCCGCACGGCGATGCCTCGGTCTACGATGCGATGGTCCGCCTCGCCCAGGATTTCTCGCTGCGCTATCCGCTGGTCGAGGGGCAGGGCAACTTCGGGAACATCGACGGCGACAATGCCGCCGCCTATCGCTACACCGAAGCCCGCCTGACCCGGACCGCGATCCAGTTGATGGCCGGCTTGGATGAAGGCACGGTCAATTTCATCCCTACTTACAATGGGGAAGAAGAAGAACCTGAGATCTTTCCGGGGATCTTCCCGAACCTGCTGGCCAATGGCTCGACCGGTATCGCGGTCGGCATGGCGACCTCGATCCCCAGCCACAACGTGGCCGAGGTCATCGATGCGACGCTGCTGCTGATCGACAATCCCCACGTCGAGCACGCCGAACTGATGCAGGTGTTCCACGGCCCCGATTTCGCCACCGGCGGCGTGGTGGTGGACAGCCCCGCGGCGATCTCCCACGCCTACGAGACCGGCAAGGGCGCGATCCGCCTGCGCGGGCGGTTTTCGACCGGGCGCGAAGCCGACGGGAGCTGGGAAGCGACGGGAATCGAGAAGCTCGGCGGCGGGCAATGGCAGCTCGTTGTCAGCGAGATTCCCTACATGCTCCCCAAGGGCAAGCTGATCGAGCAGATCGCCCAGCTCATCGCCGACAAGAAGCTGCCGATCCTCGAGGACGTCCGCGACGAGAGCGACGAGGCGATCCGCCTGGTCTTCGTCCCCAAGAGCCGCAACGTCGATCCCGAACTGCTCAAGGAATCGCTCTACCGGCTGAGCGACCTCGAAGGCCGCTTCAGCCTCAACCTCAACGTGCTCGACGCGCACCGCACGCCGGGGGTCCTCGGCCTCAAGGACCTGCTCAAGGAGTGGGTGATCGCGCAGATCGACATCCTCCTGCGCCGCACCCAGCACCGGCTCGACAAGATCGCCAGCCGGCTCGAGCTGCTCGAAGGCTATATCATCGCCTTCCTCAACCTCGACCGGATCATCGAGATCATCCGCACCGAGGACGAGCCCAAGCAGGTCATGATGGCCGAGTTCGAGCTGACCGATCGCCAGGCCGAGGCGATCCTCAACATGCGGCTGCGGTCTTTGCGCAAGCTTGAGGAAATGGAGCTCCGCAAGGAGCACGCCGAGCTGCTCGCCGAGCAGGAGGAGCTGCAGAAGCTGCTCGACAGCCCGGCGCGGCAGCGCACCCGATTGAAGCGCGATCTCAATGCGTTGCGCAAGGATTATGCCGAGGATACGCAGCTCGGGCGGCGCCGCACGACGATTGCCGAGGCGGCGCCCACGCGCGAGTTCAACATGGACGCGATGATCGAGAAGGCCCCGGTCACGGTGATCCTCTCGGCCCGCGGCTGGATCCGCGGCGCCAGCGGGCACGAGGCCCTGGACAAGGAGTTCAAGTTCAAGGAGGGCGACGGCCCGGCCTTCGCGCTCCACGCCCAGACCACCGACAAGCTGCTGATCGCCTGCGACAACGGCCGGTTCTATACGCTCGGCGCCGACAAGCTGCCCTCGGCGCGGGGTTTCGGCGAGCCGCTGCGCACCATGCTCGACATCGATGCGGAGGCCCAGATCGTCGCGCTGATCGTGCACCGGCCCGGCGCCCAATTGCTGCTGGCCTCGAATATCGGCCGGGGGTTCGCGGCGGAATCGGGCGAGCTGCTCGCCGAGACCCGCAAGGGGCGCGCGGTGATGAGCACCAAGCCCGGGGTGAAGCTGGCCGTGGTCCGCGAGATCGCGCCCGAGCACGATCACGTCGCGGTGGTCGGCGACAACCGCAAGCTGGTGCTGTTCAGCCTCGAGGAGCTGCCGGTCCTCGCCAAGGGCCAGGGCGTGACCCTCCAGCGCTACCGCGACGGCGGCCTGGCCGATGCGACCACGCTGAAGCTCGAGGACGGGCTGAGCTGGAAGATGGGCGGCGATACGGGGCGCACCCGCACGGAGAGCGATATGCGGCTGTGGAAGGTCGCCCGGGGCGCGGCCGGGCGGCTGCCGCCGAACGGTTTCCCGCGCGACAACAAGTTCTAGGGCAGGACCTCGGCGAGGATCGCCGCGACGCGCTGCGCGTCCGGGAAGCCTTCCGCCACCCAGCGATCTTCGACCTGCCGCAGGGCCTTGGCCACGGCCGGACCGGCCTTCACGCCCTGGGCAACGATGTCGCCGCCCTTGAGCGGGAAGGTCGGGATGTCCCAGCCGTCGAGCGCGGACGTATCCGCCCCGGCGAGAAGCAGACGATCGAGCGTCTGGTCGCGGCCGAGGCGATAAGCCAGGGCACGGGCATCCCCGGGGTGGCCCTCTCGTCCCGCCGCCGTTGCCAGCCGCTTCTTCTGCGCGCCCGACAGGCGGAAGCGCGCGGCGACCTGTTCGGCGAGCGTGGGATCGGCAGGGAGCAGGGCGGCGAGGCGGCGCAGGGGATCGGGGGCGATCCCCTGGCGCTGCTCCGCGGCGGCCAGCGCGGCGAGGGCCTGGGGATCGGCTTCGGGCAGGATCACCGGCAGCACGCCGAGCTCGGCCATGCGGCTCACCGTCGGCGAAGGATCGGGCAGGGCGAGAAGGTTCATCGTCTCCATCCCGATCCGCTCGCGCGACAGGGCCTTGAGCGTCGCGGCGAGCTCGGCGACGGCTGCTTCGGCTTCAGGATCAGCAGGTTGCGAGCCGAACCTGGCCTGGAACCGGAAGTATCGCAGGATCCGCAGGTGATCCTCGCGGATGCGCTGGCGGGCATCGCCGATGAAGCGGATGCGGTGGGCGGCGAGGTCTTCCAGCCCGCCGAAATAGTCGGAAATCTCCAGGGTCGCGGGATCGGCGTAGAGCGCGTTGATCGTGAAGTCCCGCCGTGCGGCATCCTCGCGCCAGTCCTCGGCGAAGGTCACGGTGGCGCGGCGGCCGTCGGTGCTGACGTCATGACGCAGCGTGGTGATCTCGACCGGCCCTGCCGGGAGCAGCGCGGTTACGGTGCCATGGTCGATCCCGGTCGGGATCGGCTTGATCCCGGCATTCTCCAGCAGGCGCATGACCTTGCGCGGCGGGATCGTGGTGGCGAGGTCGATGTCCTTCACCGCGATCCCCAGCAGGGTGTCGCGCACCGCGCCGCCGACATAGCGCGCCTGGTCCGCACCGAGTACGGCGACCAGGCGTTTCAGGTCCTCGCGCCGGGTCCAGGGGGCGGCGGGCAGTTCAGCCATCAGCGCCGCTCTCTCTCGCCTTGATGGGGGAAGGGAGGGCTTGTGCCTCACTCATGGATCCGCAGCCGCCGCGAGAGGTTGACGATCAGCGCGGCGGTGACGCCCCAGATCTGGTGCTCCTGCCAGGTGATCTCGTAATAGGTCCTCAGGCTGCCCTCCCATTCGATCTGCCGCGCGATCTGGTTGGCGGGATTGAGGACGAAGCTCGCCGGCGCCTCGAACCACTGCGCGACCTCGGCGGGGTTCGGCACGATCTGGATGTCGGGTGGGACCACGGCCATGACCGGGGTGATCGCATAGCCCGAATGGGTGCGGTACTCGTCGGTCGCACCGATGATCCGCACGTCGCGCTCGTGGATCCCGAGTTCTTCCCAGGCCTCGCGCAGGGCGGCCTCGACCGGGGTCTCGCCGGGGTCGATCTTGCCGCCGGGAAAGGCGATCTGGCCGGGGTGGGCGCGCATGTTCGAGGGACGGTGCAGCAGGATGAACCCCGGGCTGTCGCGCTCGGTCGTGGCGACGAGGACCGCCGCGGGGCGGAAATCGGTCACGCCTTCGAGCCGCTGGTCGCCGAACAGCTCCGGCGGCTCGCCGTCGTGGCCCGCCTGGAAGCGTTGGCTGATGCGGTCGAACAGCGTGCTCATTGCGGCACCAGGGGGAAGGTCATGCCTTGGCTGGAGACGAACATGGCACCCCCTTGCAAGGCGATTTCAGCAAGTTGCAGATAGGTGCTGCGATTGAGCCGAGCTTCGGTGCCGTGCCGGACGGCCAGGTACAGCCCAGGCGTATCGGCATCGCCCGCCGCGCGAATCGGGTGCTCGCGGCCGGCGATCACCAGGTCGTCGGTGTTGAGGCGAAAGGCCAGGGCATCGCCCTGCGCCTTCACGTCCACCGCGACGAAGGCTGCGTCGTCGACCGCGATCGTCAGCTTTTCCTGCGGCGTGACCAGCCAGTGCTGTCCGCTGTCGTCGCGCCTCAGCAGCGAGGCGAAGGCGCGGACCATCGCCGGGCGGGTGATCTCGCCGCCCTGGTGATACCAGCGTCCGTCGGCGGCGATGCGCATCTCGCTGTCGCCGCTGCGTTCGGGATGCCACTGATCGACCGGCGGCAGCCTGCGCTGCTCGACCAGCGCCGCGATCTCGGTCAGCGAGAGATTTCCCAGGTCAGGCGGCGGTTCGTAGGGCATCGAAACGGCGATGCCAGATCGGGCCAGATCAGGCTAGCCCCGCCAAGGCCGCGCAGCCCGTCCGCAGGGCTACTTCCACGGGCCCAGCATGCCCTCGGCCGGGAGTACCGCCGGATTGTCGCAGCGCACCAGCAGCCGGCGTTGCTCGAACGGACCGGGCAGGTTCCAGGCACCGGTATGCTCGTTGGTGAAGCCCCAGAAGCGGCCGTAATACTCGGGGTCGCCGATCATCACCTGAGGGAGCGGTGCCTCGGGGCTCAGTGCGGCGAGGCTGGCGACCATCAGCGCCTTGCCGTAGCCCGCGCCCTGGTGCTCGGGCAGGACCGCGACGGGGCCGACCATGATCATCGGGTGGCGGCGTCCAGCCGGATCGGTCAGTGCGACCGGCCAGCACTGGATCGTGCCGACCAGCGCCTCGTTCTCGATCGCGGCGAAGCTCAGGCCGGGAAGCCAGTCGCTGCCCTCGCGCACCTTGTAGGCGGTGCGCTGGCGCCGCTCCGGCTCGAAGGCGCGGTCGAGCAGCGCTTCGACAAGTGCGGGATCGACATTGTCGAGCGGGATCAGTTCGGGAGCGGCGACCATTTCCGCGCGCCGATAGGGCCGCGCGCGCGCGATGTCGATAGATCGCGCGCTATTCAGCTTCAGCAATCGCCCGGCGTGCCGTCGAGGTTCAGGCGGACGATCTTGCCCAGGGCTCGTCGAACCGGGCGATCTCCGTGACCTTTGAAATCGCCACTCGTAGCTTTCTCCCCCGCGGCATCGGCGGAGCAGCTTGCGGCAAGGGCCGCCAGGGGCGATAGGGCAAGCAGGTAGGGACGGGTTCGCATCGGGTCCAGAATGCACGGAAGCCTGAAAAGTGTCAGATCGATCGTCGGAGTCGACGAAGCCGGGCGGGGCCCGCTCGCCGGGCCGGTGGTCGCCGCCGCGGTGGTGCTGTGCAAGCCGCGCCCGGCGGGCCTCGACGATTCCAAGAAGCTGACCCCGGCGCGGCGCGCCGAACTGGAAGCGGCGATCAAGCGCCGCTGCCGCTGGGCCGTGGGCGTGGTCGAAGTGGACGACATCGACCGGCTCAACATCTTCGGCGCGACCATGCTGGCGATGACCCTGGCGGTGCAGGGGCTCTGCGAACAACTCGGCGAGGACCCGCACGAGGTACTGGTCGACGGCAACCTCACGCCCCACGGTCGCCGCCCCGAGTGGCGCTGGAATGCGCGGGGCATCGTCGGCGGGGACGCGCTGGAGCCGTGCATCTCGGCGGCCTCGATCATCGCCAAGGAGCACCGGGACCGCCTGATGCGCGACTATGCGCTGGCCCATCCGCATTATGGGTGGGAGCGCAATGCCGGCTACGGCACGCCCGAGCACTTGGCCGCGCTCAGGATGCATGGGCCGACGCCGCTGCATCGGCGCAGCTTCGCGCCGGTCGCGCAGTTGGAGATGTTCGGCTGAGCGGGTGTTGCGTGCGTGCTGCGACAAGCTCAGCATGAGCGGATGTGGTGCAAGCTGCTATAGCAAGATCCGCTCGGGCTGAGCTTGTCGAAGCCCACGCGCAACGGAGCCATAAACCATGACCGGGTTCACCGCCGAGAACGTCCCCGATCAGTCCGGCAAGACGATCATCGTCACCGGCGCGAATACCGGCATCGGCTTCGAGGCGGCGAAAGTCCTCGCCGCCAAGGGCGCCCGCGTGCTGCTGGCTTGCCGCGATGCGGGCAAGGCGGATGCGGCGATCGCCCGGATCAGTCAGGACTATCCGGGCGCCGATCTTGCCTTCCTCCCGCTCGACCAGGCCGACCTCGCCTCGGTCCGCACTGCGGCGGAAATCGCCGCACGGGAGCCGCGGATCGACGTGCTGCTCAACAATGCCGGGGTGATGATGCCGCCGCTGACCCGCACCGCGCAGGGCTTCGAGCAGCAGTTCGGGGTCAATCACCTCGCGGCCTTCGCCCTGACGAGCCTGCTGCTGCCCAAGCTGGCCGAGACGCCCGGATGGCAAGCGATGGCGGTGACCGGCAGGCCGGCCGCGCGCAAGCG
>JASGGH010000086.1:0-11617 GCA_047605105.1 Novosphingobium sp. | reverse complement strand
CGGCCTTGGCCAGACGCTCGAGCGAGGCTTCGTCGGCAGGCAGGCGCGGGGGCGCGAAGGCCGCGCCGAACCACTGCTCGAACAGGCGATTGGCGCAGACCAGCCGCCCGGCGCGATCGGTGATCGCGATCGCGGTCCCGGCAGTCGGATCGGATTGCTCGATCGCCGCGACGGTCACCGACCAGTCGGGCAGGGCGAGTTCGGCGGGAGCTTCCGCCGGCTGGCGCTTGGACAGCGCATAGGCCAGTCCGCCCAGCGCCAGCACGCCGCCGCCGAAGCCGGCTACCACCAGCTTCTGATCGACCACCAGCCACAGCAGCGCGATGCTCGCAGCCAGGCCCAACGCGACCCACAGCCAGTCGGTAGCCCGGCGTTCCCCGGCGCTCGCCCCGTCGCTCACAGCGGCACGCCTTCGCGCGCCTGCGCCAGCCGGCTGCGGCGCTTGCGGGCGACGAGCGCACGCCAGACCATGCCCGAGACGACATAGCCGAGCGCCGACAAGGTACAGGCCATCACGAAGAGGCCGAGCGCGGTGTCGATGCCGGCCCCGGTGACTTGCTGCAACAGGTGATCGGTCTGCGTCGTCTGCATCGTTCCGCTGATCGGCTGGAATCCCGTCATCGCATCGATGTGTAGCAAAAATCGCCCGATCTCGTAGGCCGTCGGAAAGATTATCACCCAGGTTATGGGGTTGTTCGCGAAAGTAGTGACGATCGCCACGGGGACGTTGGCACCGACGAACGGCGCCGCGAGCGCCGCGACCACCGCATGGGCGAAGGGCAGCAGCAGTCCGACGAAAATCCCCAGCGCGACCCCGCGCGGCACCGACCGCCGGGTGAAGCGCCACAGGTCGGAGCGCAGGATGCTGCCCGCGAACGGGCGCAGGAAGCGGCTGCGCGCCAGCCTGTCGCGATCGGGCACCCGCGCCTTGAGCCAGGCGGCCAGGCGCCTCGTCATCGCGCTTCGGCCTGGCGGATCCTGCGCTTGTGCATCACCCAGCGCTGCCAGAAGAACGCCGAGACCACATAGCCCACCGCGGCCGCGACGACCGACTGGATGAACAGCCCGATGATGATCGAGGGCGCCGTATCGGACCAGATCCAGGTCCACCAGTCGTTGAGCGAAGCGCCGCGGGCCATCAATGCCCGGATCGTGTCGATATCGGCATGGAAGCCGAAGCGATTGCCGATCGAGACCGCCAGCGGCAGGATGACGAACAGCGTGGTCGGCGGAATGCTGATGCAGGTCATCAGCGCCGCCAGCGGGATGTTGCCGCGGCACGGCACGCACATCAGCGCCGAACCGATGATCTGGACTCCCGGGATCAACGCGAAGATCCCCACGAACAGCCCGATCGCGACCCCGCGCGGCACCGAACGGCGGGTAAAGCGCCACAGCTCGTGCCGGCGGGCGAACGGGCCGATGAAGCGGTTGTGCTCCATGTCCTCGCGCTTGGGCATGTTGCGATGGCCCCAAGCAGCAATGCGGGAAAACAGGCTCATGGCGTCAGTTGTGTTCCCGCATGATCCGCGCCTGGTCGCGCTTCCAGTCGCGTTCCTTGGTCGTCGCGCGCTTGTCCGCAGCGTTCTTGCCCTTGGCCAGCGCCAGCTCGACCTTCGCCCGGCCGCGCGAGTTGAAGTAGATCGACAGCGGCACCAGGGTCATGCCCTTGCGTTCCACCGCGCTGTGCAGCTTCTCGATCTCGCGCTCGTGCAGCAGCAGCTTGCGGGGGCGCTTGGGCTCGTGATTGTAGCGGTTGCCGTGGCTGAACTCGGGGACGTTGGAATTGACCAGCCAGGCCTCGCCCTTGCGCACTTCGGCATAGGACTCGGCGATCGAGCCCTCGCCGAAGCGCAAGGACTTCACCTCGGTCCCGGTCAGCATGATCCCGGCCTCGAACACGGTGTCGATATAATAGTCGAACTTCGCCCGGCGGTTTTCGGCCACGACCTTGGTCTTCTCGAATTTCGGGGGAGTCGGGCGGGCCATCGTTCCCGGCATGTAGGGACTAATGTGGTGAAGCGAAAGCCGGGCGGGCAATCATTTTCGCCGGGATTCCCGTTACCCGGCACCGTGCAGCGGAGGCAGCAGCAAGCCATCAGGATCGGCCATGCCGACCGCCTCGCCGAAGCAGGGACGGGCTGGCCCGCCCTAGCTATTCCGGGGCAGCAATCCGGACAGGCTTGCTGACGGCCGCAGCCCACGGTAACTTTGCCAGGCTTTCCGGGGGGATGAAGCTGATGACATACCGCAAGGCCGCGCTCGGTTCGCTGTTGGCCCGATCCTGCTCATCCATGGCAAGGACGATACGGTGGTCGCCTACAAGCAGAGCACAGCGATGCGGGACGCCCTGCGCAACGCGGGCAAGCCGGTCGAGTTCGTGACCCTGCGCGAGGAAGACCACTGGCTCTCGTGCAGTGCGACACGCCAGCAGATGCTCGAGGCGGCGGTCGGCTTCGTCGCGAAGCACAATCCCGCCCAGTGAGGATCAGCCGATCGGCGCGGCGTTGTGGAAGCCCATGATGACGTCGACGCCGACGATTCGGTCCGCATCGTCGAACTCGTAGATCGAGATCGAGCGCAGCGCGCTGACCCCGCCGGCCTTGAGGTGAGAGCGCTCGTCGAGGTCGAGGTACACGACGTTGCCGGCCTCGCTGGCGCGGTGAAGCGTCTTTTCGTACTTGCCGTCGGCCTGCTGCCACTGCTCGAGCATCGCGCGGTAGGTCGGCCAGTCCATCTCGGTGCGCTCGTTCCCGCGGCGGCGGAAGCGGTTCGCGTCGATCATCGGCAGCAAGGCGTCCCAGGTCTCGTCGGTCTGCCCGTTGGCGATCGCCGCCAGCTTGTCGCCATAGGCGACCGCCTTCTGCGCCCGCGGGCTCAGCTCTGCCTTGTCGGTCCAGTCACCGGACATCCTGCTCTCCATCCTAATCTTATGATTCGCAGGAGAGTGTCGGACGAGCCAGCCCGTCCGGCAAGCGCCGAATCAGCTCAGCCCGGCGTGCGCCAGCGCAGCGTCGACCGCCCTGCGGGCCGCCTCGTTGCACTTGACGAGCGGCAGGCGCAGGTCTTCGCCGAACCAGTCGACCACCTTGGTCAGCGCATACTTGCAAGGCCCCGGCGAGGCATCCTCGAACATCGCGTAGTGCAGCGGATAGAGCTTGTCGTTGAGCCGGCGCGCCAGGTCCATGTCCCCCGCGGCAAGCGCCGCCTGGAACTCGGCGCAGAGCTTCGGCGCGACGTTGGCGGTCACCGAGATGCAGCCCACCCCGCCGGCGGCGAAGTGCGGCAGGGCGGTGTCATCGTCGCCCGACATCTGGCAGAAGTCGCCCTCGATCCCCATGCGGTGCTCGGCGACGCGGCTGAGGTCGCCGCTGGCATCCTTCAGGCCGACGAAGCTCTTCGGGTAGCGGCGCACGAGCTCGCAGATGGTCTCGGGCTTGAGGTCGGTCACCGTGCGGCCGGGCACGTTGTAGAGCACGATCGGCAGGTCGTTATGCTCGGCGAGGTAGGAGAAGTGGGCGAGCAGCCCTTCCTGGCTCGGCCGGTTGTAATAGGGCGCCACCACCAGGGCGGCCTGGGCGCCGGACTTCTTGGAGAAGTTCATGTGCAGCAGCGCGTTCATCGTGTCGTTGCTGCCGCAGCCGGCGATGACCGGAACCCGGCCCGCGGCCTGCTCGACGCAGAGCTCGATCACGCGGTGATGCTCGGCATTGGAAAGCGTCGAAGCCTCGCCCGTCGTGCCGCAGGGGACGAGCGCCGAGGAGCCGTTCTCGATCTGCCAGTCGACCAGCTTGCGGAAAGCCGCCTCGTCCAACGCCCCATCGCGAAACGGAGTGACCAGAGCCGGAATCGAACCGGAGAACATGGACTTTACCCTTGCTTTTGCCCCATGAGTGGCCGGCCGGCTCCATTCGCGAGCCGCGCCCCGGGGGTGTTTTCATTCAGCGCCTGATAAGGAGCCTTTTCCGAAAATGTCCAGCATGCATCGCTTTCTTGCCTCCGCCGCCCTGGTCATGCTGGCCTCGATCTCCGTTCCCGCACGTTGTCAAACGGTGCCGGGCCAGGACGGCGCCGAATGGGACCGCTCGCGCGCGGTCAACGCCGGTCAGCCCACCGGCATGGCCCAGGCGATCGACCGCTGGCGGCAGCTCAACGCGAGCGCGAACTTCTCGTTCTCGGACTATTCGGGCTTCATGCTGACCTATCCCGGCTTCCCCGAAGAGGCGAAGATGCGGGTCAATGCCGAGAAGGCGCTGGAGAACGCCTACGCCGAGCCGTCGCGCGTGGCCGCCTATTTCGACCGCTTCCCCCCGGTCAGCAACCCAGCCCGCGCGCAATATGCTCTCGCCCTCTCGGCCCTACAGCGCAAGGAAGCCCGCGACGTGGCCCGCGATGCCTGGCGCGGCGGGGTCATGTCCGATGCCGCCGAAGCGGCGATCCTCGCCCAATATGGCTCCCAGTTCCGTACCGAGGACTACGACGCCCGCGTCGACGCCTTGCTGTGGGACACAGCCGCGGCCCAGGCCGCACGGTCGATCAATTACACCTCGCAGGCCGCCCGCCCGCTGCTGATGGCGCGGCTCGCCCTGGCCCAGGGCCTCGATCCCTCGACCCAGGGGGTGATCGTCGATGCCAATGCAGTGCGCGACGCGGGCTACATCTACAACAAGGTCCAGCAGCAGCGCCGCACCGGACAACTCTACGCTGCGGTCAGCCTGCTTTCCACCCGCCCGCAGTTCGACCGCCGCCCGCTCGACCGGCGCAAGTGGACCAGGACCCTGCTCGAGGTCGCCAAGTCGGCCGGCGCCGACGCCGCGGTCCGCATCGCCTCGTCGATCGACGACGGCTTCGCCCCGGGCGAGGACATCTCCAAGCTCTCCTTCATGATCCGCGACGACTATACCTCGCTGATGTGGCTCGGCGGGACCAAGGCACTGTGGGACCTCGGCGATGCGGCCCGCGCCGCGCCGCTGTTCTATCGCTACGGCGCCGCGGCGAAGACCCCGCCGACCCGCTCCAAGGGCTTCTACTGGGCGGGCCGGGCTTCCACCCAAGCCGGCAACCAGGGCGAGGCGCAGCGCTATTTCGAACTGGCCGCCGCCTATCCCGACCATTTCTACGGCCAGCTGGCCGCGGAGCGCCTGGGCCGCCAGATTCCGAACTTCCACAACATGCCGACCCGCACGCCCTCGCCCCAGGCGCGCGCCGCGTTCTATGCCAAGCCGCTGACGCTGGCGGTGCGCGAGGTGGCCCGGGGGGCCGACTGGCAGACCGGAGTGCGCTTCTACCGCGAAATCGCCGACCAGGCCGAGACCGAGGAGGATCACCTCCTCGTCGCCGACCTTGCCCGCACCACCGGCCGCCGCGACCTCGGGGTGATCCTCGGCCAGGCGGCGCATACCGACGGGCTCAACAACTTCCAGGAAATCTCCTTCCCGCTCGTCCCGACCCCGCCGGGGAGCAACTTCACGATGATCCACGCGATCACGCGGCAAGAGAGCCAGTTCGCCCAGAACGCGATCAGCCACGCCGGCGCGCGCGGCCTGATGCAACTGATGCCCGGCACCGCGCGCGAACAGGCGGGCAAGATGGGGCTGCCCTACGACCTTGGCCGGATCATCAGCGATCCGACCTACAACATCACGCTCGGCGACGGCTATTTCACGCGGCTGATGAACATCTACGGTTCCTACCCGCTCGCGGTCGCGGCCTACAACGCGGGCGGCGGCAACGTGAACAAGTGGCTGCGCGCCAACGGCGATCCGCGCTCGGGCGGGGTCGACTGGGTCGACTGGCTCGAGAAGATCCCGCTCAGCGAGACCCGCAACTACGTCCAGCGGGTGCTGGAGAACGCGGTGGTCTACGAAGCCATGAACCCAGATCGGGCCAGCTATCGCGGGCCCAACCCGCTGAGCCGGTTCATCGGCAAGAACCGGCCGGGATAATCGAGGCAGCGCCAAGGCGCCGATACATTATCTCAACGCCGAATCAATGGAGTGGCTCGCCGCAAGCGCGGCATCTTCGTGTGTTCTGGTGAAACCATTCTTCATTTTCTGCACGTCCTCGCTCGATCGGATAATGAGTGACCATGAAACCCGACGGCCCTCCCATCACCCCCGCCGGCCTCGCCGCGCTGCGGGCGCGGTACGATCACCTGCTCGGCACCGAGCGCCCGGAGATCGTCGCGATCGTGAGCTGGGCCGCAGGCAACGGCGACCGCAGCGAGAATGGCGACTACATCTACGGCCGCAAGCGGATGCGCGAGATCGACCGCGAGCTCGCGTTTCTGGCACGGCGGATGAAGGCGCTGCGCCCGATCGATCCGGCCGCCCAGGCGGATCGCACCAAGGTCTGGTTCGGCGCCACCGTGACGATCGCGGACGAAAACGACAACCACCGCACCGTCACCCTGGTCGGCGACGACGAGCAGGACGCCTCGGCCGCCCGCATCGGCTGGAGCGCGCCCTTGGCGCGGGCGCTGAGGGGCGCGGCCGTGGGAGACCTGCGCAAGGTCGCCCTCCCCTCCGGCGAGAAGGAGTGGGAGGTGATGGAGATCGGGTATCCTTGATTGCTTCCCTGATTGGCGAGCAATTAGGCGCCCACCTTGTCCCGCCGCGGCATCGGGACGGTCATCGACTGCGATCCGTCGGCGAACACGATCAGCACCGTACAGCCTTCGGGCCCCACCACGATCGGCCCATAGCCCGTTCCGGCAGTGGCCAGCCGCACGTCGCCCTGGCCGAAGCGGGTCTTGCCGACGGTCTGCTCGCCCTCGATGATGTATTCGAAGTAATTGGTGTCGTGGGTATGCGGCGGCACCCGCACCCCGGGCTCGAACTTGCTGAGAACCACCGTGGGGGCTTGCGGATCGGTCTCGTCGAGCTTGAAGCGCGCATAGGCGATCCCGGGGCCCTGCCCCGGCATCCAGGCGATGTCCCCGGCGAAAATGTCCCGATGTCCGCGTCCGCTCATGCCGTGCTCTCCTCGATCCGGCCAGAGCACACCCATCACGCGGCGAAGGCAAGACCTGTTTCCTCCAGGCGGAGTTTCTGCAATGAGCGCAGGACAATGCATCACTTCCGCGCCTCTCTTGGTTTCGCCGTCCTGCTCCTGGCGACTCCGGCCACGGCGCGCGACAGCCTCGGCGTCTTCTCCGGCTGGGGCGCCTTTCGCGATCCCGCCACGCCGCGCTGCTATGCCATCGCCATGGCCGAGCCCAGCACGCTCGCCCGCGAGTTCCAGCCCTATGCCGACGTCGGCACCTGGCCGCGCCAGCAGACTCGCGGGCAGATCCATTTCCGCCTGTCACGGCGGATGGCGCCGGCGAGTGGCATCTCGCTTTCGCTGGGCGGCCAGCGCTTCCAGCTCGTCGGCGGCGGCAACGATGCCTGGGCGGCGGACAAGCGGATGGACGCCGCGATCGTGGCGGCCATGCGCTCGGCCGCCGAAATGACCGTCAGCGCCCGGGACAGCCAGGGCCGGGGCTTCTCGAACACCTGGAAGCTGGCCGGCGCCGCGACCGCGATGGACGCCGCTACGATAGGGTGCGCCAGGCTGCGCTAGCAAAACCGGCCTATCTGGACTATATCGCGGCTTCCCATGGCAGACACCGAACTCATGACCATTCCGGGCCTGGTCGATCCGGTCCCCGTTCCGCGCGATATTACCCCGCGCGAGGACGGCCGCATCGACCTGATCGGCCTGCCCCGCCCGCGCATCGCCGAGCTCTTCGCGGAGGCGGGCCTCGATGCCAAGGCCGCCAAGCTGCGTGCCAAGCAGGTGTTCCACTGGCTCTACCACCGCGGGGTCACCGACTTCGCGGAGATGACCGACATCGCCAAGGCCATGCGCCCCTGGCTGGCCCAGCGCTTCGTCATCGGCCGGCCCGAGATCGTCGAAGCCCAGGTCTCCAGCGACGGCACCCGCAAGTGGCTGCTGCGCACCGCCGATGGCCACGATTTCGAGATGGTCTTCATCCCCGACGCCAACCGCGGCACGCTCTGCGTCTCGAGCCAGGTCGGCTGCACGCTCAACTGCCGGTTCTGCCACACCGGGACCATGCGCCTGGTCCGCAACCTGACCGCGGGCGAGGTCGTCGCCCAGGTCATGCTGGCCCGGGATTCGCTCGGCGAGTGGCCCAAGGGCAATATGAATTTCGGGGATGGGGCGGGACTCGATCAGGATGAAGGCGACTACACCTCCGACGGTCGCCTGCTCACCAACATCGTGATGATGGGCATGGGTGAGCCGCTCTACAATTTCGACAACGTCCGCGACGCGCTGAAGCTGATCATGGACGGCGACGGCCTGGCCTTGTCCAAGCGCCGCATCACCCTCTCGACCAGCGGCGTGGTCCCGATGATGGCCCGCGCCGGCGAGGAGATCGGGGTGAACCTCGCGGTCTCGCTCCACGCGGTGACCAAGGACGTGCGCGACGAGATCGTGCCGATCAACAAGAAGTACGGGATCGAGGAGCTGCTCCAGGCCTGCGCCGATTATCCCGGCGCCTCGAACGCCCGCCGCATCACCTTCGAGTACGTGATGCTCAAGGACAAGAACGACAGCGACGAGGACGCGCGCGAGCTCGTCCGCCTGATCAAGCACTACAAGCTGCCGGCCAAGGTCAACCTGATCCCGTTCAACCCCTGGCCCGGTGCGCCCTACGAGTGCTCGACGCCCGAGCGGGTCAAGCGTTTCGCCGAGATCGTCTTCGCCGCCGGGATCAGCGCCCCGGTCCGCACGCCCCGGGGGCGCGACATCGACGCCGCCTGCGGCCAGCTCAAGACCGCGGCCGAGAAGAAGAGCCGCGCCGAGTTGGACCGGCTCTATGCCGAGAAGGAAGCCGCGCTCGGCTGATCTTGCGCTTGGGGCGCTTCGCCCCGGATTCGCGCGGTTTCGCCGCGTTCATCTGACGTTGTGGATCGCGCCGACGCCTTTCCCGTTGGCTAGCCGGGTCCATGAGGAAAGGAATTTATCATGCACAAGACCATCATCGCCCTGACGCTCGCCGCCGCCATGCCGGTGCTGCCGGCAGCTGCCGCGACCAACCTTCAGGCCACCGCGTCCGCGCAGCCCTGGGCGCCGCAAACCGTCCAGCAGTACCGCTATGACCGCTACCGCGGCGACTATTACGGCGGCCGCTATTGGGACCGCAGCAACAAGCGCTACTATGCCGAGCGCCGGATGGGCCGGAACGACCGGATCTGGGAACGCGACGGCCGCTACTATTGCCGCCGCAATGACGGCACCACCGGCCTGGTGGTGGGCGCGGCGCTGGGCGGCGTGCTCGGCAACTCCGTCGCCGGCCGCGGCGACCGCACGCTCGGCACGATCCTCGGCATCGCCGGCGGCGGCCTGCTCGGCCGCGAGATCGACCGAGGCGGCGTGCGCTGCCGCTAAGCTCGGCCGAACAGATGAATCTCGCCCCGGCCGCCAGCGGCCGGGGCGATTTCATTTTCCTCCATGCTCCTGACTGTGCATGGCTGAGCGCATGAAGTCAGTCCTTGTCACCGGCGGCGCCAAGCGGATCGGCGCGGAGATCGCCAAGGCCTTCGCCCGCGCGGGCTGGCACGTGGTGATCCATCATTCGCATTCGCACGACGAAGCCGAAGCCCTCGCCGCTTCGCTGCCTTCGGCCGAAGCGCTCCAGGCTGATTTCAGCGATCCCGCGAGCGGTCCGGCGATGATCGAGGCCCTCGCGGCGCGACTCGACGACTGGCGCGTGCTGGTCAACAGCGCGAGCGTGTTTCGGTTCGACGACGGGACGGCGCTCGATCAGGCGATCTTCACCGAGGCGATGCAGGTCAATGCCGGCGCCCCGGCGCGAATCGCCCAGGCTTTCCTCGATCATGCCCGCGCCTCCGGCGGACGGCGCGTGATCCAGGTCACCGACATGAAGCTGGAGAACCCCAACCCGGATTTCTTCTCCTACACCATGAGCAAGCACGCTCTCGCCGCGACGATCCCGATGCTGGCGATGAGCCACCCCGGCGACCGCATCTACGGCCTCGCCCCCGGCGCGATCCTCGCCAGCCACGACCAGGCCGAGGAAGAGACCGAGATCTCGCACCGGATGAACCCGCTCCACCGCAAGACCGGCGCGGACGAGATCGCCGCGGCCTGCCTGTTCCTCAGCGAAGGCTGGCTCGCCAGCGGCGAGACGCTGTTCGTCGATTCGGGCCAGCACCTGCTCGCCCAGCCGCGGGACGTGCTCTACCTGGCCCGCGAATAAGCAGTTGCCTTCCCAGGCAGCCTATCCTAGCGCGGTCCCGTCATCTGGGGAGTAGCCAGCCGCCATCCGGCGGAACCGTGCGTCAACATACTTGGCCGAGAGGTCATGGTGCACGGAGGACGGTTCAAGACCGTTCCGGCGAGACCAATGGCATCGTGCCTCCGCCCCCCGGTCGGGCGGGAGCCGCGATGTCGTTGTCTTGTCGAACGCCCGGCCCGGAGACCTTGAATGGAAGCTCTGCTCACTTCGATCGCCGTGGTCGCCCTCGCCGAGATCGGCGACAAGACCATGCTGCTGGCGATCGTCCTTGCCGCCAAGCTGCGCGCGCCCTGGCAGATCATCGCCGGGATATTCGCCGCGACGATCGTGAACCACGCCCTTGCCGCCCTGGTCGGCAGCCAGGTTGCGGGCCTGGTCGACGCGCCGTGGTTCCGCATCGCCGTCGCGGTCGGCTTCATCGCCATGGGCCTGTGGACGCTGGTGCCGGACAAGCTCGACGACGACGAAGGCGGCTTCACGCAGCGCGGCGGCGCCTTCCTCACCACGCTGGTGGCCTTCTTCCTGGTCGAGATGGGCGACAAGACCCAGGTCGCGACGATCGCCCTGGGCGCGCAGTTCCACTCGGTCCTGGCCGTCGCGACCGGCACCACGATCGGAATGATGATCGCCAATGTCCCGGCGGTCTTCCTCGGCGAGGAGCTGGTCAAGCGCGTCTCGCTCAAGGCCACCCGGATCGCCGCGGCCTCGCTGTTCGTGATCCTGGGCGCCTGGCAGCTCACCGCGGCACTTGGCTGGCCGGCTTGATTCCGGCCATTTTGGCGATAACCTCGGTCCGATGTGGCTGCTGGACAAACTCTTCCGCCGCATGATCCGCCGTGGCCAACTGGTCGTGACGGACTATGACGGCAAGACCTACCGCTATGGCGACGGCTCGGATTCTGACGGATTTGGGCCGCTCGCCATCCGCCTGACCGACAAGGGCGCGGCCTGGCACATCGCCAGCAACCCCAAGACCGGCGCGGGCGAGGCCTACATGGACGGCCGCCTGGTGGTGGAGCCGCCGCACGACATTCGCGACTTCATCCTCTTCGCGATCGGCTCGGCGCGCCAGGCCGGGGTCAGCCTCGCCCCGCACGGGCCTTTACGCAAGGCGGCGGACCGCATCGCCGCCAAGCTCGACCAGCTCAACTACCGCGCCCGCTCCTCCAAGAACGTCGCGCACCACTACGAGCTCGGCCGGCAGTTCTACGAGCTGTTCCTCGACGAGGACCGGCAATACTCGATGGCCTATTACAAGGACCCGGCGAACTCGCTGGAACAGGCGCAGATCGACAAGAAGGCCCTGATCGCCGCCAAGCTGCACCTGCCGCGCGACGCCCGGCACCT
>JASGGH010000085.1:0-12067 GCA_047605105.1 Novosphingobium sp. | reverse complement strand
TGAACGTGCTGCTGGCCGAGGCCAACGTGCCCTACGACGAGGTCTTCGAGCTCGAGGACATCAACGGCGAGTTCGCGCAGACCGACGTCGCCTTCATCATCGGCGCCAACGACGTGGTCAATCCGGCGGCCAAGACCGACAAGAGCTCGCCGATCTACGGCATGCCGGTCTTCGACGTCGATAAGGCCAAGACCATCATGTTCATCAAACGCTCGATGGGCGGGGTCGGCTATGCCGGCGTTGACAACGACGTGTTCTACATGGACCAGACCATGATGCTGCTGGCCGACGCCAAGAAGATGGTCGAGGATATCGTCAAGGCGCTCCAGCACTGATGCGTACTGCTATCGTCGTGTTGACCGGTGCCCTGGCGCTCACCGGCTGCGTCGAGAAGATCGCCGAGCACAAGGTCCGCGCCGCCCTGGTCGATGCCGGCCTCTCGCCGGGCACGTCGGACTGCATGGCCCGCCGCATGGTCGATCAGTTGACGATCTCGCAGCTTCGCAAGCTCCAGGCGCTGCAGGGCGAGAAGCGCTCGGTGATGGACTATGTCGCCGCGGTGCGCCGGGTCGGCGATCCGGAAGTGTTCAAGGTCACGGCCGCCGCGGGCGCGGTTTGTGCGACGGGCCTTGCGCGATAGGCGGTAAAACGCGGGGTCGGCGGGTGGACCTGGCCATCCGGCTTGAATAAGCCCCAGGCGACAGGGCATTTCCACACATCTCCTTCGGAAGGATCGCACTTGCGCAAACTCGGCCTGATCGGCGGCATGAGCTGGCTATCGACCCGCACCTATTACGAGCGCATCAACAAGCTGGTCGAAGCGCGCGTGGGCGGCCCCGCCAGCGCGCCGATGCTGATCGAGAACCTGGACTTTCGGGACCTGATCCGCCTCTCGACGCCCGACGACTGGAAGCGTGCGGCCGGAGTGCTGACCGAATCCGCCAAGCGGCTCGAACAGGCCGGTGCCGGCGCGATCGTGATCGGCGCCAATTCGATGCACAAGGTCTACGACGACGTGGCCGGGGCGGTTTCCGTGCCGGTGCTGCACATCGCCGAATGCGTGGGAGCGCGGATGGCGGCGAAGCAGGTCAGAAAGGCGGCCCTGCTCGGCACCCGCAACGTCATGCTCGAAAGCTTCTACCGCCAGAAGCTGATCGCCCGCGACATCGAGCTGCTGCCCCCCAAGCTCCCCGACGTCGAGGCGCTCGACAAGATCATCTACGACGAGCTGATCCAGGGCAAGGCCACCCGCCACGCCGAACGCGCGCTCAAGACGATCATCACCAACCTGGGCCAGGATGGCGCCCAGGCGATCGTGCTGGGCTGCACCGAGCTGGAGATGATCGTCCCGGTCGATGCCAATGTCCTGCCGATCTACGATTGCACCCGCATCCACGCCGAGGCCGCGGCGGACTGGATCATGGGGGAGTGACCTTGTCCACGCGGAGCCGCAGCATCTCCGTCCCTCCGCGTCTCCGCATGAACCGACCGCTCGCCCCCTACGCCTCCGATCCTGCCCGAACCCGCGGCCGGGAGTTTCCGCTGGAGGGCGCGCTCGCCCGCGGGCCGCGCTCCGCCTATCAGCGGGACCGCGACCGGATCATCCATTCGATCGCCTTCCGCCGCCTGCGCCACAAGACCCAGGTGTTCATCCAGCCCGACGGCGATCACTACCGCGTTCGCCTGACCCATAGTCTGGAGGTCGCCCAGATCGGCCGGGTCATTGCCCGCGCGCTCGGGCTGGACGAGGATTTGACCGAGGCCCTGTGCCTGGCCCACGACATCGGCCATCCGCCGTTCGGCCATGCCGGCGAGGATGCGCTGGACGCCGCGCTGGAGCCGGTCGGCGGGTTCGATCACAACGCCCATTGCCTGCGCACCCTGATGCGCCTGGAATCGCCCTATTGCGAGCACGACGGGCTGAACCTCTCGTGGGAGCTGCTGGAGGGCCTGGCCAAGCACAACGGACCGGTGAGCCTTGCAGGCTCCGGCCCCAACTGGGCGCTGGCCGAGCTCGACGCGGCCTATCCGCTCGAACTCGCGCAGTGGCCTTCGCTCGAGGCCCAGGTCGCCGCGCTGGCCGACGACATCGCCTATGACAACCACGACATCGACGATGGCCTGCGCGCCGGCTTCCTGGGGCTCGACGAGCTGCTCGAGCTCGATTTCGTCGCCGAGCAATGGCGCGC
Source organism: Novosphingobium sp. (assembly GCA_047605105.1). Classification (GTDB taxonomy): domain Bacteria; phylum Pseudomonadota; class Alphaproteobacteria; order Sphingomonadales; family Sphingomonadaceae; genus Novosphingobium. Next base: position 9,878 of record JASGGH010000085.1, on the reverse strand, counting down.
GGTGGAACGGCGCCACCCCGGCGCGCCGCGCGACCGGCAATTGCGCGAGCTGGTCCGCAGCCAGATCGGCCTGATGGTCAACGACCTGATCGCCGAGACGCAAGCCCGCACGGCGGGCTTCGACAGCGTGGCGCAGGTCCGCGGCGCCGCAGGGCGCTGTGCCGCATTCTCCTCCGAAATCGCCGAGTCCGAGCGCCGGCTCAAGCGCTTCATGTACGAGAAGCTCTACTATCACCCCGTCCAGATCGCGACCGCCGAGCGCGCGCGCGAAGTTACCGCCGAACTTTACGCCGCCTATGCCCGAGAACCCGCGCTGATGAACCAGGGCTGGGCCGAAACGCTTCCCCCCGAGGAACCGCGCCGCAGCCGGCATATCGCCGACTTCATCGCCGGCATGACCGATCGCTATGCGATCGCGGCCCACGCCAGGATCTACGGGCGCACGCCCGAGGGCTTGCAGAACGTGTGATTAGGGAACAGGTAGCCTCCCCAGCGAGAGGGAGCCCGAATCCGGCAATGGCTACGCGCATTTGTCTTGTTGGAGCGACCGGGCTGATCGGCTCGCAGCTCATCGCCCAGGCCGTGGCGCGCACCGACGTGCGGGTGGTCGCGGTCGCGCGGCGCGAGGTGCCGGTGCCCAAGGGTGCGCGGATGGAGGTCCTGGTTGCCGATCCCTCCGGCTGGGCCGACGCCATCGCCGCGACCAATGCCCAGGTCATGGTCTGCGCGCTGGGCACGACCTGGCGGAATGCGGGCAAGGACGAGGCCGCATTCCGCGCGGTCGATCAGGACCTCGTGCTCGCCTGCGCCCGGGCTGCCAAGGCGGCGGGCATCCCGCATTTCATCCTGGTCTCGTCGGTCGGCGCCAATATCGGCTCCTCGCAGCTCTACCTGCGCGTCAAGGGCGAGGTCGAGGATGCGATCGCCAAGCTGCACTTCAAGCGGCTCGACATTCTCCGGCCCGGCCTGCTGCGCGGGAACCGGACGGCCGAGCGGCGCCTCGCCGAGCGGCTGGCCATCCTCGCTGCGCCGCTCACCGACCTGCTGCTGCACGGCTCCCGGCGCAAATATCGCTCGATCTCGGACGAAACCCTGGTCGAGGCGGTGTTCGGCCTGGCCCGCGAGCGGGCCGGGGGACGCTTCGTCCACGATCACGACATGCTCTTGCGGGCGGCCCGGCGGGGGATAAGCCACCTTCACGGTTGACTCTCGGGCGCCGAAAGCCCCCTGATGAGCAACTGTCACTGCGGAGCTTTGCAGGCGTGAGTGAGTCCCCCGATACCGATCTTGAAGACACTTCGGGCCCGGTCGGGCCGCTGGTCCTGCCGCTCGACCTGCCGCTCGACGCTTGGCACCGCGCGCGCGGTGCGCGGATGGTCGACTTCGCTGGCTACCAGATGCCCGTGCAATATGAGGGGATCATTGCCGAGCACTTGTGGGCCCGCGAGAATGCCGGATTGTTCGATGTCAGCCACATGGGGCAGCTCAGGGTCGAGGGAGAAGGCGCTGCCGAAGCGCTCGAGGCATTGCTGCCGGGCGACATCTCCGCGCTGCAGCCGGGGCGCCTGCGCTACTCGCTGCTGTTGACCGAGCAGGGCGGAATCCTCGACGACCTAATGGTCACCAACCGGGGCGATCACTATTACCTCGTGGTCAACGGCGCGACCAAGTGGGACGACATCGCCCACCTGCGTGAGCATCTGCCCGACGAGATCGCGCTCAATCACCTCGACGAGCACGGGCTGCTGGCGTTGCAAGGTCCCAGGGCCGCCGCCGCGCTCGACCGGCTGGGGCTCGAACCGGCCTTTCCCGGCATGCCTCAGGTCGGCGAGTTGACCTTCATGCAGGCCGCGCCGTTCCACTGGCAGGGCCGGCCGCTGGGGGTGAGCCGGTCGGGCTACACCGGCGAGGACGGGTTCGAGATCTCGGTTCGGGGCGAGGACATCGCGGCCCTGGCCGACGCGCTCTGCGCCCAGCCGGAGGTGAGGCCCATCGGCCTCGGCGCGCGGGATTCGCTGCGGCTGGAGGCGGGGCTGCCGCTTTATGGGCACGACCTGGACGAGACCACCGATCCGGTCAGCGCGGGGCTCGGTTTCGCGATTTCCCGCCGCCGCCGCGCGGAAGGAGGGTTTCCTGCTGCCGAACGCATCCTGAAGCTGCTGGACGGGGGCACCGCCTCGGTCCGCGTCGGCCTCGCGCTCGAGGGCCGGATGGCCGCGCGCGAGGGCGCCGGGGTGTTCGCGGGCGAGGTCCAGGTCGGCCAGGTCACCTCGGGCGGCTTCTCGCCCAGCCTCCAGCACCCGATCGCCATGGCCTATGTCGATGCCGCGCTCGCCGCGCCCGGCACGGCCCTGGAACTCGACAATCGGGGCCGGCGTTTGGCTGCCAGGGTCGTGCCGATGCCTTTCGTTCCCCACCGCTACCATCGAGGAGCCGCCAAGTGAGCCGTTATTTCACCAAGGATCATGAGTGGATCGAGGTTGAGGGCGATACCGGCACGGTGGGGATTACCGACTATGCGCAAGGCCAGCTCGGCGACATCACCTTCGTCGAACTGCCTGAGGTCGGGCGCTCGGTCACCGCCGCGGAGAGCGTGGCGGTGGTCGATTCGGTCAAGGCCGCCTCGGACGTCTATTCGCCGGTCAGTGGCACGGTCAGCGATGCCAACGCCGCGCTCGGCGACCAGCCCGAGTTGGTCAACAGCGACGCGGAGCAGGGCGGCTGGCTGTTCCGCCTGACCCTGGCCAATCCGGACGAGCTCGGCGGCCTGATGGATGATGCGGCCTACGACGCTTACGTCGCCGGGCTCTAAGGCGATGCGCTATCTGCCCTTGACCCCGGCCGACCGGGCGGAGATGCTCTCCGTCATCGGTGCCGGCTCGGTCGAAGACCTGTTCGCCGATGTCCCCGCCTTCGCGCGGCTGCCCGGCCCGGTCCCCGGCCTGCCGGCCCACGCGAGCGAGATGGCGGTCGAGCGGCAGATGACCGCGCTCGCCGCCCGGAACATGAGCGCGGGATCGGTGCCGTTCTTCCTCGGGGCGGGGGCCTATCGCCACCATATCCCCGCGAGCGTCGACCATCTTATCCAGCGCGGCGAGTTCCTCACCGCCTACACGCCCTACCAGCCCGAGATCGCGCAGGGCACGCTGCAGGTCCTGTTCGAGTTCCAGACCCAGGTCGCGCGGCTGCTCGGCACCGAGATCGCCAACGCCTCGATGTACGACGGCTCGACCGCCTGCTGGGAGGCGATCGCCATGGCCGGACGGATCACCCGGCGGCAACGCGCGGTGCTCTCGGGCGGGCTGCACCCGCACTATGTCTCGACGATCCAGACCATGGCCCGGTTCACCGGCGATGCGATCGACGCCAGGCTGCCCGTGCTCGAGGCCGCGCCCGACGATGCGGCGGTGATCGCCGCTATCGACGGTGAGACCGCGTGCGTGGTGGTGCAGTACCCCGACATCCTGGGACGCATCCCCGACCTCTCGGCGATCGCCGCGGCCGCGCAGGCCAAGGGCGCCTTGCTGATCGCGGTGGTGACCGAGCCGGTGGCGCTGGGCCTCCTTGCCTCGCCGGGCGAGCTCGGCGCGGACATCGTGGTGGGCGAGGGGCAATCGCTGGGCGTCGGGCTGCAGTTCGGCGGGCCCTATCTGGGCCTGTTCGGCTGCCGGGAAAAGTTCGTGCGGCAGATGCCGGGGCGGCTCTGCGGGCAGACCGTGGATGCCGACGGCAAGCGCGGCTTCGTGCTGACGCTCTCGACCCGCGAGCAGCACATCCGCCGCGAAAAGGCGACGAGCAATATCTGCACTAATTCAGGTCTTTGTGCCCTGGCTTTCAGTATCCATATAACCTTGCTCGGCGGGACGGGCCTAGCCCGGCTGGCACGGGCCAACCACTTGCGCGCGCGCCAGGTGGCCGAGGCGCTGAGCCAGGTCCCCGGCGTGGCCTGCCTGAACGATGCGTTCTTCAACGAGGTCACGGTCATCCTCCCCCGCGACGCCCGCGAAGTGATCCGCGAACTGGCCGATCGTCAGGTGCTCGGCGGGGTCTCGCTCGGCCGGCTCTATCCGGGCGCCGAGGCGCTCCACCGCGGCCTGCTGGTCGCCGCGACCGAGTGTACCACCAGCGACGACATCGCTGCCTTCGCCGCGGCCCTGGCGGAGGTCTGCGCATGAACGCGCCCAACGCCTCCGGCTGGAAGCCCGAGCTCGGCACGCCCGGCGAGGGCCGGAGCGAAACCGTCAGCGGCGACCGCGGGCTGATGCTTGAGGAGCCGCTGATCTTCGAGCTCGGCCAAAACGGGACCACCGGCGTCGATTTCGAGGATCTGCCGGGTGACGTCATGGCGTCCCTCGGCAAGCACTTGCGGGCCGCGCCGGTCGATCTGCCGGGCCTGACCGAACCCGAGACCGTGCGCCACTACACCCGGCTCAGCCGCCAGAACTACGCGATCGACCTGGGCCCGTTCCCGCTCGGTTCGTGCACGATGAAGCACAACCCGCGGCTGAACGAGAAGATGGCGCGGCTCCCCGGTTTCGCCGACATCCATCCGCTCCAGCCAGCCTCGACGGTCCAGGGCGCGCTCGGGGCGATCAACGAGCTGGCCTTCTGGCTGATCGAGCTGACCGGCATGCACGGCGTGGCGATGACGCCCAAGGCCGGCGCCCACGGCGAGCTGTGCGGGCTGCTCTGCATCAAGGCTGCGATCCTGGCCAAGGGCGAGGACCGCCCGGTCATCCTCGTGCCCGAGAGCGCCCACGGCACCAATCCCGCCACGGCCGCCTTCGCGGGGTTCCGGGTCGAGAACATCCCCGCCACGCCCGCAGGCCGGGTCGATCTCGCGGCACTGCAGGCCCGGCTCGGCCCGGACGTGGCGGGGGTGATGATCACCAACCCCAACACCTGCGGCCTGTTCGAGCCGGAGATGAAGGCGATATCCGACGCGGTTCATGCCGCGGGCGGCTACGTCTACTGCGACGGGGCGAACTTCAACGCGATCGTCGGCAAGGTCCGCCCGGGCGACCTCGGCGTCGATGCGATGCACATCAACCTGCACAAGACCTTCTCGACCCCGCACGGCGGCGGTGGGCCGGGCTCGGGGCCGGTGGTATTGTCGGAAGCGCTGTCGCCGTTCGGCCCGCTGCCGTTCACCGCGCGGCAGGCCGACGGCACGGTCCGCCTGATCGAGGAGGAGGACGCCCCGGCCGAGCATCCGCAAGGCTTCGGGCGGATGACCGCGTTCCACGGCCAGATGGGCATGTTCACCCGCGCACTGACCTATATCCTGAGCCATGGCGCCGATGGGCTGCGGCAGGTCGCCGAAGATGCGGTGCTCAACGCCAACTACCTGCTGCGCAGCCTCGACGACGTGCTGAACGCGCCCTTCGGCCACAGCGGCCCCTGCATGCACGAGGCGCTGTTCAGCGACGACGGCCTGCCGGACGGCTTCTCGACCCTCGACATCGCCAAGGGCCTGATCGACGAAGGGTTCCACCCGATGACGGTCTATTTCCCGCTGGTGGTCCACGGCGCCATGCTGGTCGAGCCGACCGAGACCGAGAGCAAGGCCGGGCTCGATCGCCTGATCGCCTCGCTGCGGAGCCTGGCCGAGCGGGCCAAAGCGGGCGACCCGGCGCTGAAGGCCGCGCCCGTGCTCGCCCCGCGCCGCCGCCTCGACGAGACCTTGGCCGCCCGCAAGCCGGTGCTCACCTGGCGAGGGCACCAACTCCCGGCCGGCCGGCCCTCGCTCAGCGAGATCGGCGGCGGTTAGTCGTCACTTTCCGTCAATCCACCTCGAGCGCCGCCGTCGGCGTCAGCGGCGTGTCGGGTCTCCGGGCGTGCAGGCGCTCGCGCCATATGACGATCAGTCCGGCGGCGACGATCAGCGGCGCGCCCAGCCAGGTGGCGAGGGTGGGCAACTGATCCCACAGCGTCCAGCCGAACAGCGTGGCCCAGATCAGCGCGGTGTAGTCCATCACGATCACGCTGGCGACGGCGCCATGCTTGAGCGCCGCGGTGAGCAGGAGTTGGCCGAGTGTCCCGACCGTGCCCATCGCCGCCAGGATCAGCCATTGCAGCGGCGTATGCGCGGTCATGGTGAAGGGCAGGAGCGGCAGCATGATCAGCGCCCCGAACAGCGCGAAATAGAACACCACCGCGGAGGGCGCGTCGGTCCGGCCGAGATCGTGGATCTGGAAGGCGACGACTGCGACGATCAGCCCCGCGCCCAGGCCCGCCGCCGCGCCGAGCGGGTCGATCGGCGCATGGCCGGGCTGGGCGACGACCAGCACCCCGGCAAAGCCGATCGCCACCGCGGCCCAGCGCCACGGGCCGATCCGTTCGCGCAGCACGAAGGCGCCGAGGATCACCGCGAACAGCGGCGTGGTGAAGCTCAGCGTGGTCGCCTCGGCCAGGGGCAGCAGGACCGCCGCACCGAAGGTGCAGAGCATGCCGAGCATCCCCAGCGTCGAGCGTAGCGCATGGGTCGCGAGCCGCCCGGTCTTCAGTTGACCCAGTTCGCCCATCGCCGCCAGCGCGGCCAGGATCAGCGGCAGCGACAAGGCCTGCCGCCAGAACATGATCTCGGGCAAGGCGATCCCGGTCTCGCCGGCGACTTTGACCAGCATGTAGAGGGTGGCGATCAGCGCGATCCCGGCGAGCCGCAGGGCGAGGGCGAGGAGTGGGCGTTCGGTGTGCGGCACGCCAACGCCTTAGCCGGAGCGCCGGAGAGGGCAAGCGCAGCTAGTGGGGATGCCGTGCACGCGACCATACCACTTGCTTGAATTAGCCGGAACGGAGGCACTCGACAAATGTAACGAGATCGATACATTTGCCGTCGATAGTACAGGGGGTTTGTGGTGCAGGCGATTCGGGCGGGGGCTTTCTCCGCGATATTCGTGCTGTCGATCTGGATAGTGGTGGTCTGCGCCTGCGCTGCCGCCCTGGCCTCGATCGCTGCGGCCAAACTGACCGCCCGGTCGTGAGCGCGCGGTTGAGGCTAATCGCCGTGGGCGGGATCGTGCTCGCGGTGCTCATGAACTGGTATTTCTCCCCCCATCGCCAATGCCTGCGTACCGCGGCCTCGATGGGCTACGGCGCGGCGCAGGCGAGCGAGGGATGCCGCGGCGAAGGTCGCTGACCGGCTTCGAGTTCGGCGGTTGATCGGTGGGCACCGCGTTGCAGTTGCTTGCCCGGGCCATGGGGCTGGTCGCGGGCAAACGCAGGGCGGCGCGTCAAGGACTGCGATATCTACTGCTGAGGCAGCGCCGCAGCGCCCGCGTCAGAGGCAGGCTTCCAGATAGGCCTGGTCGAAGCCGAACTGGCGGGCCTTTTCCAGCGTGTAGGGGCGCAGGCCCGAAGCGCGGAATTCGCCGATGATCTTGCCGTCTTCGCTCTCGTCCAGATATTCGAACTTGAAGAGTTCCTGGGTGACGATCACGTCCCCTTCCATGCCGATCACCTCGGTGATGCCGGTGGTGCGGCGCGAACCGTCGCGCAGGCGCTTGACCTGGACGATAAGATCGACCGATTCGGCGATCTGGCGGCTGATGGCTTCCTTGGGGATCTTGATGTCCCCCATCAGGATCATGTTTTCCATACGGCCCAGGCATTCGCGCGCCGAGTTGGCGTGGAGCGTGCACATCGAGCCGTCGTGGCCGGTGTTCATCGCGGCGAGGAGGTCGAACGCTTCGGCGCCGCGGATTTCGCCCAGGATGATCCGGTCGGGGCGCATGCGCAGGGCGTTCTTGACGAGATCGCCGATAGTGATCGCGCCCTGGCCTTCGAGGTTCGGCGGGCGGGTTTCGAGCGGCAGCCAGTGCGGCTGCTGGAGGCGGAGCTCGGCCGCGTCCTCGATGGTCAGCACGCGCTCGCCCGGGTCGATCATCTTCGACAGGGCGTTGAGCATGGTGGTCTTGCCCGAGCCCGTACCGCCCGAGATGACGATGTTCATCCGGCAGGCGCCGGCGATCTTCAGCGCGGTCGCCATCTTCTCGCTCATCGAACCGAAGTCCTTGAGCATGTCGATGGTGATCGGCTTCTCGGAGAACTTGCGAATCGAGATCGCGGTGCCGCGCAGCGACAGCGGCGGGACGATCACGTTGACGCGGCTGCCGTCCTTGAGGCGGGCGTCGGCCAGCGGCGTGGTCTGGTCGACGCGGCGGCCGACCTGGTTGACGATGCGCTGGGCGATCTGGAACAGGTGCTGTTCGTCGCGGAACGAGATCGGGGCGAGCACCAGCTTGCCCTTCTTTTCGATGTAGGTCTGCTGCGGCCCGTTGACCATGATGTCCGAGATGTCGGGGTCGTTGAGCAGTTCTTCGAGCGGGCCGAAGCCGAGCAACTCGTCGATCAGCACCTTTTCCAGCGCAAATTGCTCGCGGCGGTTGAGCGTGACCTTCAGCTCGGCCAGCACTTCCATGATGATCGGGCGGAATTCTTCCGAAAGCTCGTCCTTGGTCAGCGTCGCCGCGGCCTCGGGATCGACGCGCTCGAGCAGGCGCGGGAGCACCTGTTCCTTGATCTTGTGGACCGAAGCCTCGAAGCCCTGAGCCTCGTAGGCGTGATCGTGGACGCCGTTGGCGCGGTCGGCCAGGCGCGACATCGCATCGCCCTGGTTGCCGGGCGCGGGAGCGCTTTCGGAGGGGCGACCGGCGAACTCGTCGGTGGGCGGAAGCGGCGGAAACTGCTCGCCGCCCGGCGGCGGCCCGGCGGGCGAGGGGCGTGCGGCGGGGTCGATCCCGCCCTTCATCGGCCGGGCTACGCCGAACTGGGGTCGGGCACCCGGTCCCATTCCGCCTATCCCGTTCTTGCGGCCGAAAGCACTCATTTGTTCGAACCCTCAATTCCGTCATTGCATGGGCAGCGGATGGCTGCCCAGCGGCTCACGGGTTTAGTGAATAGGCCGGAAACTTTTAGGAATTGCTAATGGCTTGGGCCGATGCGCGTGACGCTTTCCGGTTGGAATCCTGGGTTTTCCGTCGCGCGGCGGCGCGCGGGTTCAGGCGTTCGGCTATCCAGGCGGAGCCCAGCGCCAGGGCAATTCCGACCGGCAGGTCGATCAAATAGTGCCAGCGGGAAGCCACGGCATTGATGGCGATGAAGCCGAAAAGCGGAACGTAGATTACGGTCAGAACTCGGGCATAGCGCCAGGCGAAAAGCAGGAACAGGAACGAGCCGCCGGTGTGGAGTGACGGCATGGCTGCCAGGCCGGTGGTGAGATAGGTTGCTCCGTGTGCCGATATCCAGGGGGAGCCACCGTCGAGGTTCTCATGATAGATGCGTAGCATCGATTGCTGGGCGGCTGTCTGAATCGGCTCGACGCCGGTTTCGTAGATGAAAGGCCCGAGCGCCGGCATGACGAGGTAGGCCAGCCCTCCCGCTCCTTGGAATATCAGAGCTGCCAGAAAGAGCGTTCGGAAATGGTGAGGATCGCGTACCGCGTGAAAGCAGAAGCTTAAATAGAACATCGAGATGAAGGCAGTCATGTAGATGTTGCTGTCGAGCGGCACCACGCCGGCCATCGCCCTGCGCAGTGCAAGGCAGCCGTCGACGAGCGGCCGCAGTGCTATGTCGAACTGCCAATAGAGGCTGTCCCATAGAATGGGATTGATGTGTGGAGCCCAGAGCTTGAGATTGAAGTGGCAAATCAGGACGACGGCGTAGCAGGGAAGCGCGACCAGGAACGTCTGGGCGAGATGCATCTTCTGGCCGATGAAGGCGAGCGCACCCCAGATCGCGATGCCGATCAGCGGGTATAGATAATGGATGCCGACCAGGGCGCCGCTATCGCCGCGAGGCAGATTGAGGCGAAAGCCGAGAATGCCGCCGATTGCAAGAACCGCGGCCAGCAATGCAGCCGTCAGCCAAATCTCTGCTCG
>JASGGH010000084.1:0-12208 GCA_047605105.1 Novosphingobium sp. | reverse complement strand
TTGGCGATCGTCACCAGCTTGGCATAGTCGCCGCGCATCGGCGCGCCGACATTGTCGTGCCAACTGACCCACATTTCCTTGAGCTCGTCCGGGTTGCGGTCCGTGCCCATCTTTTCTTCGATATCGCTGCCATTGATCGGCTGACCGTTGAGCGTGCCCTTGCCCTTGCCATAGGTCGACTGGAGCTTGGTGGCGAGATCGTTCAGCTCCTGCGAGGCGCCCGGCGTGGTCGGCGCGGGCAAGGTCAGCGCCGTGCGCAGCAACGTCAGGCGACGCTTGGTCTCTTCGGTCAGGCCCGGCGCGGTCGCGAACTTTGCCGCCTCCAGCGCATAATCGACCCGCATTGTCGTATCGATCGCGCCGAAATAGGATGCGAGCGCATCGGTGTCGTCGGTGATGTAGGTCGCGTTGATCCAGGCGGCGCGGCTGCTGATCAGCGACTGGTCGAACAGCGCCTTCTCCGCCTTGGTAAGGAAGGCTTCGGCCTCGGCAGCGGTCGGCTGCTGCGTGGTCGGCGCCTGCTGCGCCAGCACCGGCGATGCAACAAGGGCAGCCGCAAGCGCGGCGATCGAAATGGCGATTTTCATGGAACTTGGCCCCTCAGGTCTTCTTATGGGGCCAAGGTGGATTAGGCGGGCGAGACAGTCAAGCGGTCAGGAAATCGACCATCGCCTGGCCCAGTTCCTTGCGGGTCACGGCGTTCATATGATTGCCCGGAATCTCGACATAGCGGCCATTGGGCAGCGCATCGACCAGTTCCTGCGCAATCCCATTATCCTGATCGTCGGCGCCGCAGATCACCTCGGTCGGCTGCTGGAAGGCGGCAATGGTCGCCTCGTCGGTATCGACGAAGGTATTGAGGATATGCAGCATCGCCACCGGGTCGCCCTTGGTGGTCTTGAGGAACGCCTCGGTCATCCATTCCGACGTGCCGCGCTCGAACGTGCCGAGATTGGTCAGCACCTTCTTGTAATAGCCGCCCTTGTCGAGCGTCTTGGTCAGCCCGCGCAGGCCCATGCCGGCCAAGATCACCCGGCGCGGGGTCGCGCCGCGCGCCAGCATCCGCACGGTCGTCCGCGCGCCCAGCGAGTAACCGCCGAGGTCATAGTCGGTGAGGCCCATCTGCTCGACCAGCGCCAGATTGTCGTCGGTCAGCGCATCGGGCGGATAGGCGGCAGCATCATGCGGCTTGCCGCTTTCGCCATGACCGCGCAGGTCCGGCATGATCAGGCGGAAACCCGCCTCCACCAACTTGGCGGCATGACCGTAGCGGATCCAGTTGGTCCAGGCGTTGGAGAAATAGCCGTGGATCAGCACCAAATCGCGCCCCTGTCCCACGACATGCACCGCGATCGGCAGGCCGCCCAGGCCCTTGATATCATGGCGTTCGATCTGCAGGTCGGTCATTGCGCTGGTCCTTCGGGGCTTGGGGCCTCGCCGATAGGATCTCCGCCGCGCCGGCGCAAGAGCGCGATCAGGGCAAGGGCGCTGCCGACCTGGGCGGCGGCCATGTCCTTCTGCGGATCCCACACATCGCCCTGCTGGCCATTATAATAATCGGCGGTCTCGCCGGCGGCGATCACCGTCAGCAGCCATTCGAATATCTCGTAAAGCGCACTGCCAAGGCCGACCGCGGCAAAGGCGAAAGCCAGGCTCCAGCCATGGCGTAAGCCGCCCTTGCGTCGCGCAACCTCCGCCACCGGTGCGGTCAGCAGCGCCCCGAAGGCAAAGTGGACCAGCCGGTCATAGGCATTGCGATGGAGGCCAAGCAGGCTGGAAATATCATGGCCGCTGAGCATTCGCGCCCAATCATCATAGGGCACATAGGAATAGATCCAGCGCGCGCCGAAGGTGTGGAGCAGCAGGAACAGCCAAATGCAGCCGACCGATCCGGTCGAGAGCGGCCAGCGCCGCAGCAGCCAGGGCGTGGCAAACGTCAGCAGCAACGTCGGCCCATGCTGCAACGGGGCAAAGTCGGGAAAGGGCTGCGCCACATTGGCCAGCCCGATGGCCACCAGCAAGGCGGCGATCATCCGGCGCTGCGCGACAGGAAGAGCCTTCCACGTCGCGACAGCGCCGGAGATCATATGCAGGCTCAGCCCTTCTTGAGGTGGCGACGGCCCAGCAGTTCGGCGATCTGCACCGCGTTCAGCGCCGCGCCCTTGCGCAGATTGTCGCTGACGCACCACAGGTTGATGCCATTCTCGATGGTCGAATCCTCGCGCACGCGGCTGATGAAGGTCGCGAAATCGCCAACGCATTCGATCGGCGTGATGTAGCCACCGTCCTCGCGCTTATCGACCAGCATGATGCCCGGCGCCTCACGCAGGATGTCCTGCGCCTCCTTCGCCGAAATCTCATTCTCGAACTCGATGTTGATCGCTTCGGAATGGCCGACGAACACCGGCACGCGTACGCAGGTCGCGGTCAGCTTGATCTTGGGATCAAGGATCTTCTTGGTTTCCGCGACCATCTTCCACTCTTCCTTGGTCGAACCATCGTCCAGGAAAACGTCGATGTGCGGGATCACGTTGAAGGCGATCTGCTTGGTGAACTTCTTCGGCTCGGCCGGATCGCCGACGAAGATGTTGCGGCTCTGCTCGAACAGCTCGTCCATCCCTTCCTTGCCCGCGCCGGAGACCGACTGGTAGGTCGAGACGACGACGCGCTTGATCGTCGCGGCATCGTGCAGCGGCTTCAGCGCCACGACCATCTGCGCGGTCGAGCAGTTGGGGTTGGCGATGATGTTGCGGGCCTTGTAGCCGTCGATCGCATCGGGGTTCACCTCGGGCACGATCAGCGGGATGTCCGGGTCCATGCGGTAGAGCGACGAGTTGTCGATCACCACGCAGCCGGCGGCGGCGGCGCGGGGGGCGTGGACCTTGGTCGGGCCTGAGCCGGCCGAGAACAGCGCGATGTCCCAGCCGGTGAAGTCGAAGTTGTCGACGTTCTGGACCTTGAGCATGCGGCCGGTGTCGCCGAACTCGATCTCGGTCCCCTGCGAGCGCGACGAGGCCAGCGCGGCCAGCTCGTCGATCGGGAATTCCCGCTCGGCGAGGATATTCAGCATTTCGCGCCCGACGTTGCCCGTCGCGCCCACGACTACTACCCGATAACCCATGACAATTTCCTTGGATGTACAAGAGAAACGGCCGGTCTCCTGATGGGGAGCCGGCCGTCTCGGTCTGATCTGTCAGTCTGATCGTGTCTGATCAGTCTCCGCTCATTCCTGGCCAGCACCGCTGGTTTTAATAGTCTTGCGCTCGGCAATGCGCGCGCGCTTGCCGGTGCGGCCGCGCAGGTAGTACAGCTTGGCACGGCGCACCACGCCGCGGCGGACCACGGTGATGCTCTCGATGTTCGGCGAATAGAGCGGGAAGACGCGCTCGACACCCTCGCCGAACGACATCTTGCGCACGGTGAAGTTGGAGGCGATGCCCTTGTTGGCGCGGGCGATGCAGACGCCTTCGTAGGCCTGCACGCGGGTGCGCTCACCCTCGACCACGCGCACGCCGACGCGCACGGTGTCGCCGGGACGGAATTCCGGAATGCTCTTCCCGGCCCCGGTGGTCGCCTTGGCGATTTCCTCGGCCTCGATCTGTTGAATCAGGTTCACTTGCCCTGGTCCTCATCTTCATGCCGCGCGCCAGAGGCAGGCTGGGCCCGAGCGCCGGTGTGACGCTCCCAAAGGTCCGGCCTGCGTAACCGTGTGTGATCCTGGGACTGGCGTTTCCGCCACTCCGCGATCTTCGCATGATCCCCCGATCGCAGCACTTCAGGGATCGTGCGCCCTTCCCATTCCTGGGGTCGGGTATAGTGCGGATACTCGAGGAGGCCGTTCTCGAACGACTCTTCGGACCCGCTTGAAGGGGCGCCCATTACGCCGGGAAGCAGCCGAATGCAAGCGTCGAGCAGCATCAGCGCGGCGGGCTCGCCGCCGGAGAGGACGATGTCGCCGATCGAGACCTCCTCGATGGGTCGCGCGGCGAAGATCCGCTCGTCGAAACCCTCGAACCGGCCGCACAGGATGGTGACGCCGGGGCCTGCCGCCAGCTCGCGCACGCGGGCCTGGGAGAGCGGCCTGCCGCGCGGGGTCATGGCGATCACCGGGCAGTCGGGATGCGCCGCCAGCGCATGGTCCACGGCCGCCGCGAGCACATCGACCCTGAGCACCATCCCCGCCCCGCCGCCGGCCGGGGTGTCGTCGACGGTCCGGTGCTTGTCGATCGCGAAGTCGCGGATCTGCACCGTATCGAGCGCCCACTTCCCCTCCTCCCGCGCACGGCCGGCAAGCGAGACGCCGAGCGGGCCGGGGAACATCTCCGGGTAGAGGGTGAGGACCGTGGCGGCGAAGGTCATGGGTTTTCACCTTGGCTCTTACCACCCGCTACGAGCCAAGAGACACACATTTGAAGCAAGCAACCGACAATTGATCCCAGACTAAGGGGTAAAAACCATCCAAAAATCAAAGTCAGCGCCCAAAAATCACCCTCTCGTCGAATGTAGTCAAAAAACTGTCCATGATCCAAGATCAGCCACAACGCCGCCACAAAAACCAAAAATATCAGCGATATGACAAGGGGAGAAAGAGCAGCGCGGAGCAACTTGTCCTCGCGAATCCAGAACTGGCAAACAAATGAAAAAGCCATGCTCACGACTGCAACCATGATCGCACCCATTGCCAGGACTACCCCGAATAACATCTCACGTGGTCCAGTTCTCGACCTTCAGGCCCGGCACCCTGGCAAAATCGTCGACGTTCCGCGACACGACGATGAGCCCCAAACTGAGCGCATGAGCCGCAATCAGGCGGTCAAAGTTGCCCCGCTTGAAAGGCATCCGGGAATAGGCTCGCGCAGCCGCTTCATCGAACGTCAGCAGCGGCATTTCCTCAAGCAGGCCATCAAGCAGTGCTGGTTTCGGCGGTTTGCCGTTCTCACTACCCAGGGCGACCTCAGCGAAAGCCACAGCCGAAATGCCGATGTCGCCGGCATCAGTCGCGGCGACCCGCTCGATCAGCTTGGGAAACTCTCCTGATAGCAGGTTGATGATACTGTTGGCGTCCAGCATGTATTTCATGCCTTGCCGCCCGGCCTATCCAGAGCGTCCCAATCGCGCGGAGAATCATCAAAGTCATAGCGCGGCAGTTCCTTGAGCCCCGGCGCCTTGCCAGCGAACTTGCTGACGTCGATCTTCCGCTTCGGCGCATCGACCGGCTCGAAGCGAAACGACATATGGGACTCGCGCACTACGTTGACTTCGGTTCCCTCGGGCACATCGAACGACTTCGGCAGGCGCAGCGCTACCGAATTCCCAGACTTGAAGATCTTGGTTCGGAAACTGTCGGTCATTGCATCGACTCCCGTTCATCGAGTTCGGCGACAACGTCCTCTTTCAGCCAGCGCAGAGCATCCCAAGGGTAATGGCACCCTTTCTCGCCCAGCCAAAGAACGCGCGCCAGGAGCGCCTGGGCCGATTGCTCGACGTAAAGGTTGCTGACGCGATCTTCGACCACGGCTGGCCCCGTGACGTGGACGTAATAGGCGTCCGCCCCGCGATAGGCATAGAGGTGGCCATCACTCCACCGACAGTAACTCATGACACAGCTCCGTATATACGCAATGTATATACTATTCCGCCCAGGCAGCGTCAATCGTCAGCCCCGTGAGATCGCTCCATTCCGGAACGGCTTCCTCGCGCATCGGGACCATGAAGCGCTTGCCGTCCGGCCGCTCGATCTCGATCACGTCGCCCGCCCCGAAGTTCTCGACCGCCACGCACACGCCCAGCGCCTCGCCGGTCGTGGAGACCGCGGGCAGCCCGATCAGGTCGGCGTGGTAGTACTCGCCCTCGCCCAGCGGCGGCATTGCCGAGCGCGCGACGGTCAGCGCGGTGCCGCGGAGTTTCTCGGCGGCAGTGCGATCGGCGACTTCGGCGAAGCGGGCGATGGCGCCGCCCTTGCCGTCGTCCTTGAGCCTGGTCAGCGTCAGGGCAGAGTCGTTGAAGGCATGGTAGCGCTTGAGCGCCGCCACGCCTTCTCCGAACAGTTTCAGGCGGACCTCGCCCGTCACGCCGTGCGCGCCGGTAATGGCGGCGAGCGTGACAGGGCGGTCTGGACGCGCAAGCCCCTCCCCTTGAGGGGAGGGGTTGGGGTGGGGGCTGTCGGGAAGGCGCTGCCCTTGATCGACAGCCCCCGCCCCCGGCCCCTCCCCTGAAGGGGAGGGGGGAGTTCCCACTCAGCCCTCGGCGTTTTCCTGGGCGCTCTCGCCCACGACTTCGCCGGCATCGCCCGCGTCGCTGTTGGGGGTCGCCTCGTTGGCTTCCTCGGCGGCGGGAGCTTCCTCGGCGGGCGCCTCTTCGACTGCCGGAGCGGCGGCGGCAGCGGCGGCAGCCTCTTCAGCCTCACGCAGCTTCTCGGCCTTGTCCTCGGCGCGCTCCTTGGCCTTCTTGCCGGGCTCGCCCTGCTTCGGGTTGTTGGTGGGGGCGCGTTCCTTGATGCCGGCCTTGTCGAGCATGCGGGCGACGCGGTCGGTCGGCTGGGCGCCGACGCCGAGCCAGTAGCGGACGCGGTCCTCGACCAGGCGCACGCGGTTCTCGTCGTCCTTGGCGAGCAGCGGATTGTAGGTGCCGACCTGCTCCAGGTACTTGCCGTCACGCGGAGAGCGGCTGTTGGAGGCGACGATCTTGTAGTACGGGCGCTTCTTCGAGCCGCCACGCGAAAGACGAAGGGAAACAGACATTTGAACTACCTTTCTACGAAACCGAGATAATCACTTGTTCTTCAGAAACTGCGAGAGATCGGGCGCGCCGCCACCGCCGCCCAGCCCCGGGAGCGTGGGCGCTCCGCCCCCGCCGAGGCCCGGCATCGCGGCGCCGAGGCCGCCCTTGCCGAACAGCGCGCCGAGGCCCTTGAGCCCGCCCATCTTCTTGATCTGCTTCATCGCGCGCTCCATTTCCTGGTGCATCTTGAGCAGCTTGTTGACGTCCTGGACCTGCACGCCCGAGCCGTTGGCGATGCGGATCTTGCGCTTGGCGTTGAGCAGGTCGGGCCGCGCGCGCTCCTTCGGCGTCATCGAGCCGATGATCGCGTCCATGCGCAGCAGGGTCCGGTCGTTCATGCCCGAGCTCGCCATGGCCTGCTTGGCCTTCTTCATGCCGGGCAGCATGCCGGCGAGCGCGCCGAGGCCGCCCATGTTCTGCATCTGCTTCAGTTGGCTGCGCAGGTCGTTCATGTCGAACTGACCCTTGGCCATACGCTCGGCCATGCGCTCGGCTTCTTCGGCCTCGATGCTCGCGGCGGCCTTCTCGACGATCGAGACGATGTCGCCCATGCCGAGAATCCGGCCGGCGACGCGGCTCGGCTGGAAGACCTCAAGCGCGTCGAGCTTCTCGCCGGTGCCGGCGAACTTGATCGGCTTGCCGGTGACCGCGCGCATCGACAGCGCCGCGCCGCCGCGGGCATCGCCGTCCATGCGGGTGACGATCACGCCGGTGAGGTCGACCTGGCCGCTGAAGCTTTGGGCGACGTTGACCGCGTCCTGGCCGGTCAGCGAATCGACGACCAGCAGGGTTTCCTTCGGCGCCGAGATCGCCGCGACCGCCTGCATCTCGTCCATCAGCGCCTGGTCGACGTGGAGGCGGCCCGCGGTGTCGAGCAGCAGCACGTCCACGGCCTGGAGCCTGGCCGACTGCAGCGCGCGGGTGGCGATGTCGACCGGGCCCTGGCCCGGGATGATCGGCAGGGTGGCGACGCCGACCTGCTCGCCGAGCACCGCGAGCTGCTCCTGCGCGGCCGGGCGGTTGACGTCGAGCGAGGCCATCATGGCCTTCTTGCCCTGCTTCTCCTTGAGCAGCTTGGCGAGCTTGGCGGTCGTGGTGGTCTTGCCCGAGCCTTGGAGGCCGACCATCAGGATCACGACCGGCGGCGTCGCGGCGAGCTCCAGCGGCGCGGGCTCGGCCCCGCCGAGCATCTCGACCAGCGCGTCGTTGACGATCTTGACGACCTGCTGGCCCGGGGTGACCGAGCGCAGGACCGACTGGCCGATCGCAGCTTCCGTCACCGAATCGATGAAGCGGCGGACCACCGGCAGCGCGACGTCGGCCTCGAGCAGGGCGATCCGCACCTCGCGCATCGCGTCGCGGACGTCCTGCTCCTTCAGCGCGCCGCGCCCACGCAGCTTGTCGAAGACGCCGCCGAGACGATCAGAAAGGCTGTCGAACATGCGTCCGGCTACTCCAAAGCCAAAAACGCCGGCGGACGAAACCTCGTCAGCCAGCGTGCGGTCGGTTCACTTTCCGCAGCTCGGAGGCGGCGGAAGATAGTGAGATTTGATTCAGGTCGGACCGATTGCCCCGGCGTGGACCAGATCTCACTGAACGAATGGTGGAGCCTAGCGGGATCGAACCGCTGACCTCCTGCATGCCATGCAGGCGCTCTCCCAGCTGAGCTAAGGCCCCGTGACCATTCATCTGCGACCGGCTCCTGGGGGGAACCTGCCGCCCGCCTTGCAGCGGAGTGGCGCCTCTAGTAGCGCCCGCCCGCCTTGGCAAGGGGGTTATTTCGCGAAATCAGCTCTCGTGATCGTCGTCGTCGTGCCCGGCCACGCCCAGGTCGTCGTCGCCGCCCAGGTCGACGTCGTTGTCGGGCGAATCGCCGTCCTCGTCGATGTCCAGATCCTCGTCGGCCAGGTCGACGTCGGCCTGAGCCTCGGGCTTCTTGATCTCTTCATAGGGAATCGGCTGCTTCGACTTGAGCACCGGATCCGCTTGCCAGGCATAGCCGCATTCGATGCAGGTGATCGGGTCGCTCTTGCCCAGATCGTAGAAGCGGGTGCCGCATTTCGGGCAGCCATGCTTGGCGCCCCACTCAGCCTTGACCATGAAAATCCCTCGATGCTGCCCGGCGCAAGCTGCCGGGGCGAAAACTGCTGCGTTGAATGGTGATGCGCCGCGCCCTTGGCAAGGGTCACCTCAACAGGCGGCGCGCCTTGCCATAGCAGGCGGGCGCTGTCAAAAGCCGCGCGCCTTTCCCGCCGCAGTCACCCAGAAAGCCGCCCGTGAGCCATTCCGACCCCGCCGCCATGCGCCCGCGCCGCTTCCTGCCCGCCGGGCCCTTGCGCGGGCGGCTGCGCGTGCCCGGCGACAAGTCGATCAGCCACCGCGCGATCATGCTCTCCGCGCTGGCGGTCGGGGAAAGCAAGGTCACCGGCCTGCTCGAGGGCGAGGACGTGCTCAGCACCGCCGCCGCGATGCGCGCGATGGGCGCGGACGTGCAGCGCACCGGCGACGGCGCCTGGACCGTCCACGGCGTCGGCGTCGGCGGGCTGCTCCAGCCGCAGGCCGCGCTCGACATGGGCAATTCGGGCACCTCGACGCGGCTGCTGATGGGGCTGGTGGCGAGCCATGCGATCACCGCGACCTTCATCGGCGACGCCAGCCTGTCCAGGCGGCCGATGGGCCGGGTGATCGATCCGCTCTCCCTGATGGGCGCGGACATCACCGCCAGCCCCGGCGGCCGCCTGCCGCTGATGCTGCGCGGAATCTCGCCCGCGGTGCCGATCGAATACCGCCTGCCGGTCGCCTCGGCCCAGGTGAAGAGCGCGGTGCTGCTCGCCGGGCTCAACACCGCCGGGGTCACCACGGTGATCGAGCCGGTGCCGACCCGCGACCATTCCGAGCGCATGCTCCAGGGCTTCGGCGCCGACCTCTCGGTCGAGATCGAGAGCGACGGCACCCGGATCATCCGCCTGCGCGGCGAGGCGGAGTTCAGGCCCCAGGTCATCGACGTGCCCGGCGACCCTTCCTCGGCCGCCTTCTTCATCGTCGCCGCGCTGATCGTGCCGGGCAGCGAGCTGACGATCGAGAACGTCGGCCTCAACCCGACCCGCGCGGGGATCATCCAGGTGCTTCGCCTGATGGGCGGAAGCATCGAGGAAGTGAACCCGCGCCTGGTCGGCGGCGAGCCGGTGGCGGACCTGATCGTCCGCCATTCGCCGCTGAAGGGCATCGAGGTCGATCCCGCGATCGTGCCGAGCATGGTCGACGAGTTCCCCGCGCTGTTCGTGGCCGCCGCGCTGGCCGAAGGGCGCACGGTCACCAGCGGCCTCGAGGAACTGCGCGTCAAGGAAAGCGACCGCATCACCGTCATGGCCGAGGCGCTCGCCCTGGCCGGAGCGCGGGTCAAGGAAACCGACGACGGCATGATCATCCACGGCAGCGGCGGCGAACCGCTCGAAGGCGAGGCGCTCCAGCCGGTCGCCACCCACCTCGACCACCGCATCGCCATGTCGATGGCGGTCGCCGGGCTCGCGTCCTACCACGGCGTCGGAGTGGACGACACGCGGCCGATCGCCACCTCCTTCCCGCAGTTCGAGGCCCTGCTCGACGGCCTGGCGGCATGATCCTGCCGCTCAGCCATACCGCCGCCAACCTGGCGGGCTTCGCCGGCATGGCCTGCATCATCTTCGCCTATGCCTATATGACCGGGAAAGCGCAGCCCAATCCCTTCGTCCAGCACGGGGTCAACCTGCTCGGCGCCGCGCTGCTGACGGTCTCGCTGCTGGTGAACCTGAACCCGGCCTCGCTGGTGCTCGAATTCTTCTGGGCGGCGATCGCGATCTGGGGGCTGGTCAAGGCGCTTCGCGGGCGGAGCGCGGCATCATGATGTTCGCGCAGCGATCGCGGAGAAGCCCGGCGCCGCAGGCCCGCTTTTCATGGGACCGTAAAAGCGGCTTCACCGCGGAGGCTGCCCCTCCGCACCGCTGCGAGAAATCCCTTCTGCTTCTCCGCGCCTCCGCGTCTCCGCGTGAACACATTGCTGCCCCGGCGGAGCGAACATCGTGATCATCGCCGTCGACGGCCCGACCGCCTCGGGCAAAGGCACCATCGCCAAGGCCCTCGCCGCGCATTTCGGCCTGCCGCATCTCGATACCGGGCTGCTCTACCGCGCGGTCGGGTTCCAGTGCTTCCTCGACGGGGGCGATCCCGACGACCCGGTGGACGCGCTGACGGCGGCGAGCTTTCCCGATGCCCTGCTCGGCGATCCCGAGCTGCGCTCCGAGGCCACCGGCGGCCTCGCCAGCCGGGTCTCGATCCATCCCGCGGTGCGCCGGGCGCTGTTCGAGCGGCAGCGCAGCTTCGCCACCCAGCCCGGCGGCGCAGTGCTCGACGGGCGCGACATCGGCACGGTCATCGCCCCCGACGCCGAGGTCAAGTTGTTCGTCACCGCCAGCGTCGCGGCGCGGGCGCAGCGGCGCTTCCTGGAGATGCAAGGCCAGGGCCGCGCCACCACGCTTGCCGAGATCGAGGCCGATCTCGGCAAGCGCGACCTGCGCGACGCCACCCGCTCCGCGGCGCCGCTCATCGCGGCCGAGGACGCGATCGTGCTCGACACCTCGCTGCTGGACCGCGACGAGGCGGTCGCCCGCGCCATCGCGCTGACCGAACTGCAAGCCGGGCGCTGACCGCGGCTAGGCGGAAATGCTTGCTTTTCCGCTGGCCTTCCCATAAGCGCCGCCGGTCCCGCGGGCTCCGGCCCGAGGGGCGCCGCGGCGGGCATTCGGCCCTCGCGGCAGTTCGGCCCACTTTTGGCCCGTTTCCGCAATGGTGCGGCGGCGGAGGAAAGACCGGCGGACAAAACCGCCTGGCCGGAAACATCGACTGAAGGAACCTGAAGAATGGCCTCTGTTGCCAATCCGACGCGCGACGATTTCGCCGCGATGCTCGAAGAATCCCTTGGGGGCGCAGCCTCCGGCGGCTTTGAAGGCCGCGTGGTGAAGGGCACCATCACCGCCATCGAAAACGACAAGGCCGTCATCGACGTCGGCCTCAAGAGCGAGGGCCGCGTCGCGCTCCGCGAGTTCGCCATGCCCGGCCAGCCGCACGGCCTTTCGGTCGGCGACGAGGTCGAGGTCTATGTCGACCGCGTCGAGAACGCCGACGGCGAAGCCATGCTCAGCCGCGACCGCGCCCGCCGCGAAGCCGCCTGGGACAAGCTCGAGAACGAATTCGGCGAAGGCAAGCGCGTCGAAGGCGTGATCTTCGGCCGCGTCAAGGGCGGCTTCACCGTCGACCTCGACGGCGCCGTGGCCTTCCTGCCCGGCAGCCAGGTCGACATCCGCCCGGTCCGCGACGTCCAGCCGCTGATGGACCTGCCGCAGCCGTTCCAGATCCTCAAGATGGACCGCCGCCGCGGCAACATCGTCGTCTC
>JASGGH010000083.1:0-12329 GCA_047605105.1 Novosphingobium sp. | reverse complement strand
TCAGCAGCGTGACGATCGTGTCCTTGAACTCGATGTCGCGCTCGCTCTTGTAGGACAGCGACAGGCCCGGCGAGACCACCACCCGGGCCAGCCGCGCCGCGTCGAGGATGCCCTCCTCCTGGTCGAAGTCCCAGGAACGGTTCTGCTGGGCCATCAGTTTCCGCTGAAGCCGGTTGGCCAGCTTGGTCACGACCGACTGGAGGCCCTTCAACTGCGCGTCGAGATAGGCGCGCAGGCGGGTCAGCTCCTCGTCGTCGCAGAGGTCGGCGGCGGAGACCACCTCGTCGAACTGGGTGGTGTAGGCCTTGTAGTCGAAGCCCTGCGGCGGGTCGTTCCACGGCCGGTTGGGGCGGACCGGGAGCATGCCCTCCTCGCCGTCCTCGCCGACGTCGCCATCGTCCATGTCGTCCTGGCCGTCGGATTCACTGTCGCCGTCTTCCTGCTCGTCGCCCTTGGCGGCCTCGGAGGCGATCTCGCTGGGCTGCTGTTCCTCGCCCGAGCTGTCGCCCTCTTCTTCGTCCTCGGTCTCCTCGTCGCCGTCCTGCTGGTCGGCTTCGTCGGGCTCGTTGGCGGGCGGCTCGGCCTTGGTCAGCTCGAGGTGCTGGAGCATGTCGAGCGCCAGGCTCTGGAACGCCTTCTGGTCGTCGAGCGAAAGCGCCAGGGCATCGAAGTCGCCCCCGGCGCGCTGCTCGATGAAGGGGCGCAGCAGCTCGACCCCGCCGCGCGCCGCCTCGGGCACCGGCTGGCCGGTCAGGTGCTCGCGCAGCATCAGCGCCAGGGCCGACTGGATCGGCACCTGATCGGGCGTCTCGGCACGGGCGATCGGATCGCCGGCCATGCGCATGACCAGCGAGGCGTCGAGGTTCTCGCGAATCCCGGCATAGCCCTTCGAGCCCAACGCCTCGTAGCGGACCAGCTCGACCGCGTCGTAGCAGGCCCGCGCCATCGGTTCGGACGGCGCATGGCGGCTGTGCAGCGCCTCGTTGTGCAGCCGCACCTTCAGCGCGAAGCTGTCGGCGAAGCCCCGCGCTTCCATCGCCTGGGCGCGCGGCAGGCTGCGGCTGGGCGTGGGGACGCGGAACGTGTTGCCCGACTGGCTGGGATTGTCCGCGGTCCAGTTGACCTCGACCTCCGCCTCATGCGCAAGCGCCCGCGACGCGCCGGTCAGCGCGGACTTGAAGCGGTCGATGGGGGATTCTTCGGGCATCTATCTTCGTGGCTAGCGTGGGGGCGCGGGCTTCGACAAGCTGTCAGCCTGAGCGGGTTTGGGTTCTAAAAACTACATCCGCTCAGCCTGAGCTTGTCGAAGGCCCTAGCGCAACCGTAGGCCTAGATCGACTGCCCTAGATACTTTGGCCGGTCTTCGCCCAATCCGCCAGGAACCCTTCGATCCCCTTGTCGGTGAGCACGTGCTTGAACAGGTTCTTGATCACCGCGGGCGGCGCGGTCATCACGTCGGCGCCGATCTTGGCGCTTTCGAGCACGTGGATCGGGTGACGCACCGAGGCGACCAGGATTTCGGTCGTGAAGGCGGCGTAGTTGTCGTAGATCAGGCGGATGTCGCTGATCAGCGCCATGCCGTCGAAGCCGTTGTCGTCGTGCCGGCCGACGAAGGGCGAGACGAAGGTCGCCCCGGCCTTGGCGGCAAGCAGCGCCTGGTTGGCCGAGAAGCACAGCGTGACGTTCACCATGGTCCCGTCGCCGGTCAGCTTCTTGCAGGTCTTGAGGCCGTCGATCGTCAGCGGCACCTTGATGCAGACGTTGTCGGCGATCTTCCGCAGGACCTCGGCCTCGCGCATCATGCCGTCGTGATCGAGCGCGACGACCTCGGCGCTGACCGGGCCGGTGACGATCCCGCAGATTTCCTTGGTGACCTCCATGAAGTCGCGGCCCGACTTGGCGATCAGCGACGGGTTGGTGGTCACGCCATCGAGCAGGCCGGTGGCGGCCAGCTCCTGGATGTCGGCGATTTCGGCGGTGTCGGCGAAGAACTTCATGATGGCTCCGGGGAATGCGATTCCCGAGGGGCTATAGACTTGGCATTCAGCCGCCACCACCCCCCCAGCCCCCTCCTCTGAAGAAGAGGGGCAGCCGGTAGCGCCACGGAAAAGCCCCCTCTTCTTCAGAGGAAGGGGTTGGGGGTGGTGAAGGCGCTAGGTCCGCGCAAAAGCCGCGATCAGCACCCGGTCGCGAGTAGTTTGCGGATTGGTGCGGATGTCGCCCTCTTCCGAGCCGATCTGATACCAGATCGCGCTGTCGGCCTTGAGCGCGATCGCCTTGGCGACGTCGGTCAGCTCGACGCCGGAAAGCTTGCGCACCGCGGCCATGACCACCGGGTCGCGCTCGTCGCGCAGGGTCCGCTCGATCACCGGGATCATCACGTTGATCAGCCGCGGCCCGACGCGGGCACGGAGCAGCGAGGTGCCTGCGGTGGGCTGGCCGCCGACAACAGCCGCCGCATCCTCACGCTTGATCAGGCCGGTGGTGCCGCGCGCCACCTGCCCCGCCCGGCGCGCACCGACTTCGGCGGCGACGTTGAGGCGGCGCTGCAATTGCTCGCGCGACGCGGCCGGCACCCCGCCGCCTTTGGTGAACAGTTCGGGCAGATCGAACCGGGCGACCGGCGAGTCCCAGAAGCCGTTCGGCGCGGACAGCTTGGCAAAGGCGCGGTCGGAAGCTTGGCGCAGCAGGCGCCGCGCGACATCGAGCGAAGATGCCGCTGCCCAGGCCACATTCGGCAAGAGCATCAGCAGCGCGGTGGCGCCCGCACCGGCAAGCAGTTCGCGGCGGCCGATCGTCCGGTTACCCACATTCCCCAACTCGTTCATCCCGCACTCCTTCCCGACTAGTCGCAGACCCCTATATGCATGGGCGATGACCCGAGTTCGACTCCTTGTTTTCAACGCCGCGCTCGGCCCGCTCGATTACCGCGTGCCCGAAGGCATGGAGGTCGCGCCCGGATCGGCGGTGGCGGCACCGCTCGGACCACGCCAGATCGTGGGAATCGTCTGGGAGCCGGAACGGCTGCCTGCCGCCGAAGTTCCGGATTCGCGGCTGCGGCCGCTGCTGGAAGTGCTGCCAGTTCCACCGCTGGCCGCCCCGCTGCGGCGGCTGATCGAGTGGACCGCGGACTACTATTGCGCACCGCTGGCCGCCGTCGCGCGCATGGCCCTGGCCAGCGGCGCGGCGCTGCGCGGCGGCGGCACGACCACCGAATACCGCCTGACCGGCGCCGAGCCGGCTCGGCTCACCCCGCAGCGCGCCGCGGCGCTCGACGCGCTCCACGGCGAGCAGGCGACGATCCGCGAGCTCGCCGAAATGGCCGGCGTTTCCGAGGGCGTGCTGCGCGGGATGGTCTCCGCCGGGCTGCTCGAGCCGGTGACGGTGGACCTCGACCGGCCTTACCCCCGCGCCCAGCCCGATTTCGCCGTGCCCGACCTCTCGCCCGACCAGCAGGCCGCGGCGGACCTCTTCGTCACGGCGACCGAGGACGGCGGGTTCGCGCCGTTCCTCCTCGACGGCGTCACCGGATCGGGCAAGACCGAGTGCTATTTCGAAGCCATCGCCGCGGCCTTGGCCAAGCGGCGCCAGGTGCTGGTCCTGCTGCCCGAGATCGCCCTCACCCAGAACTTCCTGCGCCGCTTCGAGCACCGCTTCGGCGTGCCGCCGGTGCTGTGGCATAGCTCGCTCAAATCGACCGAGCGGCGCCGAGCCTGGCGGGCGATCGCCTCCGGGGACGCGCAAGTCGTGGTCGGCGCACGCTCGGCGCTGTTCCTGCCCTATGCACGGCTCGGCCTCATCGTGGTCGACGAGGCGCACGAGGTCTCGTTCAAGCAGGACGACGGGGTGCGCTACAACGCCCGCGACGTGGCGGTGATCCGCGCCCGGTTCGAGCAGGTCCCGGTGATCCTGGCCAGCGCCACCCCCGCGCTCGAATCGATGCAACTGGCCGAGGCCGGAATCTATACCAAGGTCGAGCTGCCCGCCCGCTTCGGCGGCGCGACCCTGCCCGAGATCGGCGTGGTAGACCTGCGCGCCGAACCGCCCGAGCGCGGGCATTGGCTCGCCCCGCGGCTGGTCAAGGAAATGCAGGAACGGCTCGGCAAGAGCGAGCAGTCGCTGCTGTTCCTCAACCGCCGCGGCTATGCCCCGCTGACCCTGTGCCGCAACTGCGGCTACCGCTTCCAGTGCCCCAACTGCACCGCCTGGCTGGTCGAGCACCGGCTCTCGCGGCGCCTCGCCTGCCACCACTGCGGCCACGAGGCCGGCGTGCCCGATGCCTGCCCCGAATGCGGCACGCCCGATTGCCTGGTCGCCTGCGGCCCCGGCGTCGAGCGAATCGCCGACGAGGTGGCCGAGCGGCTGCCCGAGGCGCGGGTCGCGGTGGTGACCTCCGACACGCTCAACACGCCGGAGAAGATCGCCGAATTCGTCGGCGCGGCGGAGGAAGGCGCGATCGACGTGATCGTCGGCACGCAATTGGTGACCAAGGGCTACCACTTCCCCGAGCTGACCCTGGTGGGCGTGGTCGACGCCGACCTCGGCCTCGAGGGCGGCGACCTGCGCGCCGGCGAGCGGACCTACCAGCAGATCGCCCAGGTCGCGGGCCGCGCCGGCCGCGGCGAGAAGCCCGGCGCAGTGCTGATCCAGACGCGCCACCCCGAAGCCGCGGTGATCTCCGCCCTCGCCGCGGGGAATCGCGACGCCTTCTACGATGCCGAGACCCAGGCCCGCCGCGAGGCCGGCGCCCCGCCGTTCGGACGCTGGGCGGCGATCATCGTCTCATCGGAGGACGAGGCCGAGGCCCGCGAGGCGGCCCGCGCGATCGGCGGCTCGCGGCCCAACGTGCAGGACGTGATGATCCTCGGCCCCGCTCCCGCGCCGATGGCCCAGTTGCGCGGCCGCTACCGCTACCGCCTGCTGATCAACGCCCGCCGCTCGGCCGAGGTGCAGCGGATCATCCGCGAATGGCTCGATCCGCTGCGCCTGCCGCCCGGCGTGCGGGTGGCGGTCGATATCGATCCCTACAGCTTCGTCTAGCCGTGGGCCTTGACCCATTGCTCGGGGTCCTTGTCCACCGCGACCACGCCGTCGACGTGGCGGACTTCGTAGCTGACGAATTCGACGCCCAGCTTGTGGCGTAGCTCCAGCGGAGCGAAGCGGCGGAACGAGGTCAGGCCCTCGCGCTCCTCCTCGGCCATGTGATCGCCGTTCTCAAGGTTGGCCTTGGCTACTCGGTTTCGCAAACCCCCGCGAACAGGTTGACGAGTGCCGCGAATGCCTTGTCGGTCAGCCGGTAAAGCGGGTCACCGGCCGTATCCTGCATGCCGACCTCGACCTCCCCCTTGGATCCGAGAATCTTCAACCAGCGGCCAGTGACCGACGGCGGATAGCCGAGGGATTCGGCCACCTCCGCCACGGAAATGCCCGTGCGATGCGGCTCGCTGGCCAGCAGCAGCAGAATGTCCCAGGCGGGATCGCTGAACAGTTCGGCGTCGAAAAACTCGGCCCGCCGCGTGCGCAGGGCGCGGGTGGTACTGAGCGACAGCTGAACGCGTTCGTCCGCCGGATCGAGAGGAACAAACCCTTCCCGGTGCGGTTGATTGCACGCCATCTGATTTCACCCCCCAAAGGAATCGTGTCCGGAGCCAAGCGCAGATTTCTTTCTATGCCGCTTTGCATCTCGTGCCAAACATTTGCCTTTCGATGACGGAGCACAATTCGCCGTTCGGGAACTGTTCATGCAACCTATTGTCAAACTGAACGTACTAGAGGTGTCTGAAGGAGAACGATCATGAAAACCGCGATCATGGCCGCACTGGCCCTGTCCGCCGTGACGGCCATTCCCGCGAGCGCACAGCCCGCTCCAGGGTGGCAAGCCGGCAGCAACTGGAACCGCGATGCATTCTGGCGCGGCGCCCCCGACGGCATCCAGCAACGGATCGACTGGCTGCAGCAGCGCATCGACCGCGGCACCGCCGACGGCAGCCTCGACCGCCAGGAAGCGCGCCGCGCGAGGTTCCAGCTCGACCAGCTCCGCCGCGACGCCGCGCTGCTCGATTCGCGCCTCGACAACCTGAGCCGCGGATTGCGCTGGGCGCGCAACGACTGGGATCGCCCTGCTGCCGCCCCGAGCCCGCGTCCCGGCGGCTGGCGTGAGCCCTATTCGACCGACTATGACGCCTATCGCTATTACCGCGACGACGCGCGCTATCAGGAACGCCGCCTCAATTCCGACGAGGAGATCTACCGCGGCTCGGACGGGCGCTATTACTGCAAGCGCAGCGACGGGACGACCGGCCTGGTGGTCGGCGCGGTCGGCGGCGCGGTGGTCGGCAACGTGATCGACGGCGGCCGCAACCGCGTGGCCGGCACGCTGATCGGCGGCGCGCTCGGCGCGCTGGTCGGCAAGTCGATCGACCAGAACAGCAACGAATACCGCTGCCGCTGATCGGTTAATCCGGCGGGTTGTGCCCCGGGCCGGTCCCGGGGCATAACCGGGCCATGACAACGACGACCATCGGGGGCGGAACCAAGAAGATCCTCTACGCCTTGCGCACCGCGCAGCGGATGGGATTGAAGAACTCGGCCAAGGCCCTGACTTCCAGGAACGCCTGCAAGGCCTGCGCGCTCGGCATGGGCGGGCAGGCCGGCGGCATGACCAACGAGCTGGGCGAATTCCCCGCGGTCTGCAACAAGTCGATCCAGGCGCAATCGACCGACATCCAGCAGCCGATCCCGCTCGAAGTCCTGACTCACCCGCTGAGCGACTTCGCCGAGCTCAGCGGCCACGAGCTCGAGCATCTCGGCCGGCTCGGCACCCCGCTCTACAAGGCCGCCGGAGCCGAGCGCTACGAGCCGATCGACTGGGACGAGGCGCTGTCCCGCGCCGCCGACCGGCTCCACCACACCCAGCCCGACCGGGCGTTCTTCTACTCCTCGGGCCGCTCCTCCAACGAGGCCGGGTTCCTCTTCCAGCTCTTCGCCCGCGCCTACGGCACCAACAACGTCAACAATTGCTCCTACTACTGCCACCAGGCCTCGGGCGTGGGGCTCGGCACCACGATCGGCGGGGGCACCGCCACGGTCGAGCTCGACGACCTGACCAAATGCGACCTGATCATGGTGATCGGCGCCAACCCTTCGTCCAACCACCCGCGCTTCATCCACAAGCTGCGCGATTGCCGGGCACGGGGCGGCGAGGTCATCATGGTCAATCCGGCCAAGGAGGCCGGGCTCGTCCGCTTCGCCAGCCCGAAGTCGGCCCGCTCGCTGCTGAAGGGCGGCGACTGGATCGCCAGCGAATACCTCCAGCCCCGGATCGGCGGCGATCCGGCCCTGCTCAAGGGGCTGGCCAAGGCGCTGATCGAGGGCGCCCATGAGGACCGGGACTTCATCGCCGCGCACACCACCGGCTTCGCCGATTTCCGCGCCGACACTGCTGCCACTTCCTGGGCGGAGATCGAATGCGGCTCAGGCCTGTCCCGCGCGGCGATAGAGGGCATCGCCGTCAAGCTCGCCGCGGCGAAGAACGCGGTCTTCGCCTGGGGCATGGGGGTGACCCACCACCTGCACGGCAGCGAGACGGTCGAACTGATCGCCTGCCTCGCGCTGATGCTCGGCCAGATCGGCCGACCCGGCGCGGGCCTGCTCCCCCTGCGCGGCCATTCCAACGTGCAGGGCATCGGCACGATCGGGGTCAAGCCCGTCCTCCCCGCCGACGTCTTCAACGCGATCGAGCAGAGCTTCGGCATCGCCCTGCCCCACGCCAAGGGCTACGACACGCTCGCCGGGCTCGAGGCCGCCCATCGCGGAGAGATCGACGCGGCGGTGGTCATGGGCGGCAACCTGCTGGAGGCGACGCCCAACCGCCGCTTCGCCCGCGAGGCGCTGGGCCGCATCGGCTTCCGCCTGTTCCTGACGACCACGCTCAACCGCGGCCATGTCGAGGGCATGGAGGACGGCGAGGTCATCGTCCTGCCCGTCACCGCCCGCGACGAGGAATGGGAGCCGACCACCCAGGAATCGATGTTCAACTATGTCCGCCTGTCCGACGGCGGGATCGAACGGCTGGACGGCGTGCGGCCCGAGGTGGCGATCCTGGCCGATCTCGCCCACCGCGTCCTGCCGCTGAGCCGGATCGACTTTCCCGCCTTCGCCCGCCACCGCCGCATCCGCGAGGCGATCGCCGAGACCATCCCCGGCATGGCCGCGCTGGCGGACATCGACGTCGCCCGCCGGGAATTCCACGTCCAGGGCCGCCTGCTCCACACGCCGGAGTTCGACACGGCGGACGGCAAGGCCCATTTCGTCGTCCGCCCCCTCCCCGCGCCCCGCGCCGATGAAGATGGAGGACTGATCCTCACCACCGTCCGCTCCGAGGGCCAGTTCAACTCGATCATCTACGAAACCACCGATTCCTACCGCGGCAACGCCGACCGCATGACCGTGATGCTCCATGCCGACGACATCGCCGCCGCCGGCTTCCGCGAAGGGGACCGCGCCACGCTGGTCTCGGCCCACGGGCGGATGCCGGGCGTGACGCTGAAGGCCTACGATATCGCGCGCGGATCGGTCCTGGCCTATTACCCGGAGGCCAATGTGCTGGTGGGAACCGAGGTCGACCCCCGTTCCCGCACACCTGCCTTCAAGGCGACGCCGGTACGATTGGAGCGGGAGCCTGTCTCGTGAGGCTTGATCCGCAAACCGGGGGGAAGTTGCCCGTCAGGCCGGTGAGGATCATCAGATTATAGGATTGATATGAATCCTTGCGTTATGCCGATACCCCATTTCGCGACATAGATTTTGAGACGGGTTTCTGGACAGGGGAAAGCGGGAAACGCGGTTTTCCGGGGCAGATGAGCCATATGGTCTCGAGAACCAGGGCTTTACGGACGGGTTAACCGAATGATGGAGAAGTTGTGCTATCGCGGCCCAATATGGGGGCGGCATGACGAAGCGACTAACTGCAATTATAGCCATCACCGGAATGTCCGCACTCGCGGGGTGCGGCACGAAATCTGTGGATGTTGATGCATGTGTAAATCCCCGCCTTCTGCGGGTGAAAGTTGCTCAAACGATATTTGACCTGCCGAATACCGTCACGAGCGCACATCCCATAACCATGGACCTAGAACGAACCGACGAAAAACTAGGGATCGTCTCCCTCAATTATGCCGCTCGCAACAGCGACCCCGCCAATCGGTCCGATTGTAACCGTAAGGGGCAGCCCGTCGCCGATTTTGGCTACGACATGGGGCTCGTGTATCAAGGCGATGGCACCGAACCCGCGGAGTACCGCTTGGGCAACAAAATGCATGCCCTGCTTGATATCGCGAAATACGACCCTCAGCGAAAAGGTAGTTGGCGATCGGAATATCTGGCCGACGTCGCGGATATTGAGCATGTCCGTTTCGTAGAGCGGATTGAAATACCCCCTATAGGTAACCATCGAATGGGGCAGGCGATTTACAAGTTCGCCTACAAGGGTCGTGAGATAGAGATGAAATGCCAGGTATGGGACGATTCAAAGGTCGATGGCCGAAAAAACGATGCTCGACCTGCCTACCCCAACCAATGCGTTCCAGCGATGCCCTTCCGGGCAGGCGATATCATCATTGGCGTCAATCAACGATCACATGCGGGCGGGCGGGGAGCAAAAGCACGTTTGATCCCTCCCGAGGAATGGCCGAAGCAATGGGCCTACACGATCAACAAGATTTTGAGCTTTCGGGTCGATCCTAGACCTTATGGCAATGATTAGCCGTCCTTAGAAACGGCGGTTTCTGAACAAATGCTTCGCAAAGCGGCCCACCCGCTCGCCCCCTCTTCCTCCGATTCCCCTAGCTACGTCCCCCCTGGCTTGACCCCGGGATGACGGGAATGTCGTTGGGCCCAGATGCGGGCAAGGCCGCGTTATCCCTTCCGCTCCTTGTCCAGCAGCGCCTGCTTGATCTCCAGCCCATAGGCATAGCCGCCCAAGGACCCGTCCGAGCGGATCACCCGGTGGCAGGGAATCAGCACGGCGACATTGTTCGCCCCGTTGGCCGATCCCGCCGCGCGGACCGCGCCCGGTTTGCCGACCGCCGCAGCGATCTCGGCATAGGAACGGGTCTCTCCCGCCGGGATGCGGCGCAGTTCCTGCCAGACCGCCTGCTGGAAGGCGGTGCCTTGGACGTCGAGCGGGATCGTATGGTCCTGGCCCGGCGCCTCGACCGCATCCACCACCTGCTGGAGCAAGCCTGCGAAGCCCGTCCCGCCCTCGACCAGTTCGGCATGGGGAAAGCGCGCCTCCAATGCCTCGCGGCCCTCATTGAAGGACAGGCGGCAGACGCCCTTGGCGGTCGCGGCAACGAGCATCGGGCCGAGGCTGGTGCCGACCACCGCCCAGCGGATCGTCACGCCCCTGCCCCCCGCCGCCCAGGCCGACGGGGTCATGCCGAGCCCGCCGCTGGCTTCATAGAACCGCGAAGGCGCCGAATAGCCGGCTTCATATATGGCAGCGGTGACCGGCTTCCCTGCGCTCAACGCATCGGCGGCGCGTTCCAGCCGCACCGCGCGCTGGTAGGCCGCGGGCGAGAGGCCCACCGCGCGCTTGAACACCTTCTGGAAATGGGTGGCCGAATAGCCGACCCGGCCGGCCAGGGCCTCCAGCACCACCGCCTCCTCGGCATCGCGCAACAGCGCCAGCGCCTCGGCCACCGCCGCCTCGTCGCGGGCCTGGGCCTCGGGGCGGCAACGCAGGCAGGCGCGCAGGCCCGCTGCTTCGGCATCGTCCGGGCCGGCGAAGAACCGCACGTTCTCCCGCTTGGGTGGCCGGGCCGGACAGGACGGGCGGCAATAGATCCCGGTGGACAATACCCCGGTGACGAAGCAGCCGTCGAACCGCCGGTCCTTGGCCAGCGCGATCCGCCAGCGGGCGTCGTCGTCGAGGTCTGGCTTGGTCTGCATTACGATAGACATGGCATCGCTCCTTCGCTGCGCCAAGTCCTGCGGCATTCGCTTGGGGCAGGCTTCCCGCGGCTTGCGTTCAATGTTGAAAGGCAGCCCGATTCGCGCGATCGGGCCATTTCGGACCGCGATTTCCGGCGGATTGCCGCGATCCCCTCCCCCGCCTTGCATCGCAGCACAATCGTTGCTAGGCGCGCCCCGTCTGCGGGCTGCTGCATTTCGGTGCGGCACTTGGCCCGGTCAGCTCACCAGTTAAGAGGGAACCGACGCGCGTGGAGAATTCCGGCGGCATTACGGCCAGTTTGCAGGGGCGCTACGCCTCGGCGCTTTATGATCTGGCCAGCGAGCAGGGCTCCGTCACGGCGGTCGAATCCGATCTCGAGAACCTCGGCGCCGCGATCGAGCAGACCCCCGATCTCGCCGCGCTGATTCGCAACCCCAAGGTCGGCCGCGAAAGCGCCGGCAAGGCGATGGACGCCGTCGCCACGGTGCTGAAGCTCTCGCCCCTCACCAGGAACTTCGTCGGCGTGCTCGCCGGCAACGGCCGGCTCTCGGCCCTGCCCCAGGTGGTCAGCGCCTTCGCGACGATCGCCGCCGCCCAGCGCGGCGAAGTCAGCGCCG
Source organism: Novosphingobium sp. (assembly GCA_047605105.1). Classification (GTDB taxonomy): domain Bacteria; phylum Pseudomonadota; class Alphaproteobacteria; order Sphingomonadales; family Sphingomonadaceae; genus Novosphingobium. The sequence goes on along the minus strand of JASGGH010000083.1, from coordinate 758 downwards.
TCGTCACCAGCGCGCACGAACTCTCGGCCGAGCAGCTCGAAACGCTCCGCGCCAAGCTCACGGCCCGCGAAGGCCGCGAAGTCAAATTGAAGGCCGCCGTGGATCCCGCGATCCTCGGCGGTCTCGTCGTCAAGATCGGGTCCACGCAGATCGACAGCTCGATCCGCACCCGTCTCAACACTCTAGCCAACGCAATGAAGGGCTGATCATGGAAATCCGCGCCGCAGAAATCTCGAAGGTCATCAAGGACCAGATCGCCAACTTCGGCACCGAGGCCCAGGTCTCGGAAGTCGGCTCGGTGCTCTCGGTCGGTGACGGCATCGCCCGCATCCACGGCCTCGACAAGGTCCAGGCCGGCGAGATGGTCGAGTTCACCAACGGGGTCCAGGGCATGGCGCTCAACCTCGAAGCCGACAACGTCGGTGTCGTGATCTTCGGCTCGGACAGCGAGATCCGCGAAGGCGACACCGTCAAGCGCACCGGCACGATCGTCGACGTTCCCGTCGGCAAGGGCCTGCTCGGCCGCGTCGTGGACGGCCTCGGCAACCCGATCGACGGCAAGGGCCCGATCGTCGCCGACAAGCGCAGCCGCGTCGAGGTGAAGGCCCCGGGCATCATCCCGCGCCAGTCGGTGTCGGAACCCGTCCAGACCGGCCTCAAGGCGATCGACGCCCTCGTCCCCGTCGGCCGCGGCCAGCGCGAGCTGATCATCGGTGACCGCCAGACCGGCAAGACCGCCGTCGCGATCGACACCTTCA
>JASGGH010000082.1:0-12341 GCA_047605105.1 Novosphingobium sp. | reverse complement strand
CCCGCCAAGCGGCACGGCGGGATCGTCGGGCACCTCGGCTCGCCACGGACCGAGCAGTCCAAGCTGAAGCCAGGCGGAGGCCGCGCCGGGCCCGCCGTTGAACACCACGAGCACCGGACGCTCGGGATCGGCCCGGCCCGGCGCAACAATGGACGGAAGCACGAGCGTGCCCAGCCGAGTGCCATCTCGCGAGCGGGCGGTCAGTTGCTCTACCGCGACTGCGGGCGCGGACGCGCCGGCGAAGATGGCGCGCGGCGCCTGGCGGCCATCGGCGACCATCGCCGGCGCAACGAGGCCGAGCGAAAGAACTCCGGCAAGGCACGTCAGCAGGCGGTGCATCGGGCCGCTGCTAGGAACCGGCCGGATAGGCATCGCCCTTGGCCTCCTGGGGCGAGACGAGGTTCTGCTCGCGCGCCTGGACCACCCGGCTGCGCGGTGGCACGTCATGGGTGAGCCAGACGTTGCCGCCGATTTCCGAGCCCTCTCCGACGACGACCCGGCCCAGCACGGTCGCGCCGGCATAGATCACCACATCGTCCTCGATGATGGGATGTCGCGGGATGGCCTTGAGAAGCGCACCGCTTTCGTCGGCCGGGAAGCTTTTCGCGCCCAGGGTGACGCCCTGGTAAATCCGCACCCGGTCGCCGATCACCGCGGTCTCGCCGACGACGACGCCGGTGCCGTGGTCGATGAAGAAGCTCTCGCCGATCCGTGCGCCGGGATGGATGTCGATCCCGGTCTTGCCGTGAGCGATCTCCGACACGATCCGCGCCACCAGCGGCGCGCCGAGCAGGTGAAGGCGATGGGCGAGCCGGTGATGGATGATCGCGAGCAGCCCGGGAAAGCAGATCAGCACCTCATCGAGACTGCGCGCCGAGGGATCGCCGCGGAAGGCCGCCTCGATGTCGGTGTCGAGCAACTGGCGCAGGCGCGGCAGCTCCCGCGCCAGGCCGAGGACGACTTCGGTGGCGCGGCGCTCCAACTGGTCCCCCGAGCTTGCGGGAATGGCGTAAGTCAGCTCGAGCCGCACCTGGGCGTGCAGCCGCGACAATGCGATCTGCAGCGCCTGGGTGACGAAGAGGTCCTCGTTGTGCAGCCGCACGTGGTCCGGCCCGAGGCGCAGCGGATAGAGCACCGCGCACAGGTCTTCCATGACCTTGACCAGCCGGACCCGCGAGGGAAAGCCCTCGACGCCGTATTCGGCGTGATGGGCGCGGTTCGCGCGCCAGCCCCGGCGGATGTCGCCGAGTTCCGCGACGATTTCCGCGACGTCCCAGATGTCGTCGTTGGCGGGGCCCGGCGAGAGTTCTGGCAGGCTCACAGGCCCAGCCGATCCCAGAATTCATCTGCCGAAAGCCGGCGCTCCGGAGCGAATCCGGACCATGAAGGATGGGGTGCCGGCGGCAATGGGCGGGCCCGGTGCGCAGGCCTGGGCGGGGCAAGATTCTGGCGCATCGCATTCTCCTGTTGCGGAACACGGCGCCGGAGCCAGTCTCCGGGTTCGTGCGCTTTAGCCGTTGGTGACGCGGAGCAAGCTGACATCCCTCAAAAGCCGCGGCCGGACGATGCTGCATCGCCGACGCAATTATCTCTACTTTTTCGGTGGAGTATGTCGAGAAACGGCTTTTTGAAGCGCGCGAAGTTTTTATTGAGCACTCGCTTCCTTGAGCGGTCGCTCGCACAGGAGCGGCAGAGGCTGCTCTCCCTGGCGCTCGATCTCGGACAGGTAGGGCGTGTCCGACAGCACGAAATAGGTGAGCCGAGTGCCGCATAACGGTGCAGCGACGACGGCCGGATCATGTCACGTCTGCATGGTGACGTGAACGCGCTGCAGGAGTTCTTCGAAACCTCGGTCAATGCGGTCGGCGACCTGTTCCTGCTGATCCTCGAATGGCGCCCGGCGCTGCTCACCCTGGTGATCGTGCTGGCCATCTTCGGCATCCGCGCCCTGTGGCCGCCGCATGCACGCCACAACTTCGCCTCGTTCGATGAGCTCTGAACCCAAGGGCGATAGCTCGCCTTGCCTCGGCAACAGACAATCTGATTATGTCTACAAAATCACTTGAAACTATGTGAGTCCCCAGGAATTATCGTAGCGAGCCGCCGCGCGGTTCGCCCCTGCATGGAGTCCGCCCAATGTCCGAAGTCAACCGCTCCCACGGCGTCACCGTCGAGGAAGGCCTCGCCACCATTCGCGACGCGCTGTCCGCGATCGCCTACGGCAGCCTCGTGCTGACCGTCCACGAGGGCCGCGTCGTCCAGATCGACGTGACCCAGCGCAAGCGCTTCAAACTGAACTGACGGTCGGATCAGCCGCTACGCCATACAGGGATAGTGCGGATCGACCTCCCCGTAGCCGTAGTCGGCGCCGGGTTCAGCGGCACGCTGCTGGCGGTCAACCTGCTGCGCCTGGGGCAGCGCGTCGTGCTGATCGAGCGCGACCGGGAGCGGGTCGCCAAGGGCCAGGCCTTCGGCACCCGGCGCCCCGAGCACCTGCTGAACGTTCGCGCCGCGAACATGAGCGCCTACCCCGACGATCCGGACCATTTCCTGCGGTGGATGGGCTTTTCGACCACCGACCAGGCCAACCGGTTCGTGCCCCGGCTGACCTATGGCCAGTACCTGCTCGAACAATTGCTCGATGCCTTGGCCAAGGCTCCCAAGCTCGGCTCGGTCCGTGCCGGTGACGTGGCTAGAGCAGCGCCGGGCGGCGCGTCAGTCATGCTCCGGATGGCCGATGGCGAGCAACTCGAATGCCGCACCGCAGTGCTGGCGCTCGGCAACTTCCCGCCCTCGCCCATCCCGGGGCTGGAGGGCCTGCCCTCATCGTCGGTGGTCGACAATCCCTGGGACCCGCAAGCCTTGGCGGGAGCCGCGGATCTTTGCGACATCGTGCTCATCGGCACCGGCCTCACCGCCATCGATGTCGCGTTATCGCTAAAAATGAATGGGTTCGAAGGCCGGATCTCCGCGATCTCCCGCCGCGGATTGAAGCCGCGCGCCCATGCCGAGGAAGGACCCGCCGTCGGTCCGGTGAGCATTCCCCAATCGCGCGGCGCGCACCTCTTGGCGGACATCCGCCGCCGGGCCGACGAGATCGGCTGGCGCGGCGCGATCGACGAGCTGCGGCCGCATACCCAGCAGTTGTGGCGGGCCCATTCGACCGCCGAGCAGGCGCGCTTCCTGCGCCATGCGCGTTCCTATTGGGATGTCCACCGCCACCGCCTCTCCCCGGCTGCGGCCAGCCAGATCGCCGAACTCGAGCAAGCCGGCCGGCTGGAGTTCATCGCCGGCCGGATCGCCGGAGCCGAGATCGAGCACGATCGCGCAAGATTGCTCCTGCGCCGCCGCGGCACGACGGCGATCGAACCGCTGCAGGCCGACCGGATCATCAACTGCACCGGACCGCGGGGCGATCTGTCGCGCAGCGAGGAGGGCCTGCTGAGCGACCTGTTCAAGGCTGGGCAAATCCGTTCCGATCCCCATCACGTGGGATTGGACATCGACCGGCTCGGGCGGCTGCTCGACCGCTCGGGCCAGCCCAGCGACCGGCTCTTCGCGGTCGGCCCGATCACCAAGGGCGAGGCATGGGAAATGATCGCCGTCCCCGACATCCGCCGGCAGGTGTGGGACCTGGCCCGCTACCTGGCCGACGCCCACTGGGTCGGCGGTGAAGGCTTGTAACCTGCCGCCGGCCCGGGGGCATCGATCCGCGGCCTGCCCGGCATCGCAGCGTTTGCCGACAACCCATCCGGAGGCGGCCCAGAGGGCGGCGATGCCCGCGCCGGCGAGGGCTGCGATTGCGGGGCTGCCCAGCGCGACGATGGCGGTGTCGATGGCGTTCTTGGCCTTGTACTTGGTTTCGGGATCGACTGCGGCGAGGACGGGAAAGCTCGCGAGCGCGGCCAGCGCCAGGAAGCCGCCGACCAAGCGCGCCTTGCCGACTCAGCGATTTCGCAGCTCGTCACACGGGAAATGTCTAACCCGATCCCGGGGTCAAACACTCAAACCATCTAACCATCCGAAAACACTACGGAATTTCGGAGACGGTGGAGGCCCGAGCCGGAATCGAACCGGCGTGCAAGGATTTGCAGTCCTCTGCGTCACCACTCCGCCATCGGGCCATCCGTCGTGGGAAGCGCGCGCCTAGCAATCTGTGGCCGAGGGCGCAATGGGATTCACTCGATGCGGGAGAAGCTCAGGGTACGGCGTTCGGTATCCGCCGCGTCGAGCCGGACCTTGATCCGTGCCCCGGGCAAGACGCCGTGGGCGGCCACCCGGGCGACGACCGGCAGGTCGCAGAGCTGGATCCGGGCGCCGTTTTCCGCCAGATCGGTGACCACCGCGGGGAAGGCATCGCCCTCTCGGCCGGTGAGCACGGCGGCTTCGGCGAGATCGATCACGGCGCGGTCGACCTGGCCGTCGCGGGCGTCGGCTCTGGCCATGATCGCCGGGAGGCGCTCGAAAACCTCGCCGCTTTCGGCAGCCAGTGCGCCGCCCGAGGCGACCTCCAGGGCGGCCTGGACGACATAGCGGTCGGCCAGGCGCCGCAAGGGAGCCGTCGCGTGAGCATAGGTCGCGGCCACGGCCGCATGCCACGGGATCGTGCCGGCGCGATAGGGCGCATAGCTCGCCCCCTGTCCGGCGCGGCGGATCGCCAGCATGAAGGCGGCCTGCGCCGGGTCGTCCGCTTTCAGCAGGCGCTCGAATTGGTCGAGCGGCATGGCGGCAGGCCAGGCGATGCCGAAGGCCTCGGCGGTGTGCCGCAACCGGGCCTCGGCCCGATCGTCGGGACGGCCCATCACGCGGAACAGGCCCGTGCCCGCGGCAAGCAGCGCATCGGCGATCGCCAGATTGGTCGCCAGGCTGAGCGCGGCGTTGCGGTCCTCGGCCGCCACCCGGGGGCGAAAGCGCAGGACATAGCCGCCGCCCTCGGCATCGACTTCCTGCTGCGGCGGCTCCACCCGCGCGGCGCCGCGGCGATCCTCGGCCGCGGCGATCCGCGCGGCGAGCTCGGCGAAGCCGGCCGGCAGGTCCGCTTCGCGGACCGTGCCGTAGGCGAGCTTGGCGCGGCTGCGGATCACCGCCCGCTCGGCGCCCGCGAGCCTGACCTCTCCATCGGGCGCGACCCGCGTGGTGAAGACCACGGCCGGGCGCGGCCCATCCGGCAGGAGGCTGGCGGCGCCCTGGCTCAGAACGGGCGGATACAGCGGAGCCTTGCCGTCGGGCAGGTAGGTGGTGGTCCCCCGCGCCCAGGCCTCGCGGTCCAGGGGGTCGCCCGGTTCCACGAACCAGGCGACGTCGGCGATCGCGTAGTGGAGCAGCAGGTCCGCCCCGGCGGGCTCGATCGCGAAGGCCTGGTCGAGATCGGTCGAGCTGGCCGGATCGAGCGTGACGAAGGGCATCGCCGTGCGGTCGGCATGAGCGGCCGGCACGCGCCGCGCCGCGGCCTCGGCGGCGGCCAGCACCTCCGGGGGAAAGCTCTCGGGCACGCGGAACTGCATCCGGATCGCCTTGAGGCCCTCGGCGAGCAGCCGGTCGGGATCGCGTATCGCCTTCATTCGGCGGCGATTGTGGCTTGCCTATCCCGCCTTGCCAAGCCGATACCGGCGGCGCAGCCAAGGAGCCCCGAATGAAGACCAGAGCCGCCGTCGCCTTTGCCCCGAAGCAGCCGCTGGAAATCGTCGAGCTCGATCTCGAAGGCCCCAAGGCAGGCGAGGTGCTGGTCGAGATCATGGCGACGGGGGTGTGCCACACCGATGCCTATACCCTGGACGGGCTGGACAGCGAGGGCCTGTTCCCGAGCGTGCTCGGCCACGAAGGCGCGGGGATCGTGCGCGAGGTCGGGCCGGGCGTGACCTCGGTGAAGCCCGGCGATCACGTGATCCCGCTCTACACCCCCGAATGCGGCCGGTGCAAAAGCTGCCTGTCGGGCAAGACCAACCTCTGCACCGCGATCCGCGCGACCCAGGGCCAGGGGCTGATGCCCGACGGCACCTCGCGCTTCTCCTACAAGGGGCAGACGATCTTCCACTACATGGGCTGCTCGACCTTCGCGAACTTCACCGTCCTGCCCGAGATCGCGGTGGCGAAGATCCGCGAGGACGCCCCGTTCAAGACCTCGTGCTACATCGGCTGCGGGGTGACCACCGGGGTCGGCGCGGTGCTCAACACCGCCAAGGTCGAGGCCGGCGACAACGTCGTGGTCTTCGGGCTCGGCGGGATCGGGCTCAACGTGATCCAGGGCGCGCGGCTCGCCGGAGCGGGCAGGATCATCGGCGTCGACATCAACCCGGCCCGCGAGGACTGGGGCCGCCGCTTCGGCATGACCGACTTCCTCAACTCGAAGGGCCTGAGCCGCGAGGACACGGTGGCGAAGATCGTCGCCCTGACCGACGGCGGGGCCGACTACACCTTCGACGCCACCGGCAACACCGAGGTCATGCGCACCGCGCTGGAGGCCTGCCATCGCGGCTGGGGCACCTCGATCATCATCGGCGTGGCCGAGGCCGGCAAGGAGATCGCCACCCGCCCGTTCCAGCTCGTCACCGGGCGCAACTGGCGCGGCACGGCCTTCGGCGGGGCCAAGGGCCGCACCGACGTGCCCAGAATCGTCGACATGTACATGACCGGCAGGATCGAGATCGACCCGATGATCACCCACGTCATGGGCCTGGAGGAGATCAACACCGCCTTCGACCTCATGCATGCGGGCGAATCGATCCGCTCCGTGGTGGTCTACTGATGGCCCCCGGCCCGATGATCCTGGCCCGATGATCCCTGCTCCGATGATCCTGGGGGCGGTGCTGGCGGGCGGCAAGTCCAGCCGCTTCGGCAGCGACAAGGCCCTGGCCGAGCTGGCGGGGCAGACGCTGCTCGCCCGGGCGGTCGACGCGCTGTCGGGGTGGTGCGAATATGTCGTGGTGGTCGGGCGCGAGACCGCCCCCGCCCCGACGCTGCCCGACTGGCCGCACCCGGGCATGGGGCCGCTCGCCGGGATCGCCGGCGCGCTGCACCTGGCGCGCGACGAAGGCTATCGGGCGGTGCTGACCTGCGGGGTCGATTCGGTGGGCCTGCCCGACGACCTGCCCGGCCTGCTGGGGGAGGCCCCGGCCTACCTGGAGGCGCAGCCCGTGGTCGGCATCTGGCCGGCCGCAGCGCTCGAGCCCCTGGAGGCGATCCTTGAGGGCGACGGCCGCCATTCGCTCCGCGCCTTCGCCGAAGCGATCGACGCGCGGGCGGTGACGCTGGATCGGCCACCGGCGAACGTGAACACGGTGGCCGATCTGGATGCCGCCGCGCGCAGGCTGCCCGGCTGATCGTCCAGCGCGGTCGCCCCAACGTCCCGCGCCGCTTGCCGCGCCCGGCACCGCCATGGCATTCTCCGCTCGGGAGAATGCCATGAACATCCACCAACCCATTCCGATGCTGCCCGTCGAGGACGCGGCCAAGCTGCGCGGGCGCGGGCCGGTGTCGGCCAAGCCCTATTACGATCCCGCGTGGTGGGAGCTGGAAAAGCGGGCGGTGTGGATGCGGACCTGGCTGCACGTCGGCCATGTCTGCGAACTGCCCGAACCGGGCAGCTTCGTGCGCCGCGACCTGGAGTTCGCCAAGGCCTCGCTGCTGATCATGCGCGGCAAGGACGGCGAGATCCGCGCCTTCCACAACATCTGCACCCACCGCGGCACGCAACTGGTGGACGAGGCCGCGGGCCGCAAGGCGCAGTTTTCCTGCCGCTATCATATGTGGACCTACGGCAGCGACGGCCGCCTGCTCTCCGCGCCGGACTTCGAGGCCTTCGGGGTGAACAAGGCCGACTGCGCGCTCAAGCGGGTGAACCTCGAGGTCTGCGGGGGCATGATCTTCGTCAACCTGGCGAAGGAGCCGAAACAGACCCTGCGCGAATTCTTCGGGCCGATCGCCGACCGGCTGGATGCCCTGCCCGTGGCCCGCGCGCTCGACTTCACCCAGTGGGAATACGAGATCGCGGCGAACTGGAAGACCAACTTCGACAATTTCCAGGAAAACTACCACCTGCGCTTCATCCACCCGCGCACCGGGGCTTCGGCCTGCGGGCCGGAAAACCCGTTCGGCTATCCTTCCGAATACGGCTTTCGCGGGCCGCACCGCAGCCAGACGCTGTGGAAGAACCCCGCCCCGCCGCCGACTCCGCCGGCGCTGCTGGCGGCCTTCATGCGTGCGGGCGAACTCGCGGCGAAGGATGGCGGGGAACATGGCGGCGCTTGGCCCAAGACCGATTTCAAGCTGTTCCCGGCCTTCCACGTCGTCGGCCTGGCCCACAACTTCTATACCCACACGATGACCCCGCTGAGCGTCGATCGCACCCGCGGGCAGATCCGGATGTACTGGACGAGCGAGCCCGAGAACGCCTCGCGGCTCTACACCCGCGAGTTCACCACCATGTCGATCCGCGACGTGCTCAGCGAGGACCGCCACGCGGTCGAGGCCGGGCAGCGCGGGCTGGCGGGCGGGTTTCTCGACCAGGTCCATTTCCAGGACCACGAGATGCTGCTGCGCCATCTCTACGAGACGGTCGAGCAGATGGTCGAGGAGTACAAGGCAGAGGTGGCGGGGTAGCGCAGCACTGGTTGGGCCGTCCATCACAGTGGTCGCATGTACCGGAATCGTGCCTTCGCAGCCGAAAGCGGTCTGTGCGGAAACGATCCGACAGGCGACACTCCCGCCTTCGTCGCCCCGGGCTTGACCCGGGGCCCAGCTTTCTTCTTCGGTTTCAGGCGAAGCCGCGAAGACGCAAAGATGCCGCGTTATCCCCTTCGCAGCTTCGCGTGAGACGATATTCAGCGCACCGCTGCAAAGAAGCTGGGCCCCGGGTCAAGCCCGGGGCGACGGCGGGTTTGGGGCCATGGCCTACCGGAAGCGGACTTACCGGACACGACCCGAAAGCAGAAGTGAACTTGCATTCAGAATAGCGTACAACAATCGCTTAATCGACTTTGGCTAGTCTCCGCGTATGAACTTCAAAGCCCTACTGCTGTCTGCACTGGCCGTCATGTTCATGGTGGCCGCACTCGCGATACCAGAAGCCTCAGCCTGCGCCTGTGTAGAGCCACTTCCAGAAGTCGAACTGAGCGCTATCAAGGTCCAGGCAGAACGAGGGGATTTTGCGGCAATTGAACGCGTCTTGGCCGAATATAGCTCGGTCCGTGGAGATAAACGAAACACTGCGGTCTGGACACGGCGCGCAATCCAAGCGGGCGTCCCTTTGGCTCTGCAGTACAGGGCGTACGAATGGATGTGGCAAACGCGAAGTGCGCCAAGCCTGCGCGAGAAGAAGGTATTCGCCAACGCAGCGCTCGCCGTGTTGGAACGAGGCTATCAAAACCGTCACCGAATTTCGACCAACGGCGTTCCCAATTCCGGACAGTTGTTTGCGGAGTATCTAAGGAGAGCGCGCGCGATCAATGCCGTGTTGAACGATGGACTCGATCCGTGGCTCACCAGGGCACGAAACAACGATCCGATTGCCGCCTACCATATGGCAAATTACTACTTTTGGATCGAGGACGATCCACGCAAGCGGGTATATTGGGAAACCAAAGCGTCCCAGCTTGGCGATCCGACTTTCGCCGGCGATACCATCAATTATGATCTTTCGACTGCTCAAAATTTGCGGGATATTCGCAAGGCGCTGCACAGCCCTTCCATTCTGGCCCGCTCGGGCGACAACTGGATGCAGCGCCGCTTCATCGAAAGCCTTAACGAGCGCCAAACACGGCTTCGTTCACCGGCCTACGCGAATGGCGCGAAATAGAGACTTGCTTGCACCAAATTCCCGGCTGAATAAATTTTCCCGATAGTTCTGGTATGCATGGCAAGCCACGGCTTATTGCCGCCAAGTCCGCTTCCCACCCTGATTCCGGTCCCTTGGCCGACAGCGTACCGCGCCACATAGCGGACCGTCCTACACGCCCCGCCTAGTTACCGTCGGCATCCACCTCGAACACCATCGGCTTGCCGCGCGAGTACGGTTCCCAGCCCGCCGCCAGGGCCGCACGAACGCCGCGGGCGAGGAGGGCGTCGTTGATCTGGAGGCGGCCGCGTTGCATCCCTTTCATCAGGCGCTTGGGCGGCGGGAATTCGATCACCGCGCCACGCTGGGTATCTTGCTGCCGCAGGGCGATCGTCATGCCCTGCCAGCCGTCGGTCTCGCCCCACTGCGGCTCGCGGCGGAGTTCCCACTCGAATTGGACACCGTCAACATCGACGGTTCCGGCGGTTTTCTGGCTGTTTTGCATGGGGAGCGCCTAGCAACGTGGCCGGCCATCAGCCAGCCGCAAAGGGAAGATGAGGGTTGACCTCAATCGCCCAACCAATCGGCCGTGATCTCGCCCCTGTGCCCCTCCGGCGCCAGCGCGCCGCGCAGGGCTTCCAGCAGCGGCGGCAGCGCCTGCGTGAAGGCGTAGGGCGGGTTGACGATGAAGAGGCCCGCGCCGTTATAGATGCCGGGCTGATCGCTATCGTATAGCCAATGCTCCACCGTCAGGAATTTCGGGATGCCAAGGCTGCGCAACTTGTGCTTCCACTGCGCATGCGTCGGGCGCTCCTTCAGCGGATACCAGATCACCGTCACCCCATGCGCCCATTTGCGGTGGGCGGCTGCCAGGGTGGCCGTGATGCGCGCGCGTTCGTCCAGCTGCTCGTAGGGCGGATCGACCACCACCACGCCGCGAGGCGTTCGGGGCGGCAGCAGCGCCAGCCAAAGCTCGTAGGCGTCGCGCTCATGCACGGCGGCAGGTGTGCCCCGCATCACGCCGCGCAGGGCATAGGCGTCTTCCGGATGCTTTTCGTTGAGGATCAGGAAATCCTGCGGGCGCAGAAGCTGCGCCAGGATCTGCGGCGAGCCGGGGTAGAGACGGGGCCCCGTTCCCACATCGGCCCCGACATTCACTGCCCGCACGGCGGCGCGGTAGTCGTCCAGCAAGGGGTTCGGGTCGGCGAAGGCGCGCAGCACGCCCTGCGTGGATTCGCCGGTTCGTTGGGCGTCGTCGCCTCCAAGGTCGTACAGTCCGCAGCCGGCATGGGTGTCGATCAGGGTCAGCGCGCCCTCCTTGTGCTGCAAGGCCCGCACAAGGGCGATCAGCAGGCTGTGCTTCACGACATCGGCGCTATTGCCGGCATGGAAGGAATGGCGATAATTCAATGTAATCAAAAACCCCGGGTAATTCAAAATCCTGGCGATCTGCCTTTAGACGACCGCAGCGAACCTGCCAGCCTGGCGTCCGCTAACCACGACATTGCAGACATTGAACCGATCAGCCGCGCGATCCGCTGCAGGCGTCATTCATGCATCATGGATCGACGAAATTCGCGGCCCGGCCCTCCATCTGGCTCATCACCGCCTCGAGCTGGTTCTTGCTGCCGATCAGCCGCTGCTGCTCGATCGATTCGGCCACCAGGATCTCGTCGAAGGACAGGTCGGTACTGCGGTTGAACAGCGACTTGGCGGCACGGATCGCGGTGGGGCTGCGGCTCGCGATCTCGGCGGCGATGGCCGTGGCGCGGGAAAGCGGATCGGCATCGGCCAGGGTCGCGAGGCCGAAGCCGACCGCCTCCTCGCCCGAGAACTCGCGGTGGGTATAGGTCAGCAGCCGCAGCACGTCCTCGCGGACCTGGTTCTTCCACAGGGCATAGCCGCTCATGTCGGGGACGATGCCCCACTTCATCTCCATGATCGCGAGGCGCGCCTCGGGGTGGACCACGCGGATGTCGGCGCCCGCGGCCACCTGCAACCCGCCGCCGAAGCACACGCCGTGGACCGCGGCGATCACCGGCACGGGCAGCTTGCGCCATTGCAGGCAGGCCTGCTGGAACAGGTTGGCGTTGCCGTGGGTCCGCTCGCTGAGCGGCGGGCCGCCGAAGCTGCCCGGCTTGCCCATGGCTGCCAGATCGAGCCCGGCGCAGAAGGCCCGGCCCTCGCCGGCCAGGACCACGGCGCGCAGGCCGGGCATGTCGAACAGCGCCGTCCCCGCATCGAGCAGCGCCTCGAACATCGCGCCGTCGAGGGCGTTGAGCTTGTCGTCGCGGGTCAGCCGGACCTGGGCGACCCCGGCGGCATCGACCTGGAGACTGACCCGGTCGTTTTCGCGGAATTCGTGTCTCATGCGGGGTATCTCCTGCCTGGAGCCTCCTGGGGCTTCACCGTTTCATAGAGAAATGGATCATCGGTTAATCGCGGATGGCCGACGACGCAGCCGGTGTCGCCGTCAGGCGCCGGGGCAGGGCGAATTCGCGCGGATGGAGGCTGGGCGCCCGCCGGGGACCGGGCCGGGGTGGGCCCGGTCCCCGGCGGCGCTTGAGGC
>JASGGH010000081.1:0-12378 GCA_047605105.1 Novosphingobium sp. | reverse complement strand
CGCCCTGCGTAGGCAGAGGCCCATTCCGACCTGGCGCATCACAACGACCTCGCCGCGTTGAAGAGAGCCTGGGATGGATGGGCCTCTGCCTACGCAGGGCGACGGTAATGTTTGGAAGAACGGCACTGTGGCGACCCAGAAATTACGCTATGTGAAATTACGCTATGTTAGGACATTCACTACATCGTTTGCTTGATTTAGCCTGACCAATCCATGTGGTTTAGATGAAACTCGCGGTCTTTCCCCGGAAGTCGATCAAAACCTATTTTGCCGTCGTGATGGCAATGGCTGTGTGCCTATCCATCGCCGCGTTGATGGCGGACCCCAGATCGGGATGCGCCTGTGCGGACGCAGAGCCGGGAACTGCCGAATATCTTCGGGCGCAGGAGTATCTGGACAGAGCGCGGGCGCGGCGTCCTCAAGATGCAATCGAGGTATTTCTGGGAACGGCGCTAGGCGGCATCATTCTGTTTGGCGCCGCGATGATCCTTGGCGTTGCGCTTCGCCCAGTTCTCGGACCTTATGATGAGGGTTGACCGTTTGAGCGACGTTTAAACAGGAGAGGACAACCATGCCCAGCACTAGGATCGTCACCGGCGATTGGGCCTATGAGCGCGAAGGCACGCTGATCGACGCCGTCCAGGCGGCGCTGACCGAGGCGCTCGGGATTCCCGACTGGAACCGCGACATCGTCGTCGACGCCTACGATTCCGCGCACCGCGCCGTGCCGACCGGGCACAGCGAACGCTTCACCCGGGTTGAGATCACCTTGCCGTCCGGCCGCTCACCGGGCGAGAAGCGGGCGCTCTACGCCGCGCTGGTCGCGCAGTTGGAGAAAGCCGGCGTGCCGGAACTGGAAACCAAGTTCGTGCTCTACGAGGTGCCGCGCGAGAATTGGGGCCTGCGCGACGGGATTCCCGGGTCGGAGATCGAGGCGGACTGAACGGCCGAAACGACCAGCGCCTTCCTTGTCGGGCAGGCGCCTTGCTGGCAAAAACCGTTTTCCTACATCGCTTCGCTTTGCCATCATCAGTTCCAACCGGCGCTTGGTTCGGCGCGGCTATCGGTGCGCCGTGTAGGAAATTTGTCACCCTGTCCGGCCGAGACAAGTGACTGGATAGAAATGATTTTATAGCGGACAACTGGGTGACAAATCGCGAATCTGTAACCCTGATTCCAAGGAGAAGCGCCATGATCCTGCCGCGATAGCGCGGTGTTCACCTGCTGCATGCCCCACCCCAACCCCTCTCCTGAAAGGGAGGGGCTACAGATCAGAGCCGGCCGATACTGGTGTAGCTGAAGCCCGCTGCCCGCACTTCGGCCGGATCGTAGACGTTGCGCAGGTCCACCATGATCGGAGTTTTCAGGAGTTGCTTCACCCGGCCCAGATCGAGCGCGCGGAAGGCGTCCCATTCGGTGACGATCACCACGGCGTCCGCTCCCTCGATCGCGGCATAGGCGCTCGGCCGCATCGCCACCTCGGGCATCAGCGGCGCGGCCACGTTCATGCCTTCGGGGTCGTAGGCGGTGACCTCCACCCCGGCATCGGCGAGCGCCTGGGCGATGGCGATCGAGGGGGCGTCGCGCATGTCGTCGGTGTTGGGCTTGAAGGTCAGGCCGAGCAGGGCGACGCGCTTGCCGCGAGCCTCCGACCCCAGGGCCTCGATCACCTTGCGGCCCATCGCGCGCTTGCGGGTATCGTTGACCTTGGCCACCGCCTCGACGATCCGCACCGGGCTCTCGAAGTCCTCGGCGGTCTTGAGCAGGGCCAGGGTGTCCTTGGGAAAGCAGCTTCCGCCATAGCCCGGGCCGGCGTGGAGGAACTTGCCGCCGATCCGGTTGTCGAGGCCGATCCCCCGGCTGATGTCCTGGATATCGGCGCCGACCTTTTCGCAGAGATCGGCTATCTCGTTGATGAAGGTGATCTTGGTCGCGAGGAAGGCGTTGGCGGCGTACTTGATCAACTCGGCGCTGCGCCGGCTGGTGAAGAGGATCGGCGCCTGGTTGAGGAACAGCGGGCGGTAGACCTCGCGCATCACCCCGCGCGCCCAGTCGTCGTCGGTGCCGATGACGATCCGGTCGGGCCGCTTGAAGTCGCCGATCGCGGCGCCTTCGCGGAGGAACTCGGGGTTGGAGGCGACGGCGAAGCGCACCTCGGGCTTCGCCTCGCCGAGGATGCGCTCGACCTCGTCGCCGGTGCCGACCGGCACGGTCGACTTGGTGACGATCACCGCGGGCTCGGTCAGGTGCGGGCCGATCTCCTCGGCGACGGCATAGACGAAGGAGAGGTCGGCATGGCCGTCGCCGCGGCGCGAAGGGGTGCCGACCGCGATGAACACCGCCTGGGCGCCCGCGATGCCGCTGGCGAGGTCGGTGGTGAAGCTCAGCCGCCCGGCCTTGGCGTTGCCGGTGACCAGCTCGGCCAGGCCCGGCTCGTAGATCGGCATGACGCCCCGGTTCAGCGCCTCGATCTTGGCCGGGTCCTTGTCGATGCAGACGACCTCGTGGCCGAAATCGGCGAAGCAGGCGCCGGAAACCAGGCCGACGTAGCCCGAGCCGACCATTGCGATCTTCATGGAATGCTCCTCATCTCGACGTCGATCCTGCCGTCGTTCTCACAGGTTTCCAGCAGTGCCCGCTCTTCGCCTTCAAGGCGCAGCGCGGTCAGCTTGCCGGAATAGTAGGCCCCGGTGTCGAGCCCGATACGGTTGGGCCGCAGGTCGGGGGTTTCGGTGATCGTATGCCCGTGAACCACTACCAAACCGTGATCGGCGCGCGAATCGGTGAACGCGCCGCGGATCCAGCGCAGGTCGCGGGTCTCCTGGTCCTCCAGCGCGACTCCGGGGCGGATCCCGGCGTGGACGAACAGGTAGTCGCCGATCGCGATCCGGTCCTCGAAGCCGCGGATGAAGGCGAGGTCGGCCTCCGGCACCGCGGCGCGCATCAGCGCCTGGGCCTCGGGAGCGTCGGCATGGGCGAAGGCGGGGTCGACGGGATAGCTCAGCACCGTCTCGCGCCCGCCGAAACGGAGGAAATGCTGCATGAGCTCGAGATTGTCGAAGCATTCGAGGAACATTTCCTCGTGGTTGCCGGCCAGGACCCGCACGTCGCGCCGCTGCTGCCAGGCCCGCGCCGCGGCGAGCACCCCGGCGCTGTCCGCGCCGCGGTCGATCAGGTCGCCGAGCAGGATCACCGTGGTGCGCGCCGGGGCGCCGGCCGCGTCGTCGCGCTCGATCGCCGCGATCAGCGCCTCGAACAGGTCCGCCCGGCCGTGGATGTCGCCGATCGCATAGACCCGCTGTCCCGGAGGCACGGCGGGCGGCGTGCTCTTGCCGAGCAATTGGCGGAACAAGGCGATCATCGCGGACGGGCCTGATAGTCCGCGGAGGAAATCGGCACAAGGCGGTAGGCTGCGGAGGTGGCGTTGCACAAAGAGCACACTTCCAGCCTCATTGCTTCCGAACGGAATATTGCTCTTGTGCATTGCAGCAAATCGCCGCACCTTGACCGGGCAAGAGAAAGACGCGTCCGAATAGAGATGCGCGGCTCAAGCGCAGGTAGGGACGAGGCAACAATCAAATTAAGGAAGATTGACATGCTCACGTCCATTCGCGGGGCTCTCACCGCAACGCTTCTTGCCGGCACCATGCTGGCTGCTACGCCCGCTTTTGCTGACGAGACCGATGCGCCGAGCGCGATCACCGTCAGCGGTTCTGCCGCGGTCGTGTCGCAGTATCGTTTCCGCGGCATCGCCCAGTCGAACAACAAGCCGGCCGTCCAGGCCTCCATCTCGGTCAGCCACGAATCGGGCTTCTACATCTCGACCTGGGGCTCGAGCACTGCTGGCGACGCTACCGATACGCCCATCGCTCCCGGTGGCACCGAGATCGACGTTTACGGCGGCTGGGCCAAGGAGCTCGGCGGGGTGAAGGTCGATCTCGGCGGTTACGGCTACATCTACCCGAACGCGCCGGCCGGCAACCTCTACGAGATCTATGGTTCGGTCGCCGGCGCGCTGGGCCCCGTCACCGCCAAGTTCGGCATCAACTACGCCCCGGATCAGACCAACCTCATCTCCGACAACGTCTATGTCTATGGTGAGCTGAGCGGCGGCATTCCGGGCACGCCGATTTCGCTGCATGGTCACCTCGGCTACACCGACGGCAGCTTGGCTTACGTCAAGAACTATCTCGACTGGTCGGTCGGGGCGAGCGTGACCTGGAAGAACCTGACGCTCGATGCTTCGGTCGTCGGCACCAATGTCAGCCGTGCGGACAGCGATTTCTACGCCGGTTGCGGCTCGTGGGTCGCTTGTTCCGAGTATTACCATCGCCCGGCCAAGACGGTCGGTGTGATTTCGCTGACTGCCAGCTTCTAAGCTTCGCGTCACGCAACGGGGGTTGGCCCGCTCCGGTTCTCCGGAGCGGGCCTTCTTCGTTCGGCTTTCCGCTTTTCAAGTGCAGCGGGCCCCCCGGCTTGATCGCCGGCCCGCCAAGCCTAAAGGAGAAGCCATGACCCGCTACCTCCACACCATGATCCGCGTCACCGATCCCGAGGCGACCGTGCGCTTCTTCGAGCTTATCGGGCTGAAGGAGACGCGCCGGTTCGACAACGAGAAGGGCCGCTTCACCCTGATCTTCCTCGCCCCGCCGGGCCAGGAAGGCGCCGAGGTCGAGCTGACCCACAACTGGGACCCGGAGGAATATTCGGGCGGGCGCAATTTCGGCCATCTCGCCTACCGCGTCGATGACATCTACGAAACCTGCCAGCGGCTGATGGACGCCGGGGTTACGATCAACCGCCCGCCGCGTGACGGGCACATGGCCTTCGTGCGCACCCCCGACGGGATATCGGTCGAACTGCTGCAGGACGGAGCGCTCGACCCGCGCGAGCCTTGGGCCTCCATGCCGAACGTGGGCAGCTGGTAACGGTCAGCGGCGACCTGCCAGGCGCAGCATGCCGTAGCCTAGCGCGGCCGAGAGCAGCGATCCGGCCAGGATGCCCAGCTTGGCCTCTTCGGCGAAGCCGGGATCGGCGGGGAAGGCCAGTCCGGCGATGAACAGGCTCATCGTGAAGCCGATCCCGCAGAGGATCGCCACGCCCCATAGCTGGGCCCAGCTCGCGCCGCGGGGAGGAGCGGCGAAGCCGGTCATCCGGGCCAGGGCGATCGCGCCCAGGATGCCGGCCTGCTTGCCCAGGAACAGCCCTGCCGCCACCGCCAGCGGCACGGGGGCGAGGACTCCGCCAATGCCGGCCCCCGCTAGGCTGACGCCGGCATTGGCGAAGCCGAACAGCGGCACGATCGCATAGGCGCTCCACGGGGCAAGCCCGTGCTCCAGGCGCAGCAGCAGGCTGTCGCCGCGGTGGTCCAGGCCGAGCGGGATGGTCAGTGCGGCGAGGACGCCGGCAACGGTTGCGTGGACGCCCGAATGCAGGATGCACAGCCACAGGAGCAGGGAAAGCGGGACATAGGCCCAGGCCCCGCGCACGCCTGCCAGGTTCAGCGCGGCCATTGCCGCCAGCACCGCCGCGCCGCCGCCCAACCAGGCGAGGTCGATCCCGCTGGCATAGAACAGCGCGATGATCGCAACGGCGCCCAGATCGTCGACGATCGCCACGGTCAGCAGGAACAGCCGCAGCGATCCCGGCACCCGGCTGCCGAGCAGCGCGAGCACGCCGAGCGCGAAAGCGATGTCGGTCGCCGCGGGGATCGCCCAGCCGCGCGACAGGCTGCCGGTGCCTCCGGCGATGCCGAGATAGATCAGGGCGGGAACCGCCATTCCCGCCGCAGCCGCCAGGATGGGCAGGCGCCGGCGCGGGGGCGTGGAGAGCTGGCCCTGCAGGAACTCGCGCTTGATCTCCAATCCGACGACGAAGAAGAACACCGCCATCAGCCCGTCGTTGATCCACGCGTGCCAGGTGCCCAGCATCGCCACCGGGCTCCAGCTCAGGGGATGGTGGAAGACGTGGTGATAGGCCTCGGCAAGGGGGGAGTTCGCGGCAAGGATCGCCAGTGCCGCGCCCAGGATCAGCAGCATCCCCGCGCCGGCCTCTCCGCCGAACAGGTGAACGGCAGTTGCGCCGAGGCGACTGGTAGGATGCTTGCCGATCGACATGCGGGTTCCCGAATTTTGCCATGACATGAATGCGTTGCGCCCAGAGGTCAAAGCAATTAGGCTGATCCCCTAAGGGCAAGTACGGGTGGGGGGCCGGGCCTATGCAGACCGGGGGGCTGCTGTCTGCTGAAATGCTGCTGCACGGGCTCCGCATCGCCGAGCACGAGTTGATGCTCTTCGCTCTGTTCTGGTTCGTCCTCGGCGCCTTCGACGAGCTTGTGATCGACCTGACCTGGATCTGGCTGCGGCTCACCGGACGCGCCGCCACGCCGCGGCTGGCGCAGGATTTCGCGCCCGCTCCGCTTGAGGGCCCGATGGCGGTGTTCTTTCCCGCCTGGCGAGAGGCCGAGGTGATCGGTGCGGCGATCTCGCACACACTGAAGGCCTGGCCGCAGGCGGAATTGCGGATCTATGTCGGCTGCTATCCTAACGATTCCGCCACGGTCGGCGCGGCGACGGCGGCGATCGGCGGCGACCGCCGGGCACGACTGGTCATCCTCGACCGAGCCGGGCCGACGACCAAGGCGGACTGCCTCAACCGGCTTTATGCCGAGCTTCGGTCGGACGAGCTACGGTCCGGTTTGCGCTATCGCGGCGTCATCCTCCACGACGCGGAGGACATGGTGCACCCGGCCGGGCTGGAGATAATCGCGCGGGCGCTCGGCGAGGTCGATTTCGTGCAGTTGCCGGTACGGCCCGAGCCGGTGCGCGGATCGCCCTACGTGGCGGGCCATTATTGCGACGAATTCACCGAAGCCCATGCCAAGGGCCTGGTCGTCCGCGATGCGCTCGGGGCGGCGATCCCCGCCGCAGGCGTCGGCTGCGGTTTCGGGCGGGAGATCCTCGAAGCCCTTGCCGCGCTGCGCCGCGCCGAGGGCGGCGACGGTCCGTTCGCCGCGGAATGCCTGACCGAGGATTACGAGCTCGGCTGGCTGATCGCGCGGCTTGGCGGGAAAAGCCGGTTCCTGCGGCTGCGCGATGCCGCCGGCGAATTGGTCGCCACCCGGGCCTATTTCCCCGCGACGCTCGAGGCAGCGGTGCGGCAAAAGACGCGCTGGGTCCATGGGATCGCCTTCCAGAGCTGGGACCGGCTTGGCTGGAGCAGCCGTCCGGTCGACATCTGGATGGCCATCCGCGACCGGCGCGGGCCCTTGACCGCCATCGTCCTGGCAATGGCCTACGTCTGGTTCGCGATCTGGACCGTGCTCGCCGTCGCCAAGGCGGCAGGCTGGCAGAGCGCGGCGCCGCAGTCGCTCTACTGGTCGGCGATGCTGTGGATCACGACCGGCATGCTGGCCTGGCGCGGGGCGGTGCGGATGGCCTTCACCGCGCGCGAATACGGGCCGGTGGAGGGCCTGCGGGCCTTGCCGCGGCTCGTGGTGGCGAACGTCATCGCGATCCTGGCCAGCCGCCAGGCGGTGATGGCCTACTTGCGGGCTTTGCACGGTGCGCCCGTGGTCTGGGACAAGACGACGCACACCCTGCATCCTGCCCAGCCTGCCCCGGGCGAGGTCCCCGGATGACCGCACCACGGGTTCGGCGCCGCGGCGAACCGCTCGTCGTGCTCGGTGCGATCATGGTGTGTTGGATCGCTGGCCGGGCCGCGGTCTGGAAGATGGATGAAGCCAGGGTATTCCCGGCTTCGGCCGAGGACCGACCGCTCGCCGGGAAATCCCTTCTTTCGATCGCCCGGCCGGTGCCGCCCAAGCTATCCGAGGCGCAAGGCATCCCATGGACGATGTCGGCGGCTCGGACGGTCGGAGCCCCGGCGCGCGCCCATCCAGGTTCGGCGCTCCCGATCCCGCCGGCCGCTCTGCCGATGGCTCCGGCGGTTCTCGCGCCTGGCCCATTGCCGCCGGTCGACATCGTGCCGCCCGCCTCGGCCCTCGTCGCGCCCGGTCTTGCCGGCGGCGAGGCGATCATGTTGCTGGCTGTCGTCGGGCGAATGCCGCCGCCCGAGATGCTGCTGGCCGCAGCCGCCGCGCCGCCGCTGCGGGCTTCGGGCGGGGCGCGCCGCTGGTCGGCCGATGCCTGGGCGCTGGTGCGCAGCGGCGGAGTTGCGGCGAGCGCCGGGCCCGCGGCCGGGGCCTATGGTGGCAGCCAGGCGGGCGCGGTGCTCCGATACCGTCTGGCACCCGGCAATCCCCACAAGCCCGCGGCCTATCTGCGGGCCAGTGCCGCGCTGAACGGTTCGGGCGAGCGGGAAATCGCCGCGGGACTCTCCGCGCGACCGATCGGTGAGGTGCCGGTCGCCGTCGCCGCCGAGGGCCGGCTCGGCCGGCTCGGAGGGCGCGTCGCGGCGCGACCGGCGCTCATGGCGGCCACGGAAATCGCCCCGGTGACCTTGCCGGGCAAGGCCCGCGCCGAATTCTACCTTCAGGCCGGCTACGTCGGCGGCCTGGGCGCCACGCCGTTCATCGATGGCCAAGTCCGGATCGATCGGCGCGTGGCGCAGGTCGGTCCTGTCGAGCTGCGCACCGGCGCCGGGGCCTGGGGCGGCGCCCAGCAGGGTGCCGGCCGGCTCGATGTCGGTCCTTCGGCAACGCTGGGGATCGCGCAGAACCAGGCTTCGGCCCGGATCGGGCTCGACTGGCGCTTCCGGGTCAAGGGCAGGGCCCGGCCGAGCTCAGGCCCGGCGCTGACCATTTCCGCAGGTTTTTAGGCTCGCTCGCCTTCCTTCGGTCGGCCCAGTGCGTTACCCCGATGCGGCAAGATGGACGTCTATCTTCCGATCGCCAACCTTTCGGTCAACGGCATGGTCATTGTCGCCCTCGGCGCGCTGACCGGAGTGCTGTCCGGGATGTTCGGGGTCGGCGGAGGGTTTCTGACGACGCCGCTGCTGATCTTCTACGGCGTGCCCCCCACGGTCGCTGCGGCGAGCTCGGCCAGCCAGGTCACGGGCGCCAGCGTTTCGGGCGTCTTCGCCCATGGCAGGCGTGGCGGAGTGGATTACCAGATCGGCGGGGTCATGGTCGCGGGCGGGGTGCTTGGCACGGGCATCGGCGCGGTGCTGTTCCGAATGTTCCAGGACCTCGGGCAGATCGATACGGTCATCAACATCCTCTACGTGCTGCTGCTCGGCGGGATCGGCGCGGTCATGGCGCGCGAGAGCCTCCAGTCGCTGCGGGCGGCGCGCAGCGGCGTGCCGATCCCGGCACGCAAGCGGCGCCACCATCCGATGGTCGCGGCCTTGCCGGGGCGCTGGCGGTTCTACAAGTCGGGCCTGTACATCTCGCCGCTTGCCCCGCTGCTGCTCGGCCTGGTCACCGGCATCCTGACCATGCTGATGGGGATCGGCGGCGGCTTCGTGCTGGTGCCCGCGATGCTCTACATCCTGGGGATGAGCGCCAATGTCGTGGTCGGAACCTCGCTGTTCCAGATCCTGTTCGTGACGATGGCGACCACGATGATGCACGCGCTGACGACCAAGGCGGTGGACATCGTGCTGGCCGTGTTCCTGCTCCTGGGGTCGGTCTCGGGCGCGCAGGTCGGGGCCAAGCTGGCGCAGTCGACGAGCCCGGTGCGGCTGCGGCTGATCCTGGCCGTCATCGTCCTGCTGGTGGCGTTCCGCATGGCCCTGGGGCTCGGCTGGCGGCCAGACGAAATCTACAGCGTGGCGCCGCTATGAGCCGCCGTCTGCCCAGGGCCCTGATCGCGATCCTGGCGCTGGTCCTGCTCGGCGGTGCGCGCGACCCGATCCTGGTGCCCGAAGTCTCGCAGCACGAGATCCAGGTGCGCCAGGGCTTCACCGGGGCGGAACTGCTGCTGTTCGGCGCGATCCTGACGCCCGAGGGCACGCGGATCGGGCGCGACCTCGATATCGTCGTCGTGCTGAAGGGGCCGACCCAGTCGATCGTCCTGCGCGAGAAACGCAAGATCGCCGGGATGTGGATCAATGCCGCGAGCACGGGCTTCCGCTCGGCTCCGGGGTTCTTCGCGGTTTCCGCGTCTCGGCCGATCCGCGAGATCGTCGACGACAAGACCGCCGCGATCTACGAGCTCGGCCTGCCCTGGCTCCAGTTGTCCCCGATTGGCGCGATCGAGCCGCGCGAACAGTCGCGCTTCGCGGCGGGGCTGGTCGATCTGATGGCCCGCAAGCAGCTCTACCAGCAGGACCAGCGCGGGGTCAGGCTGAGCGGACAGGTGCTCTACCAGGCCCGCATCTCGCTCCCCTCAAGCGTCCAGACGGGGACCTATACCGCCGAAACCTTCGCCATTTCGCGGGGCCGGGTGGTGGCCTCGGCGATGAGCCGGGTGGAAGTACGCAAGCTCGGGTTCGAGCTGGCGATCGCCGATTTCGCGGAGAACTGGTCGTTCCTCTACGGCCTGCTGGCGGTCGCGATCTCGGTGGCGATGGGCTGGATCGCCGGGCGGCTGTTCGCGCTGGTCTAGGACCGGGCCTGATCCTTCGGCCGCCACTTAGGCGTATGTTAACCGGTTAACCGTAGTTCTGGTGGCTCTATCGGGGCGATTATCGAGGGCATCCGCGAGCAATGTCGGACATGAGCATGAATGGATTCGGCAACGCGCAGCCGGCACACGTGGACGATCTGGCCGCGGCGGGGGTTTCGCAGGTGCTGGACAACAGCCGCGAGCCGCTGGGCATCGTGTTGGAAATCGCGGGTTCGGGTTCCGCGATCGCGCTCGATCTGCAGCGCCTCCAGGAATGTTCGCTCGACGAGGATCCCTCGATCTCGCTGGCCGGCCAGGTCGGCAGTCAGGTCAAGATCCGCGTCGGCAACGGCTGGTTGCTCGCCTCGGTGCGCACCCAGCGCCAGGATTCTAAGACCCCCGGCGGCATCCTCGCCAACATCGACTTCCTCGGCGAAGGCGACGAGGAGAAGCTGACGGGCCGCATCCACGGCTTCCGCCGCGGCGTGACGAGCTATCCGATCCCGGGCGCGTTGGTCTATCCCGCGACCTCGAAGGACCTGCGCGAGATCTACGCCGGTGACGGCCGTTCCTCGATCCAGGTCGGCACGGTCTTTCCGACCAAGGACATCCGCGCCGGGCTCTACATCGACGCGCTGCTCGGCAAGCACTTCGCGCTGCTCGGCTCGACCGGCACCGGCAAGTCGACCAGCGCCTCGCTGATCCTCCACCGGATCTGCGAAGCCGCGCCGCACGGCCACGTGGTGATGATCGACCCGCACGGCGAATATGCCTCGGCCTTCCGCAACACCGGCATCATCCTCGACGTCTCGAACCTGCAGATGCCCTACTGGCTGATGAACTTCGAGGAGCATTGCGAGGTCTTCCTGACCTCGACCGGCAACGACCGCCAGAACGACGCCGACGTCCTCGCCAAGTGCCTGCTCCAGGCCCGCACCAAGAACCGCCTGGCCGAGACGATGGGCAAGATCACCGTCGATGCGCCGATCCCCTACCTGCTGTCGGACCTGACCAGCATCATCCAGAACGAAATGGGCAAGCTCGACAAGGCGACTTCGACCGCGCCCTACATGCGGGTGAAGGGCAAGATCGACGAACTGAAGGCCGATCCGCGCTATCAGTTCATGTTCTCGGGCATGCTGGTGGGTGACACCATGGCGGACTTCATCGCCAAGGTGTTCCGCATGCCGACCGACGGCAAGCCGATCTCGATCATCGACGTCTCGGGCGTCCCTTCCGACATCACCTCGACCGTGGTCGCGCTCCTTTCGCGCATGGTCTTCGACTTCGCGATCTGGGCCCGCGAGGAAAAGCCGCGGCCGATCCTGCTGGTCTGCGAGGAAGCCCACCGCTACGTCCCCAACGAGAAGAACGCCGACGGCTCCTCGGTCGGGCGCATCCTCAGCCGGATCGCCAAGGAAGGCCGCAAGTACGGCATTTCGCTCGGCCTGATCACGCAGCGCCCCTCGGACCTTGCCGAAGGCGTGCTGTCGCAGTGCGGCACGATCATCTCGATGCGCCTCAACAACGACCGCGACCAGGCCTTCGTGAAGGCGGCCATGCCCGAAGGCGCGCGCGGGTTCCTCGATTCGATCCCCGCCCTGCGCAACCGCGAGTGCATCATCTGCGGCGAGGGCGTCTCGATCCCGATCCGCGTGGCCTTCGACACGCTCGAGGAATACAAGCGCCCCGCCTCGGCCGACCCCTCCTTTGCCGAGCTGTGGCAGGAGAACGGCGGCGAGGACGAGATGGTCATCCGCACCGTCCAGCGCTGGCGCGCCCAGGGACGATAGCTTCTCTTCTCCACTAACGTGGAGGACGGCACCGGCCCACTCCCCCGGCCCGACCACCCGACAGGATACGCTATGGG
>JASGGH010000080.1:0-12857 GCA_047605105.1 Novosphingobium sp. | reverse complement strand
CCTGAGCTTGTCGAAGGGCTGTTCTTCACTTGCGGATGAGCGCGTGGCCTCAGAACAAGAACGGTCCTTCGACAAGCTCAGGACGGACGGGCTTTGCCATGTGAGAAAGGGCGCACCTTGCGGCACGCCCTCGTATGTTCAGCCTAGAACTTCGAGCGCCGCGGCATAGGCTACCGGGTCGAAATCGGGCTTGGGTTGAGTTGCGGCCTTGAGCCGCTGCCGGGTGGTCATGCCACGCTCGGCGGTTCGGGTAGATGCCGCGACATGCGGCCGATATTCGATCATTGGAACTTTCTGGTCTGGTTATGGAACAGCTGGGAGCGCCACCTTCTCGCGTTCGCTGCGCGCCGCTTCGGTGCGGGTGGCGCGGTCGGCCATCTCGGTCCAGGCGGCCTCGGCGCGGAGCCAGCGGTCGCGGACGTTGTCGAGCAGAGCCTCCGCGGCGCCGATCCGGGCCTCTTCGGCGCGGGACAGGTAGAAATCGCGTTGTTGGCTCATGGTGCTCTCCTTCTGGAGGGGTGGAACGGGGCGGCGCGGAATTGCGCGCGCCCCGCTACCGGTCGTCAGGCGCTGACCAGATTGACCGCACTGGTCTTGCCGCGGCGGTCCTGCTCAAGCTCGTAGGAAACGCGCTGTTCCTTGTCGAGCGTGTGCATGCCCGCGGCCTGGACCGCCGAGATGTGCACGAAGGCGTCGTTGCCGCCATCCTCGGGGGCGATGAAGCCATAGCCCTTGTCTGCATTGAAGAACTTTACGGTGCCGATGGGCATAGGAGTCTTTCCTTCTAAACTAATGGCGGGACGACTATCGGCCCGCGCGTGCCGAAAGCTGCGAAAAGGAAGGAAAGAGGGGCCGCAAAGCGCCAGGAACCATCGATCTGCGACTGGTAGCGACTCCGAATGTAAGCATTATGGGCGCGATTGCAATGAGCGTCGCTGTCATGCGAGGACGGCGCATGACCGCCGAGATCGATCCCTTCCATGCCATCGCCATCGGCGAGCTGGCCTATGCGCTGCAGGCCCAGGGCAAGTCCGTGATCCACATGGAGTACGGCCAGCCCTCCACCGGCGCGCCGGCCGCGGCGGTCGAAGTGGCGCACCGGGTGCTCGATGCCGATCCGATGGGCTATTGGGAAAACCCCGGACTCAAGGCGCGGATCGCGCGGGGCTATGCCGAGGATCACGGGGTGACGGTCCGGCCCGAACAGGTGATCCTGACCTGCGGCGCCTCGCCGGCGCTGGTCCTCGCGCTCACCACGCTGTTCGCGCCCGGCGCACGGGTCGCGCTCGCCCGGCCGGGCTATGTCGCCTACCGCAATGTGCTCAAGGCCCTGCATATGACACCGGTCGAGCTCGACTGCGGCGAGGCGGATCGCTTCCAACTGACCGCCGCGGCGCTCGAAGCGCTGGAGCCGGCGCCCGACGGGGTGATCCTGGCCAGCCCGGCCAATCCCACCGGCACGGTGATCGCGGCCGAGGAGATAGCGAAGATCGCCGCGGTCTGCGCAAGCCGCGGGATCAGGATCGTCTCGGACGAGATCTATCACGGGATCAGCTATGTCGGCCCGGTCCGCTCGGCCCTGGCGGTGGCGCCGGACGCGCTGGTGGTGAACTCGTTCTCCAAGTACTTCTCGATGGCCGGCTGGCGGCTCGGCTGGCTGGTGGTCCCGCCCGAGCTGACCGAGCCGGCGCGGGCGCGGATGGGCAACCTGTTCCTCACCCCGCCGAGCCTGGCCCAGCACGCCGGCCTCGCCGCGATGGACGCCCGCGAGGAGCTTGAGGGCCACGTCGCTACCTATGCTCGCAACCGGGAGCTGATGCTCGCGGGCATGGCCCGGCTCGGCCTCAGCCACATCGCGCCGCCCGACGGCGCCTTCTACATCTACGCCGACGTCGGCCACCTGACGCAGGACAGCCTGGCCTTCTGCCGCCGCATGCTGGAGGAAACCGGCGTCGCCACCGCCCCGGGAATCGATTTCGATCCGGTGCGCGGCAACCGTTTCATCCGCTTCAGCTTCGCGGTATCGACCGCCCTCATCGAGGAGGCGCTGGCCCGGCTGGAGCCGTGGTTCGCCGGCCGATCGACCGGGAGAGAGCGATGCTGACCGTCCATCACCTGGCCAAGTCGCAGTCCAAGCGGATCGTCTGGCTTTGCGAGGAAATCGGCCTGCCCTACGAGCCGATCCGCTACGAGCGCACCGCGGAGGGCGCCGCGCCGCCCGAATACAAGGCGCTCTCGCCTTTCGGCACGGCCCCGGTGATCACCGCCTGGTCCGCGAAAACAAAAATCGCCTGCTGTTCGGCGGCAGCCCGCACCGCTGCCCCGGCTCGCACCTCGCCCGCATCGAGCTTCAGGCGCTCTACCGCGTAGCACTTGAAAAACTTCTCGAATTTCGGCTCTATCCGGATCGTCGCCCAGCCTTTCACGTGGACAACATGCTCGCAGTATCATCCCTGCCGCTGCGTTGAAATTGACCCTCCTGTGGCACTGCAGCAACAGTTTTCCAAGAACTTCCCACCACTTTGGAACAGTTGCCCCTATTTGCGTTTGACAAGCTAGAACGGATCAATGCCCGGGGTCGGGCTATCTAAGGGGAATGCCATGCGTAAAGCTTCAATTTTGGCCTTGGCCATGCTCGGCGGGGTCAGCGTGCCTGCCCTGGCCCAGGAGGCGCCCGACACCGGCGCCTATGTCGGCGGTGAAATCGGCGCGCTGATTCCGGAAGACAGCCGGATCGACACCGGCGGCCCGACCAGTTTCTGGATCGTGAACAAGACCGGCTTCGACGGCGGCTTCTTCGCCGGTTACGACTTCGGCATGTTCCGCCTCGAAGGCGAGTTCTTCGGCCAGAGCGCCAAGATCGACACGCCCAAGACCTCGACCCGCAACGGCCTGCTCTCGGACGAGCAGATCGCCGGCAGCGCCCGCGTCCTGGCCGGCATGGCCAATGCCATGTTCGACTTCGGCAATCCCTCGAGCGTCAACTTCTACGCCGGCGGCGGCATCGGCTATGCCTGGAACCGCCGTTCGGTCGTCGATGCCGACCATATCGTTCCGATCACGCCCAACCAGTTGGACACCGATGGCGCCTTCGCCTGGCAGGCGATCGCCGGCCTGCGCTACCCGCTGTCGAGCAAGGCCGACATCGGCATCAAGTACCGCTACCTGAACGCGGGCCGCTTCCGCTACGACAGCGGCGGCCTGGCCGGCGTCAACGAACGGTGGCGCACGCACAGCGTCCTGGCGACGCTGAGCTTCAACCTGGGTCGCAGCGCTCCGCCGCCTCCCCCTCCTCCGCCGCCTCCGCCGCCCCCGCCTCCGCCGCCCCCTCCGCCGCCTCCGCCGCCGGAAGTGGTCTGCAACAAGGGGCCGTACATCGTGTTCTTCGACTGGGATAAGTCGGACATCACGCCTGAGGCCGCCACGATCCTCGACAGCGCCGTCCAGGCCTATGGCTCGTGCGCCAACGTGCCGATCATGCTGGCCGGCTATGCCGACCGCTCGGGCTCGGCCCAGTACAACGTCGGCCTCTCGGCTCGCCGCAACGCTTCGGTCCGCGGCTACCTGACCTCGCGCGGCATCGCCGACGGGGCCATCACCAGCCAGGCCTTCGGTGAGACGAACCCCCGCGTTCCGACCGCCGACGGCGTCCGCGAACTCCAGAACCGCCGGGTGGAAATCACCTACGGTCCCGGCTCGGGCAACTAAGCCTCAACCGCTTAGCCAAAATGACGAAAGGGGCCGGAGCAATCCGGCCCCTTTTTCGTTGGCGAGGCGCCTCTACGCGAACCCCTTCTTGCTTGGCAGTTAAGCCGGCAGCTCAAACCCGCCAGTCGATCGCGCCGCGACCCTTGGCATCGAGGAATGCGTTGGCCTTGCTGAAGTGCCGGCAGCCGAGGAAGCCCGAATGCGCCGACAGCGGGCTCGGGTGCGGCGCGGTCAACACCAAATGCCTTCCGTCCAGCAGCCCCGGCACCCGCATCGCCTTGTTCCGGGCGTGGCTGCCCCAGAGCATGAAGACGCTCGGCTCCTCGCGGGCCGCCACGGCGGCGACGGCAGCATCGGTGATCGCCTCCCAGCCCAGCTTCTGGTGCGACCCGGCGCGCGCCTCCTCGACGGTCAGCGCATTGTTGAGCAGCAGCACGCCCTGCCGCGCCCAGCTCTCCAGGTTGCCGTGCCCCGGCGGCGGCAGGCCGAGGTCGCTCTCCAGCTCCTTGTAGATGTTCACCAAGCTCGGCGGGACGCGCACGCCGGGCTGTACCGAAAAGGCGAGGCCGTGCGCCTGGCCCGGGCCGTGGTAAGGGTCCTGGCCCAGGATCACGACTTTCACCTGGTCGAGCGGCGTCAGGTCCAGCGCCCGCAGCCGCTGCCCGCGCGGCGGATATATCCGCTTGCCGGCCGCTTCCTCCGCCTTGAGGAAACCGCCGAGCGCGCGGGACGCCTTTTCGGCCAGGACCGGCTCCAGCGCCGGCCGCCAGCTTTTGGGCACGGCATCACTTCCCGCCATCGTTCTGCTCCACTTCGCCAAACCGGGCTTTCCCTCGGCCGCGGATAAGCCTAAGCACGGCGCCGATATGGCTGTCCATTTCCACGAAGAAGATCTCCCCGAAGGCGTGCTGGCCCCCGGCCCGGTCGCGGTGGATACCGAAACCATGGGGCTCATCACCCCGCGCGACCGGCTCTGCGTCGTGCAGATCTCGGACGGCCAGGGCGACGAGCACCTCGTCCGCTTCGGCCCCGGCAGTTCCTATGCCGCGCCGAACCTGCGCGCCGTGCTGGGCGATCCCGCGCGGCTCAAGCTGTTCCACTTCGCCCGGTTCGACCTGGCCGCGATCGAACATTACCTCGGCACCCAGGCGACCCCGGTGTTCTGCACCAAGATCGCCAGCAAGCTGGTCCGCACCTATACCGACCGCCACGGCCTGAAGGAACTGGTCCGCGAACTGCTCGGCAAGGAAATCTCCAAGCAGCAGCAGTCGAGCGACTGGGGCGGCGCCGAGCTCAGCGACGCGCAGCGCGAATATGCGGCATCGGACGTGCGCTATCTCCACGCCATGCACGCAATCTTCGTCGAGCGACTGGCCCGCGAGCACCGCACCGAAATGGCCCAGGCCTGCTTCGACTTCCTGCCGATGCGCGCCCGGCTCGACCTGGCCGGCTGGCCCGACCGCGACATCTTCAGCCACGAATAGAACCGTCAGGCCGTGACCGCAAAAGCCGATCTGATCCGCGACCAGCGCCGGGCCTTCGCCGCGCCCGGATCTTCGCACGACCGGCTGGTGCGCCTGCTGGTCCGGGTGCTGCCCGCCGGGGTCGGCGCGGTGGTGGCGGTGATGATCCTCGCCCCCTTCACCCCGCGCGGCGAGATCAGCTTCCTGCTCGACCGCAACAAGGTCGCCGTCACCAGCGAGCGGCTGCGGGTGGACAAGGCGATGTACCGCGGCGCGGACAACCAGGGTCGTCCCTTCTCCCTGACCGCCGGCGCCGCCGTGCAGCGATCGGCCAAGGATCCGACGGTGGAGATGAACGACCTCGTCGCCCGGATCCAGTTGGCCGACGGGCCTGCGGAAATTTCGGCGCCGGTCGGCCTCTACAACATCCCGGAAGAGCGCGTCGGCGTCATCGGACCGCTCAATTTCCGGGCCGCGGACGGATATTCGATGTCCGCCAGCAACGTCACGGTCGACCTCAAGAGCCGCCGGGTCGAAGGGTCGGGCGGGGTCTCCGGCTCCATTCCCGCTGGCACCTTCAGCGCGAACCGGATAGTGGCGGACCTGGCCGGGCGCACGGTTGCCCTCGATGGCCGCGCCCGCTTGCGGATGCAGCCCGGAAAGCTCAGGATGCCATGATGATCGACCGCTCGCACATGACCACCGCGCTGAAGTCCGCCGCCATGGCCTTCGCCGTGACCGGCGCGGCCCTGCTCAGCCTGCAGCAGACCGGCGCCCAGGCGATCGCCGGCCACAACAGCGACGCCCCGGTCAACTACGCGGCGGACCGCATCGAGCTACAGGATCGCCAGAACCGCGTGGTGCTGTCGGGCAACGTCAATATCGACCAAGGCGGCCTCAACCTGAAGGCCGCGCGCACCACCGTCGCCTATACCAATGCCGGCTCGATGAAGATCCAGCGCATCGACGCGACGGGCGGCGTCTTCGTGGCGCGCGGCGGCGAGACCGCCCGGGGCGACGTCGCGATCTACGACTTCAACCGCCGGGTCATCACCATGGCCGGCAACGTCGCCCTGCGCCGCGGCGGCGACACGCTGAACGGCGGGCGCCTGGTCATCGACCTTGCCAGCGGCATCTCCAGCGTGGACGGCCGCGCCGGCGGCTCGTCCTCGGCGCTCGGCAATGGCGGCTCGGGCGGCGGCCGCGTCTCGGGCACCTTCTCGGTGCCCAAGCAAAGCAACAAATAACCCTGGCCAGCCTCCGTTAGCTGTTGCCTTTGATGCCCTTGGCCATGGCCATCAGCGCATCGCAGCGCGGCATGGCCAGGAGCTGGTCGAAGGTCGCCTTGTAGATCTCGCTGGGAAAGAAGGTCGGGCCTTCCGCCAGGTTATCGAGCGAGGCCCGCGCCACGTCGCGCGCCGGCATGACGTTGCGCAACTTGGCGAGGTCGATGCCCTGCTTGCCCGCCGCCTCGGATTCGGTCGCCCCGGGGCACACCGTGAGCACGTCGACTCCGTCCGGCTTGAGCTCGGCCCAAAGCCCCTCGCCGAGCGCGTTCACCAGCGCCTTGGAGGCGGAATAGGCCGTCGAATAGGGGCAGCCGATCAGCCCCTCGACCGAACTGACCAGGATCAGTCCCCCCGAGCCCCGCGCCCGCAGCCGCGGGGCGAAGCCGCGGGCAAGCTGCATCGGCACGTTGCAGTTGACCATCAGCATCTCGGTCATCGCCGCGGGATCGTTGTCGGCGTGATCGCCCTTCATTCCGAAGCCGGCATTGCTGACGACCAGCCCGACATCGTGGCTCGTCGTAGCGTCCAGAATTATCTGCGCAGCGTCCGCGCGCCCGAGATCGACCGGCAGGGCCGCTACCGCGATGCCGTTCGCGGCGGTGAGCTGCCGGGCCAGATCCTCGAGGCGATCGACCCTGCGGGCCACCAGCACGAGATCGAAACCGCGCTTCGCCAGTTCCTCGGCAAAGGCCCAGCCGATGCCGGAGGACGCGCCGGTCACTACCGCCACCGGACCGTAGCGATCACGAAGTTCTGCCAAGTCATCTCTCCTTTTCCTGCACTTGCCGGACGGGCCTAGCGCGGATCGCATGACGAAAGAAAGGGCTGGAAACGCGCCTGCCTCTTCCGCCGATCGGGGCGGGCTTGCTCCCGCACGAGACAATGAATCCATTATGGATTTAAAACCGAGTGCTTTTTTCCAGACGTTCCAGAACGATTGCAGTCGATCTGTACTTCGCAAATAAGTCGCTGAAGTATCTTTATTTCTATTGGGCGCAGCAACCAGATGTGCAAGATACCGGTCAGGGCATAACGGGGAGGTATGTAGGGGCCATGGCCGTGATCGGGCTAATTCCGAAGGCGACGAGCCGCTTCCGCGCAATCGCCAGTCGATGCGAGTGAAATCGATTGGGGTTACGCCCCCGAATACGCGCGGTCATGACAATGATCACGGCGCTCCCGCCAATGCCCAGGATGCGCGCCTGGCCGTGGCCAAGTGGCTTTATTGGAGCCGCGGGGTGCGGGCTCATACGCTGGCCGGCGGCCTGTTCGGCGAACCGGCCTGGGATTTGCTGCTCGATCTCTACATCCGCGAGAAATCCGGCTCGCGCAGTTCGGTAACATCGGCGTGCATCGGCTCGCGCTCGCCGCATACGACCGCGCTGCGCCATATTTCCGCATTGTGCCGCGCGAAATGGATAGACCGCATTCCCGACGATGCCGACAAGCGCCGGTTCTGGCTAGCGCTGACCCCGGGGGCGATGGCCAAGCTGGACCGGCATTTCGACAAGCTCGTGACGACCGCGGGGTTCGTGTCCATGGACATGCAGTTGCTCGAGTAAACGGAGCGCCCCGCTGGAACCGGGCCGCGCCAACCCCCAGCCGGCGAAGTTCTGGCGCAGGGCGAGCGCGGCCTGATCGTGTCAGACGAAACCGATGTCGTCGAGCGGGTCGGTGGGCGTGAACGCTGCCCCCGCGAATGTCCCCGTTTCGCAGCCGCCAAGCCTTGTCTTGCGGCGGCGGCGGCGATAGGCGCAGCGCCACAGTTTCAGTCGAAGGAATATCCGCGATGTCTCAGCTTGCCGCAGCGATCGAAGCCGCCTGGGAGGCCCGCGACGGCGTCACCCCCGCCAGCAGCGACGTCCGCAAGATCGTCGACGAGGCGCTCGGCCAGCTCGATTCGGGCCAGGCCCGCGTCGCCGAGCCCGACGGCAATGGCGGCTGGGCCGTCAACCAGTGGCTCAAGAAGGCCGTGCTGCTCTCGTTCCGCCTCAACGACAACCAGGTCATGGAGATCGGCGCGGCCGGTGCGCCGGCCTTCGACAAGGTGCCGCTCAAGTTCGAAGGGTGGGACGACGCAAGGTTCCGCGCGGGCGGCTTCCGGGTCGTGCCGGGCGCCGTGGTCCGCCGCGGCTCGCACATCGCCAAGAGCGTGGTGGTGATGCCGAGCTTCGTGAACATCGGGGCCTACGTGGGCGAAGGCACCATGGTCGATACCTGGGTCACGGTCGGCTCCTGCGCCCAGATCGGCAGGAACGTGCACCTGTCGGGCGGTGTCGGCATCGGCGGCGTGCTCGAACCGCTCCAGGCCGATCCGGTGATCATCGAGGACGACTGCTTCATCGGCGCCCGCTCCGAAGTGGTCGAGGGCGTGCGCATCGGTCAGGGCTCGGTGCTGTCGATGGGCGTGTTCATCGGCGCCTCGACCAAGGTGGTGAACCGCGCCACCGGCGAGATCCATGTCGGTCACGTCCCGCCCTATTCGGTCGTGGTCCCCGGCAACCTGCCGGGCAAGCCGCTCCCCGACGGCACTCCGGGGCCGTCGCTCTACTGCGCGGTGATCGTCAAGACGGTCGACGCCCAGACGCGGTCCAAGACCGGAATCAACGAACTGCTCCGCGATTGAGCCGTCAGCCCTGGCGGAACTGGCCCCTCCCTCCGGCGTTCTCTTCGCACGAACGCAACCAGCGGAGGGAGTTCCCATGGAACGCCAAGGCAACGAAGTTCATATCGAGACCGACGAGGCGCGCGGCGGCGCCACGCCGCATATCGTGCGCTACATCCTGGTCATCAGCCTGGCCCTGGCGATTGCGGCGCTCTCGCTGATCTGGATAACCGGCGCGCTCAGCAGCAATCCGCCCAACGGCGGCTCGGGCTCGGCGCCGTCGTCGGTGGGCAGCACCCAGTAAGGCTCAGAAGGCCGTCGCATTCTCGATCGGCGGGTCGCCGCGATGCGCCGTGGCATAGGCCTCGGCGGCCCGCATCACCCGCAGCATGTTGCGGCTGGCGACCTTCTCCAGGTCCGCCTGCGAATAGCCGCGCCGCGCCAGCTCGACGAACAGCGCGGGGTAGGTCGAGACGTCCTCCATGCCCAGCACCGTGCGGTCCATCCCGTCGAAATCGCCGCCGAGGCCGACATGGTCGATGCCCGCCAGCTTGACCACGTGGTCGATGTGATCGGCGACCTGAGGAATCGTCGCGCGCGGATAGGGATTGGCCTCGACCCAGGCGTCGAGCTCGGCCTTGGCCCCGGCCGGGTCGCCTATCCGATTCGCCTCGATCCGCGCCTTTTCGCCGGCCTGGCGCACGGTCCAGGCGCGGACCTCCTCGCTGACGTAGGACGGCAGGGTCACGACCATGACGATCCCGCCGTTGGCCTTCATCCGGGCGAGCACCGCATCCGGCACGTTGCGCGGATGGCCGCCGATGGCCCGGGCGCCCGAGTGGCTGAAGATCACCGGCGCGCGGGCGACGTCGAGCGCGTCCATCATCGTCGCCTCGCTGACATGGCTGAGGTCGACCAGCATGCCGAGCCGCTGCATCTCGCGCACCACGTCGCGGCCGAGATCGCTGAGCCCATCGTTCTTCGGCGCGTCGGTGGCGCTGTCCGCCCAGCTCGTGTTCCTGCTGTGGGTCAGCGTCATGTAGCGCGCGCCGAGCGCATACATCTGCCGCAGCACGCCGAGCGAGGTGCCGATCGAGTGCCCGCCCTCCATGCCGATCAGCGAGGCGATCCTGCCGGCCTTCATCGCCCGCTCGACCTCGTCGGCGCTGGTGGCGAGCTGCAGCTCGCCGGGATAGCGCGCGACGATCCGCTTGGTCAGGTCGATCTGTTCGAGCACCGCCTGGACCGACTGCTGCTCATTGAGCGTGGTCGGGACCCAGACCGACCAGAACTGCGCGCCGACGTGGCCCCGCTTCAGCCGGGTCAGGTCGGTGTGCATCGCCTGGCGGTCGTTGGCGGGATCGGCGGTCCCGGTCGTGTCGTGGAAATCGAAGCCCGCGATCAGGTTCTTGCGCCGGTCGCGGACCTGCTCGGGCATGTCGTTGTGCCCGTCCCAGACGGGCGCGGCCTTCAGCGCCGCCGCGGCCACCTGCTCGTGCGTCGCTGCCGCCGCGGGACCGGGAACCATCGCCAGCGCCAGCAGCAAGGCCATCGGCAGTTTCACATGCACCTCCTGGAACCGAATCCGTCCGCCGAGCGCTTGGCTAACACCACTCCGGGAGACACGCCATGGCCAAGACCCTCGCCGACATTTCCGGAGCGATGCGCGACATCGACTTCTGCACCCTGTCCGCCAGGACCGCCGACGGCTCGATCGGCGCCCGCCCGATGAGCAACAACCGCGAGGTCGATTTCACCACTGCCGCGGCCGCGTCACAACCCACAAAACAGTTGCGCGCCCGCGCCGATCGTGGTCGGCGAAAGCGATGGAGGAGTTCGACTACATCATCGCCGGGGGCGGCAGCGCGGGCTGCGTGCTCGCCAATCGGCTGAGCGCCGATCCGCGCAACCGGGTCCTGCTGCTCGAGGCCGGCGGCAAGGACGACTACCTGTGGATCAAGGTCCCGGTCGGCTACCTCTACTGCATCGGCAACCCGCGCACCGACTGGTGCTTCTCGACCGAGAGCGAAGCGGGGCTGAACGGCCGGGCGCTGAAGTATCCGCGGGGCAAGGTGCTGGGCGGCTGCTCCTCGATCAACGGCATGATCTACATGCGCGGCCAGGCGGCGGACTACGACGGCTGGCGGCAGCTCGGCAACCAGGGCTGGGGCTGGGACGATGTCCTGCCCTTGTTCAAGCGGGCCGAGGATCACTACGCCGGGCCGAGCGAGTTCCACGGCGGCGGCGGCGAAATCCGGGTGGAGCGGCAGCGCCTGCGCTGGGACATCCTGGCAGCCTTCCAGCGCGCCGCGGAAGAATACGGCGTGCCGATCACTCCCGACTTCAACACCGGCGACAACCTGGGCTCCAGCTTCTTCGACGTGACCCAGCGCAGGGGCTGGCGCTGGAGCGCGGCCGACGCCTTCCTGAAGCCGGTGCGCGGCCGGGCCAACCTCAAGGTCGTGACCGGGGCGCTGGTCGACCGCGTGCTGTTCGAGCAGCGCCGCGCCGTGGGCCTGGCCTACCGCCTCGGCAACGAGGAACGGGTCGCCAAGGCGCGCGGCGAAACGATCCTGGCGGCGGGCGCGATCGGCTCTCCGGCGATCCTCGAACGCTCCGGCGTGGGTGACGCGGCGCGGCTGCAAGACCTCGGCATCGCCTCGATCCTCGACCGGCCCGAGGTCGGCGGCAACCTCCAGGACCATTTGCAGATCCGCTGCACCTGGCAGGTCTCTGGCGTATCCACGTTGAATCAGCGCGCCGCGAACCTGTTCGGCAAGGGGCTGATCGGCCTCGAATACATGCTCCGCCGCACCGGGCCGATGGCCATGGCGCCCAGCCAGCTCGGCATGTTCGTGAAGAGCGACGAGCGGCTCGCCACGCCCAACCTCGAATACCACGTCCAGCCGCTCAGCCTGGAGGCCTTCGGCGGGGCGCTCGACCCCTTCCCCGCCTTCACCGCCTCGGTCTGCAACCTGCGCCCCGAGAGCCGCGGCCGCACCGCTATCGCCGGCACCGATCCCGCCGCGCCGCCCAGCATCCGCCCCAACTATCTTGCGACCGGGGAAGACCGCCGCGTCGGCGCCGAAGCGATCCGCATCACGCGCCGCATCGTCGCCCAGCCGGCCCTGGCGCAGTACCGCCCGCAGGAAGTCCGCCCCGGCGCGCGGATCGACGGTCAGGAAGAGCTCGAACGCGCGGTCGGGGACATTTCGACCACGATCTTCCACCCGGTCGGCACCGCGGCGATGGGCAGCGTGGTCGATGCCGAGCTCAGGGTGAAGGGCCTCGGCGCGCTGCGCGTGATCGACGCCTCGGTCATGCCCAGGATCACCTCGGGCAACACCAACGCGCCGACGATGATGATCGCCGAAAAGGGCGCGCAGATGGTGCTGGCGGCGGGCAAATAGGCACCCTTCCCCCAAATCCATCCGCCCTGAGCTTGTCCCCCCGCAAGAGGGCCGCGGGCCGACGGCCATCCTTCGCTTGCTGGCGCCGCAAAAGAAAGGCGGCCCTGCGACAGCTCGGGACGGACGGGTTTTGCGGTCGGGAGGGTTACACATTCGCGATGCGTCACCCGTTATTCCACTGAATTTCGTCTTTTTTACAACGTATTGCCCAATAGCTGTCAGGTGACAGTTTCCCAACAGAAACGACTGGCCCAACGGTTCAAAGAGCAGGGCGCGAAGACCGTCTGCTGCCTGACAGATCGCTGCGATGTAGGAAAACGATAATTGCTAAGAGACCGTTTGGAAATGCGCCTTTCGGCGCAAGCCGGCACCGGCCCGCTCC
>JASGGH010000079.1:0-12877 GCA_047605105.1 Novosphingobium sp. | reverse complement strand
CGTTCTTGAAGGTGTCGGTGCTGGCGAGGAAGGTCACGCGGGTGCCCTTCTTGCCGTCGGGGGCCGGGCCGCGCACGACGAGCGGGCCGACCGCATCGCCATGGGCGAACTTCATCCAGTGCTCTTCGCCGTCGCGCCAGATGGTGAGTTCCAACCACTCGCTGAGCGCGTTGACCACCGAGACGCCGACGCCGTGGAGGCCGCCCGAGACCTTGTAGGCGTTGTCGTCGCTGGTGTTCTCGAACTTGCCGCCGGCGTGGAGCTGGGTCATGATGACCTCGGCCGCCGAGACGCCTTCCTCGGGATGGATGCCGGTCGGGATACCGCGGCCGTTGTCGGTCACCGAGACCGAGCCGTCGGGGTTCAATTCGATCAGCACCAGGTCGCAGTGCCCGGCCAGCGCCTCGTCGATCGCGTTGTCCGACACCTCGAAGACCATGTGGTGCAGGCCCGAGCCGTCGTCGGTATCGCCGATGTACATGCCGGGCCGCTTGCGCACCGCGTCGAGGCCCTTAAGGACCTTGATGGATTCGGCGCCATAGGCGTTCGCGTTGGGCTGATTTGCGGGGGTTTCGTCGGGGGTAGTGGCCATGCCCAGCATATAGGCACCAAAGGAGGTTCAGGGAACCTTTTTCGCCCTGGCATCCACAGCGGAATCAGGCATTATCCGCTGCAATGCAACATTGCGAGGGGCGCCCATGAAATCGATCCTGCTGGCCGTGGCTGGACTGACTCTCACCGCTGGGGCCGCCGCCGCCGAAATGCCGCTGCGGACAGACCAGCAGGCGTTCCTCGGGCTCTACCGAGAACTGGTCGAAACCAACACCACCCTGAGCGAAGGGAGTTGCACCGCGGCGGCGGATAAGATGGCGGCGCGGCTGCGCACCGGCGGCCTGCCCGACAGCGCGATCACCCTGTTCTC
The DNA here is from genome assembly GCA_047605105.1 of Novosphingobium sp. GTDB lineage: Bacteria > Pseudomonadota > Alphaproteobacteria > Sphingomonadales > Sphingomonadaceae > Novosphingobium. The sequence goes on along the minus strand of JASGGH010000079.1, from coordinate 11,955 downwards.
GGTCCCGGAGCATCCGCGCGAGGGCGGGCTGGTCGCGGTCTATCCGGGCAGCAACCCCAGGCTGAAGCCGATGCTGCTGCTCGCTCATCTCGACGTGGTCGAGGCCAAGCGCGCCGACTGGCAGCGCGATCCCTTCAAGCTGATCGACGAGGGCGGGTACTATTACGGCCGCGGCACGGTCGACGACAAGCTCCAGGCGGCGATCTGGACCGATACGCTGATCCGCCTGGCGTCGTCCAAAGAGCGCCCGCGCCGGACGATCAAGCTGGCCCTGACCTGCGGCGAGGAAACCTCCGGGGCGTTCAACGGCGCCGAATGGCTGGCCAAGCACCACAAGGACTGGATCGACGCCGAGTTCGCGCTCAACGAGGGCGGCGGCGGGCGGACCGACGGCAAGGGCCTCGACGAGGGCGGCAAGCTGGTCAGCCAGTCGATCCAGATCGGCGAGAAGGCCTACCAGGACTTCACTCTGACCGTGACCAATCCCGGCGGCCACAGCTCGCAGCCGGTGCGCGACAATGCGATCTACGTGCTGGGCGACGCCCTGGCCAAGGTCCGCGACCTCGAATTCCCATTGCAGTTCAATCCCGTCACCCGCGAATACTTCCGCGGGGCCGGCGCGGTGCGCGGCGGCGAAGTCGGCGCGGCGATGATCGCGCTGGCGGCCAACCCCGGCGACAAGGCGGCCGAGGCCGTGGTCAACCAGGACAAGATGCTCCACTCGCTGCTGCGCACGACCTGCGTCGCGACCCTGACCGAAGCGGGCCATGCGCTCAACGCCCTGCCCCAGCGTGCCACGGCCAATGTCAATTGCCGGATGTTCCCGGGACGCACCGCCGCCGAGACCCAGGCGGCGCTCAGCGCAGCGATCGGCAACCCGGCGGTCGAGATCAAGCCGCGGGTCACCGACAAGCCGATCGCGATCCCGCCGACGCTCGATCCGAAGATCGTCGGGCCGGTCGAGGCCTTGGCAAAGACCTATTTCCCCGGCGTGCCGGTGATCCCGTCGATGTCCACCGGGGCGACCGACGCGGTCTATACCGGCGCGGCGGGCATCCCGACCTACGGCGTGCCGAGCGCCTGGACCAATCCCGACGGCAACGGCACCCACGGCCTCGACGAACGGGTCGAGAAGCGCGCGCTCTACACGGCGCGGGACTATCTCTACGACCTGGTGCGGGCGCTGGCCAAGTAAAGGGAACCTGCGGCGCCTGCAGCTTGGCCAAGGCAGTTGGCCAAGGCAATGATCTGAAAAAGAAAAGCCGCCCAGCGGGCGGCTCCTTGAGCGCTACCGGCTCCTCGCCTGGCCGCGACGATCGCGGCGTCAGGCGAGGAGCCGGCGCGATTTGCCCGCCACTGTCAGGCGAGGGTGAGAGCGAACATCAGGCCGCTGGTGCCCAGGGCAACCGCAACGCCGAGTGCGCGATAAGCACGTACCATGTCTTCCTCCTGTCGGTCCGCGAACGGGAATCCTTTCCTCATTTCGCAAACGCAACATACGTAGGTTAGTAATTTTCGCACTCGCAAAAGCAACAAAGTTCATTGCAAAAAATGCAATTGACAGTCGAGCCGAGGGATATGGGCGCCCAAGCGAAGATTTTCGGCGTGAAATGCCGTTCAACCGATGCAGATGGGCCACACCCGGCGTGCAATGTTAGCACATGCAGCACACCCATCGATTGCCGCCTTTCCTCGCCTCGTCGGCCGCCCCGGCACTGGACACCCCGCCCCCGCGCGCCTAACGGCTTGCCATGACAGTCCAGCCTGCGGATTCCATCCTGCCACCCTGTATCCTGATCGTCGACTTCGGCAGCCAGGTCACCCAGCTCATCGCCCGCCGCGTGCGCGAGGCCGGAGTCTATTCCGAGATCGCCCCGTTCAACGCCGCCGGCGCCGCCTTTGCGCGGATGAAGCCCAAGGGGATCATCCTGTCGGGTTCCCCCGCCTCGGTGCTCGACGCGGACGGTCCGCGCATCCCGCAGGAAATCCTCGACAGCGGCCTGCCGATCATGGCGATCTGCTACGGCCAGCAGGCGCTGATGCACCAGCTCGGCGGCGAGGTGATCTCCGGCGACAGCGGCGAATTCGGCCGCGCCTTCATCGAGATCTCGGATAGCTGCGCGCTGTTCGACGGCCTGTGGAGCGAGGGCGAGAGCCACCAGGTGTGGATGAGCCACGGCGACAAGGTCACCAAGCTCGCCCCCGGCTTCCGCCCCGTCGCCGCCAGCCCCGGTGCTCCCTTCGCCGTCATCGCCAACGAAGAGAAGCGCATCTACGCGATGCAGTTCCACCCCGAGGTGGTCCACACCCCCGACGGCGGCAAGCTCTACAAGAACTTCGTCCGCCACGTCTGCGGCCTCGCCGGCGACTGGACCATGGCCGAGTTCCGCAAGACCAAGATCGAGGAAATCCGCGCCCAGGTCGGCAAGGGCCGGGTGATCTGCGGGCTTTCGGGCGGCGTGGACTCGGCGGTCGCCGCGGTGCTGATCCACGAGGCGATCGGCGACCAGCTGACCTGCGTCTATGTCGACCACGGCCTGATGCGCCTGGGTGAAAGCGAGCAGGTCGTCTCGCTGTTCCGCGGCCACTTCAACATCCCGCTGGTCCACGTCGACGCCTCGACGCTGTTCATGGGCGGCCTCGCCGGGGTCACCGACCCCGAGGCCAAGCGCAAGTTCATCGGCAAGACCTTCATCGACGTGTTCGAGGCCGAGGCCCGCAAGATCGGCGGCGCCGACTTCCTCGCCCAGGGCACGCTCTATCCCGACGTGATCGAGAGCGTCTCCTTCACCGGCGGCCCTTCGGTCACGATCAAGAGCCACCACAACGTCGGCGGCCTGCCCGAGCGGATGAACATGCAACTGGTCGAGCCCTTGCGCGAGCTGTTCAAGGACGAGGTCCGCGAGCTCGGCCGCGAGCTGGGCCTGCCCGAGGTCTTCGTCGGGCGCCATCCGTTCCCCGGCCCGGGCCTGGCCATCCGCATCCCCGGCGAGGTCACCCGCGAGCGCGCCGACGTGCTGCGCAAGGCCGACGCGATCTATCTTGAGGAGATTCGCAATGCCGGGCTCTACGATGCGATCTGGCAGGCCTTCGCCGTGCTGCTTCCGGTAAAAACCGTGGGGGTGATGGGCGACGGGCGCACCTACGACAACGTCTGCGCGCTCCGCGCCGTGACCTCGACCGACGGCATGACCGCCGACATCTACCCCTTCGACGCCGCATTTCTCAGCCGCGTGGCGACCCGGATCATCAACGAGGTCAAGGGCATCAACCGCGTGGTCTACGACTATACGTCCAAGCCGCCCGGCACGATCGAGTGGGAGTAGAGGCTTGCATTTGCCCGAGCGGGGAAGGAAACTGGCCGGGTATTATTCCAGGAGAGGTTGACGCCATGTCCACGCGCTTCGAAATGTCCACGCGCTTCGAAATCGAGCCCATCACCGACCGGATCGGCGCCTACGTGAAGGTCGCCGCCGAGGACGTCCTCAACGAGGGCGTGCCCGAGCAGATCATGGCCGCGCTGAACAAGTACAACGTGCTGGTCTTCCCGCAGGTCAACATGACCGACGAGCAGTTCGTCGGCCTGTCGGACTACTACGGCGAGAAGCACGAACTGGCGGCGACCCAGGACGGTTCGGAAACCAGCGCCAAGGGCATCTACCGGATCGAGCTCGACAAGCAGGCCAAGGACAAGAACCAGCTCGACTACATCGCCGGCAACGACCTGTGGCACATGGACGGCACGGTCTACAACGTCCCCGGCAAGTCCACCCTGCTCAAGTGCGAGCGCCCGGCCAGCACCGGCGGCGAAACCGAGTTCGCCAACCTCTTCGCGGCCTATGCGGCCCTGCCCGAAGAGCGCAAGGCCGAGATCGAGCCGCTGCGCGTGATCCACTGCATGGAGGCGATCGGCGTCCAGCTCTATGACGAGCCCAGCGAGGACGATTTCGCCCGCTGGAACGCGCTGTTCCCGCCGACCGAGCATCCGCTGGTCTGGCACCAGCAGGACGGCCGCACCTCGCTCCTGATCGGCGGCACCGCCTGGGAGATCGTGGGCAAGACCCACGAGGAAGGGCGCCGGATCCTCGACGACCTCCTCGCCTGGTCGACCCAGGAGCAGTTCACCTACCTGCACAAGTGGACCAAGGGCGACATGGTGATGTTCAACAATCCCGGCCTGCTCCACCGCTCGCACCCCTACAACGAGGCCTCGGGCCGGATCATGCACCGCACCACGATCAAGGGCACCGAAGAGATCGAGAAGCAGCCGGCCGCGGCCTGAAGCCCTCGGGAACGATCGCCGGCAAGGATCGGAGCGGCGCCGCTGGGGCTGGCCCGAAGGCGCCCCCACTGGTAACAATTTGTCGCAGCGGGGGATTCCGCTAGGCTGACCTCGGCTCGGCATTTATCGTTCGGATCAAGAACAAACGGTTCGATACCTGCGATGCCGGAACCCGCCCATGACAATGCCGCCCGACGTGCCGATCGACGTCCAGATCATCGCCGAGAACGGCCGATACGTCCTGCGCACCGCCGATCCGGCGCAGTCGCTCTATACCTATGACCGGGACCAGCCGGGCAAGTCGAATTGCACCGCGGCCTGCGCGCTGGCCTGGCCGCCGCTCAAGGTGAGCGCCCGGGCGGCGGCGCTGAACCGGGTCATCCCGCACTGGTCGGTGATCGTCCGGCCGGACGGCGTCAGGCAATGGGCGTACGACCGCAAGCCGGTCTACCTCAACGCCCACGATCCCGAGGGCCGCGCCACCGGCGACGGGGCCGACGGCGTCTGGCACCTGCTGACCACCTTCCCGGCCAGGTAGAGTTACTGAAACGGCTACGGCACCGGCCCGCCGATCTCAAAAACGATGAGAGCCGGAACCCCAGGCTCCGGCTCCCCGCACCTCAATCTTCGATTCGGAGCCTTCTCCTCACCAACGAGTGGGGTCGGAGCAAGGCGAGGGCGTCATTCTCTAGCGCTGGGCGCTCTCGACGCGCCGATAGGGCACGAAATCGCCGAGCATCACGAAACCGATGTTGGCCTGGGTGCTGCGGTCATGGAGCCGCACCGAATCGAGCTTGCACAACTGCGAGCCATGGAGGCTCGTCACCAGGATGTCGTCGCTGTCGAGATCGCTCGCGTTGCGCGGCTGATTGACGTAGATCGTCCGGCCCGAACCATAGACGATCGCGGTCTTGTCGACGATCTCCATGTCGCTGCGGTCGCTCTGCGAAATGCAGCTGACCGGCGCGCCGGCGACGCGGCCCGCGGTAAGCTGGGCCAGGCGTTCCTGGCCGGTCAGGCGCGGCTTGGCCTCGGCGGTCATCGCACCGGCCCCGATGGCGAGCGAGGTCGCCGCGAGGAGCGCCCCGAATTTTTCTGCGACGGCAATCATTGTCTTGTCCTTTCGCAATTTCAATTCGACCGATGCGCCAAGCCTGCTGAACCGAGCCTGACCGGACAACCGATCAGCGATCAGCCGGTTCCGCCGACGGTCAAGCCTTCGACCAGCAAGGTCGGCTGGCCGACTCCCGCGGGCACCGATTGCCCGCCCTTGCCGCAGACCCCGACACCTTCGTCGAGCGCCATGTCGTTGCCGATCCCGATCACCCGGGTCAGCACCGAAGGCCCGTCGCCGATCAGCGTCGCGCCCTTGATCGGCGCGCCGAGCTTGCCGTTCTCGACCTTGTAGGCCTCGGTGCAGGAGAAGACGAACTTGCCCGAGACGATGTCCACCTGCCCACCGCCGAACGACTTGGCGTAGATCCCGTTCTTCAGGCGGGAGAGCAGTTCGCCGGGATCGTCGTTGCCGCCGCGCATGAAGGTGTTGGTCATCCGCGGCATCGGCGCATGGGCGTAGCTCTCGCGGCGGCCATTGCCGGTGGGGGCGACGCCCATCAGGCGGGCATTGAGGCGGTCCTGGATATAGCCCTTGAGGATGCCGTCCTCGATCAGCACGTTTTCCTGCGTCGGCGTGCCCTCGTCGTCGATCGACAGCGAGCCGCGCCGCGCGGCGATCGAGCCGTCGTCGATCACGGTGACGCCGGGGGCCCCGACGCGCTCGCCGATCCGGCCCGAGAAGGCGCTGGTGCCCTTGCGGTTGAAATCGCCCTCCAGGCCGTGGCCGACCGCCTCGTGCAGCAGAACCCCGGGCCAGCCGGGGCCGAGCAGCACGGTCATCTCGCCCGCCGGGGCGGCGACGCTTTCCAGGTTGGTCAGCGCCTGACCGAGCGCCTCGTCGATCGCGCGGTTCCACTGGGCAGGGTCGAACAGGTCGCCGTAGAGGCGCCGCCCGCCCATGCCGAAGGAGCCGGTCTCGCGCCGCCCGTTCTGTTCGGCGACGATCGAGACGTTGAGCCGCACCAGCGGCCGCACGTCGTGGCCCACGTAGCCGTCGGCACGGACGATCTCGACCACCGACCACGAAGCGGCGAGGCTGGCCGAAACCTGGGCGACCCGCGGATCGCGGGCGCGGGCGGCGGCATCGATCGTCTCGAGCAGCTTGACCTTCTCGGCGAAGCCGATCTCGTCGAGCGGCGAGGCGTCGGTGTAGAGGTGGCGGTTGCTCTGCCGCGGCGCCGCGGCCATCGGGCCGGTCGCAGGATCGAGCAGTGCCAGGGTCTCGCCCGCGCGGCGGATCGCCGCGGCGGAAATGTCGTTGGCATGGGCGAAGCCGGTCATCTCGCCCGAAACGCCGCGCAGGCCGAAACCGGCGTCGCGCGAATAGTCCGCGGTCTTCAGCCTGCCGTCGTCGAAACCGAAGGCCTCGGACGCGATGAACTGGAGATAGAGCTCACCGTCGTCGCAGCGCTTCAGGGTCTCCCGGGCGAGCGCCTGGGCTTCCTCGGGGGAAAGCTGGCCGGAACGGTAGAGCAGCGAGCGGGGGTCTTCGGGCAGTTGCATGGGAGGGATATAGGACGTGAGCAGCCGGCGCGAAAGGCTGCGTTGCGCACGGGCTTCGACAAGCTCAGCCGGAGCCGGCCTGGATTTCAGCGGCCAAACCCAACCTCCGCTCACCCTGCGCTTGCCGAAGGGTCAGCCTGAGGTCGGCGAAGGCCGGGCGCTCAGGCCGCGGCCCCGGTCGGATTGGCATCGGCCGGCCCGCCGCGCAGGACGAAGCGGCGGTCGCAGTAGCCGCACTCGACGTAGCCCTTCTCGTCGATCTCCAGCCAGACCCGCGGATGGCCGAGCGCCGCCCCGCCGGCGATGCCGGTGGCGCCGTCGCAGCGGTTGCGGTGGGAATCGGTGAGGACGGTTTCGGGCGGCTGGCTCATGCCGCCGCTCATAATCGCGGCAGACATCGCTGAAAAGGGGGCGGCTGAAAAGAGCCTACTGGTAGATCACCGTGACCGCGAAACTGCCGGCATATCGGCCCGCGGCCTGATTGGCCTTGACCCGCAGCGTCGCGCCGACGCCGAACTGGAACATGCCGCTCGTCGATCCGAGCATGAACAACTGGCCGGCGGTGGAGAGCGTGACGGTCGGCGTGCTCGAGATCACGAAGGTGTCGTAGGTCATCGTCTGGGTGCCGCCGGTCCGGGTCAGCACCGGGGCGGTCGCGTTCACCGAGATCAGCAGCAGCCCGCCGTTGTAGCCATAGCCCGCGAACTGCGCCGCCGAGACCGCGCTGCCGGCCGCCGTGACCCCGCCGGTCGTGCTGCGCGCGCCGGTCGGCGAGACCGTCACGGTCCCCGCCGCGGCGCTCGGCAGCACCGCGCCGAAGCTGAGGTCGGCGGTCTTCACCAGGCTGAGCCGCGAGACGATCACCGCCCTGGCCGAGCTGCTGGTCGTGGCCACGGTCTGCGCGCTTGCCGGCACAGTGGCCAGGCACAGGGCCGCGCCCAGTGCTGCCCCGGCAAGGTTAATGCTTGCCCTCGGTCGTCGGATTTTGCCCCAGTCCATGCATCGCCGAATAGCGCGCGGTTCTGAAGGTCCGGTCAGGACTTATGGTTAATCCGGAGTTTAGGCCTTGCGCCCGCTGCCTAGGGACAAGCCGCCGCAAGGTTAATCATCGCCACCCCGGACTTGCCGCCTGCGCGATTACGCCCCAAGGTCCGGCGCATGACCGCCTCCGCCATTTCGATCCGCAATCTCGTCAAGCGCTATGCCGGGATCAAGGGGGCGCCCGGGAAGCTCGCGCTCGGCGGGGTCAGCTTCGACGTGCCGCAGGGCCAGATCTTCGGCCTGCTCGGCCCCAACGGCGCGGGCAAGTCGACCCTGATCAACATCCTCGCCGGGATGGTGATGAAGACCAGCGGCAGTGCGGCGATCTGGGGCTTCGACATCGACGCCGACCGCCGCAACTCCAAGCGCGCGATCGGCATCGTGCCCCAGGAAATCGTGTTCGATCCGTTCTTCACGCCGATCGAGGTGCTGGAAAACCAGGCCGGGCTCTACGGCATTCCCAAGGCCGCGCGGCGTTCGATGGAGCTGCTGCGCGAGGTCCACCTGGCCGACAAGGCCAAGGCCTATTCGCGCACGCTCTCGGGCGGGATGAAGCGGCGCCTGCTGGTGGCCAAGGCCATGGTCCACTCGCCCCCGGTCCTGGTGCTCGACGAGCCCACCGCCGGGGTCGATGTCGAACTGCGCCGCCAGCTATGGGAACTGGTCAGCGAACTGAACAACGAAGGTGTGACCGTGGTTCTCACCACCCACTACCTCGAAGAAGCCGAACAGCTCTGCGACCGCATCGCGATCATCAACCACGGCAAGCTGATCGCCGACAAGCCGACCCGCGAGCTCGTCGGCATGGCGCGCGAGAAGGTCGTGGTCCTGACCCTCGACCGCGACGTGGCCGCCCCGCCCGAGCACCCCGCTTTCCTGAAATGCGAGACCGTGGGCGAACGCACCGTGGAGATCACCTACGACAAGGACCGCACCAACGCCGGCGAGGTGCTCTCGCTGGTCCAAGGCCAGGGCTTCGCCATCGTCGACGTGACCACGTGCGAGGCCGACCTGGAGGACGTGTTCGTCAGCCTGACCAGCGCAGCGAAGGAGGCAGCGTGAGCCAGCACGACGTCATCATCATCGGTTCCGGCGCGGCCGGGCTGACCGCGGCGCTGGGCTTGGCCGAGAAGCTCAAGGTGCTGGTCCTCGCCAAGGGCAACCTCACCGGCGGGTCGACCGCCTGGGCGCAGGGCGGGATCGCCGCTGTGCTCGATACCGGAGACACCTTCAAGGAGCATATCCGCGATACCATGGTCGCCGGGGCCGGGCTCAACCGACAGGAGACGGTGGAGTTCGTCATCGAACGCGCGCCGCACGCGATCCAGCGGCTGGTCGAGCTGGGCGTGCCGTTCAACCAAGAGGGCGAGAATCTCCACCTCACCCGCGAGGGCGGGCATTCGCATCGCCGCATCGTCCACGTGAACGACGCGACCGGCTGGGCGGTGCAGTCGGCCCTGCTCAAGGCGGCCGAGGACCATCCCAACATCACCCTGCTACCGGGCCGCTCGGCGATCGACCTGATCACCGGGCGGCACGAGCTGCGCTATTCGGGCTCGGGCCGGGTCTGGGGGGTCTATGCACTCGACGAAGCGAGCGGCCATGTCGAGGCGCACACGGCCAAGGCGACGATCCTGGCGACCGGCGGCGCGGGCCGGGTCTATCAGTTCTCCACCGCCCCCAGGGGCGCGACCGGCGACGGCATTGCCATGGCCTGGCGCGCCGGGGCGCGGGTCTCCAACATGGAGATGATGCAGTTCCACCCGACCTGCCTCTACAACCTGGAGGTCAAGAACTTCCTGATCACCGAGGCGGTGCGCGGCGAAGGCGGGCAGCTCAAGAACCCGCGCACCGGCAAGCGCTTCATGGTCGAATACGATTCGCGGCTGGAGCTCGCGCCGCGCGACATCGTGGCCCGGGCTATCGACAACGAGATCAAGCGCGACGGCCTCGACTACGTCCACCTCGACATCAGCCACCAGCCGCCGGAATTCGTCCGCGAGCACTTCCCCAACATCCACGAGAAGCTGCTCGAGCTCGGCATCGACATGACCAAGCAGCCGATCCCGGTGGTCCCGGCGCAGCACTACACCTGCGGCGGGATCCTGATCGACCTGGCCGGCAAGACCGACCTGCCCGGGCTCTACGCCGCGGGCGAATGCACCGAGAGCGGGCTTCACGGCGCCAACCGCCTCGCCTCCAACTCGCTGCTCGAATGCTTCGTCTTCGGCGAGGCGGCGGCAGCGGACATCCTCGACCACTGGGACGCCTTCGACGCGCCCCCGCCGGTCCGCCCCTGGGACGAGAGCCGGGTCACGGATTCGGACGAGGAGGTCATCATCAAGCAGAACTGGACCGAGATCCGCCGCTTCATGTGGAACTACGTCGGCATCGTCCGCACCACCAAGCGGCTGGAGCGCGCCGCCCACCGAATCAAGCTGCTGACCGAGGAGGTCGAGGACTATTACGGCCACTTCCGCGTCACCACCGACCTGGTCGAACTGCGCAACCTGCTGCAGAGCGCCGACCTGATCGTGAAGTCCGCGCTGAAGCGGCACGAGAGCCGGGGCTTGCACTTCATTCTCGACTATCCGGAAACCGACCGGCAAGCGCGCGATACGGTGCTGGTGCCCTGAGGCCATAAACGGAGAGATGCGAATGGCGGACAAGGTTGCCCTCGTCACCGGCGCCTCGCGCGGGACCGGCGCGGCGACGGCCAGGGCGCTCGCGGCGGACGGGAGCGCGGAAGTCGTGCAGGCCGATCTCTCCGATCCGGCCGCGCCGCCAGCGCTGGCCGCACAGCTTGTTATAGTGGCCATTCACACCCCGTTCGTGTCGAGCCCTGCGGCAGGCTCAGGATGAACTGCCGCAGGGCTCGACACGAACGGAGAGGATAATGAATACTAACCAACGCTGGACGCAGCGGCCCGAGGGCTCGACCTGGGGCGATTGGGGCGCCGACGACCAGGTCGGTAGGCTCAACCTGATCACCGATGCCATCCGCCTCGCCGCGGTGGACGAGGTCAAGGAGGGCCGCGCTTTCCTGCTCAGCCTGCCGCTCGACTATCCCGGCGGCGAGGGGCCCGACGCCTATCGCCAGGGCCCCAGGCTGTTCGTCCGCAACTGGGCCGACGAGCCGCTCTACAACATGCGCGTCGGCGAGGCGGTGACCAGCGACGATCATGTCGTGATGTCGCTGCAATATTCGACCCAGTGGGATGCGCTGGCCCACTGCGGGGGGATGTTCGATGTTGATGGCAGCGGGGTCAAGATCCCTGTCTACTACAACGGCTGGCGGGCGCATGAGCACATCGTCGGGCCGGACGGGGACAGTCCGCCCTGCGCCCACAAGCTCGGCATCGAGAACATGGCATTGACCGGGGCCCAGGGGCGCGGGGTGATGATCGACCTCGCCCGCCGGTTCGGCACCGGGTTCCGCCTGGTCGGCTACGACGACCTGATGCGCACGCTCGAGGCCCAGGGCCAGGAGATCCGCACCGGCGACTTCCTGCATTTCTACACCGGCTACGGCGACGCGCTGCTGAGCATGAACAAGCGGCCCGACCACCACGTCCTGAGCCGGACCGGCTGCGCGCTCGACGGGCACGACCGGCGGCTCCTCAAATGGATCGACGACAGCGGCGCGGTGGCGCTGATCGCGGACAACCAGGCGGTCGAGTTCGTCGATCCCACGCTCGACTACAAGACCCACACCACCCTGCCGCTGCACGTCCACTGCATCTTCAAGCTGGGGATCCACCTCGGCGAACTGTTCTGGCTCGGCGACCTGGCCCGCCATCTCCGCGCGGCGGAGCGCACCGCCTTCCTCTTCACGGGCCCGCCGCTGCGCCTGCCCGGAGCCTGCGGTTCGCCCGCCGCCCCGGTCGCGACGGTCTAGGTTCTGTCTGCATTCAGAGGATTCCCTTTACAGAGGAGTTCTGATTCAAGGTCGTGGGATGAGACGATCTTTGAGCAGACGAGCGCTGACAGACGAGCAATGGGGTCGGATCGAG
>JASGGH010000078.1:0-13339 GCA_047605105.1 Novosphingobium sp. | reverse complement strand
CGCCGACCGGCACCGGCTGCTCCGGCCGCCGCGCCTCCGCCTCCTGCACCGGCCCCTGCGGCGGCGGGCGGCGGCACCGCCCGCTACGACATGCGCGCCGGTACGGTCTCGGGCGTCGCTGCCCAGGGCGGGCGCGGGGGCCTGGGCATGATGATGGGCGGCGGAGGCGGCAATTCGGTCCAGCACGAGCTGCTCCTGCGCCTCGGCTCGGGCCGGGCGGCCGATCGCGGCGCGCCCAAGGCCGACCATTTCATGCCGCCCGCGGCGCAGCTCGGCCGTTCGGTGGCGCTCGTCTCCCCGCGCGAGGAGCGCAGTGCGGACGAGCTGCCGCAGAAGCCCAAGGGGCGCATGCTGATCTACTGGGGCTGCGGCGAACATGCGCCCAAGGGGCAGCCGGTGGTGATCGACTTCTCGAAGCTCGCCGCCGGGCAGGTCCCGCCGGGCCTGTGGTCGACGACGATCGTGCGCGACTGGGGGCCGACCCTGCAGAACAGCCGCAGCTTCGCGCGCTGGCCGGCGGAGGACGGCAAGTACGTCCGCTCCGATTCGTCGCTCCCCGGGCCGCACCGGGTCTCCAGCAACTTCGCGCCGGAGATCTCGTTCACCCTGGCCAACGATTTCATGCAGCCGCTGCGCTCGCGCACGATGAACCTGCCGGGCGGGGCGAAGAACCTGATGTGGACCGGCATCCCCCAGGCGACCGGCTATGTCGCCTCGCTGTTCGGCGGCTCGATGAACGACCGGGGCGACATGGGCGACATGGTCATGTGGTCGAGCAGCTTCACGCGCCAGTTCGGTGGCGGCCTGGCTGACTGGCTCTCGCCGGGGCAGGTCGCGGCGCTGGTGCGCGACCGCACCGTGCTGCCCCCGACCGCGACGAGCTGCACGATCCCCGCCGAGGTGATCCGCGATGCCGGCCAGTTCCGCATGGGCACCCTGACCGCCTTCGGCCCGGAAGAGAACTTCTCCTATCCCCCGCGCCCGGCCGGCGCGCGGGCCTATGTGCCCGACTGGACCGCCCGCATCCGCCACCGCTCGACCACCAGCTGGATGGACATGGCGGGCATGGGCGGCATGATGGGCGGGCAAGGCGCCAACGGCCGCGACGACGATGAAGGCGGGCGGCCCGCGCGCAATTGCACCCCGCGGCGCGGCGGGCTGGGCGGAATGCTGGGCGGTCTCGGTGGCGGCAGACAGTCGGGTTGCTGACCATTCTCTGGCATAGCCGGACCGGCGCCGCCCTGGCCATGGCCGAGGCGGCGCTGGAAGGCGCCGAGGGCAGGGCGCGCTTGCTTGCCGCTGACGCCGCGACCACGGACGGCCTGCTGGAATCCTCGGGCTATCTGTTCGTCTGCCCGGAGAACCTCGGTGGCCTGACCGGCGCGATGAAGGAGCTGTTCGACCGGGCCTATTACCCGCTGCTCGGACGGGTCGAGGGCCGGCCCTATGCCACGGCCATCGCCGCCGGGTCGGACGGGCGCGGCGCCCAGGCGCAGCTCGACCGGATCGTCACCGGCTGGCGATTGAAGCGCGTGGCGGAGCCGCTGATCGTCAACCTCGGCGCCCAGACGCCCGAAGCGATCCTGGCACCGAAGCGCGTTCCGGCCGCAGAGCTAGAGGCTTGCCGCCGGCTCGGCGCGGCCCTGGCGGAAGGCTTGGCGCTCGGCATCTTCTGAAGCGGCTCCATTAAAAGGAACGCGCAGCCAGTTCGCTCTTCGCCACGGCATATTGCGCGGCGAGCCGGTCCACCCGCTCGCCGGCGCTTTCCACCGCCGCGACCGCGCCGATCCCCTGACCCGATCCCCAGATGTCCTTCCAGGCCTTGGCGGGACGGTTCGAGCCGAAGTTCATCGCGGTGGGATCGCTGCTCGCGAGGTTGTCCGGATCGAGCCCCGCCGCGACGATCGACGGCCTGAGGTAGTTGCCGTGAACCCCGGTGAACAGGTTGGTGTAGACGATGTCGGCGGCGCGCCCGGCGACGATCTGGTCCTTGTAGGCCTCCGGCGCATTGGCCTCGTGCGTCGCGATCCACGGGCTGCCGATATAGGCGAAGTCCGCGCCCATCGCCTGGGCGGCGAGGATCGAGCGGCCGTGCGAGATCGCGCCCGACAGCGCGACCAGGCCGCCGAACCACGCGCGGATCTCCTGCATCAGGGCGAAGGGCGAGAGCGACCCCGCATGACCGCCGGCCCCGGCTGCGACCGGGATCAGTCCGTCGGCGCCTTTCTCCACCGCCTTGCGGGCGAACGAATCGTCGATCACGTCGTGGAGCGCGATGCCGCCCCAGGCATGCGCTGCGTCGAACACCTCCTCGCGCGCGCCGAGCGAGGTGATCAGCAGCGGCACCTTCCACTTCTCGCACGCGATCATGTCGGCCTCGAGCCGGTCGTTGCTGCGATGGACGATCTGGTTGACCGCGAAGGGCGCCGCCGGGCGGTCCGGGTGGGCGCGGTCGTGGGCGGCGAGCTCTTCGGTGATCCGATGAAGCCATTCGTCGAGCTGGCTGGCCGGACGGGCGTTGAGTGCGGGGAACGACCCGACGATCCCGGCCTTGCACTGGGCGATCACCAGTTCCGGCCCCGAGACGATGAACATCGGCGAGGCGATGACCGGCAGGCGCAGCGAGGCGAACAGGGCGGGAAACGGCATCGGACCTCCGTTTAATCGAGCGATTAAACCCGCCATAGCAGTTCCGTTTTTGCTGTCGAGCGGCAGTTGGGGCATTGCCTTTGCTGAACATCTGTCCAATGGCGGTCCGGGGAGAGGGCTGTCCAAGCTGCCCGCTCGATTCAGCCTGTAGGAGTACCCAAATGGCCACCCTCGATTGTTCCGATCTCGACAACTACATCGGCAAGCCGATGCAGCCCGCCCGCATGGTCGAGGCTGTCGCCAATACCGACATCCGCCGCTGGGTACAGGGCATGCACTACCCGAACCGGCTGCACTACGATTCGGCCTATGCGCTGGAGAGCCGCTTCGGCCAGCTGGTCGCCCCGCAGTCGTTCCCGGTGACGATGGACGACGGCCACGGCTCGGCCCCGTCGTGCATCGGGCTGATCCCCAATTCGCACATGCTGTTCGGCGGTGACGAGTGGTGGTTCTACGGCCCCAAGATCGTCGCCGGCGACCGCATCTGGAACGAGCGCATCCCCTTCGACTACACGATCAAGGACACCAAGTTCGCCGGCCCGACCTGCTTCCAGCGCGGCGACAACTTCTACTACAACCAGCACGGCGAGCTGATCGCCAAGCAGCGCTCGACCTCGATCCGCTACAACCAGGCGGCGGGCGAGGAATCGATCGCCCAGGACCAGGGCGGGGCCGAGGATCCGGTCTGGACCGACGACGAGCTCGAGGCGCTCGAGGACCGCAAGTTCACCTGGATCAAGATGCTCCACGACCTTGGCCACAACCCCCGCTACTGGGATTCGGTGGCCGTCGGCGAGGACCTGCCCGAGCGGGTGTTCGGCCCGCACTCGATCGTCTCCTTCGCCACCGAGTGGCGCACCTATACCTTCACCCAGTGGGGCGGCGCGCATCGCCGGACCGACCTCGACATGGCCGAGCTCGGCTTCACCGGGCCGATGGCCGGGCCGGAGCAGGACCCGACGATCGAGCGGATCAACCCCGAGCAGACCGACGGCGCCTACATCGGCCCGTCGCGCGGCCACCTGTTCCCGCGCTGGGCCCGCTACATCGGCATGCCTCGCGGCTACGGCTACGGCGCTTCGATGGGCGCCTGGCTGACCGACTACCTCGGCGGCTGGGCCGGCGAGTGGGGCAGCATCGTCCACTCGGCCTGCAACTACCGCAGCCCGGCGCTGACCGGCGACATCACCATCCAGACCGGCAAGATCATCGACAAGTTCGTCGATGAGGAAGGCCGTCACCTGGTCCAGGTCGAGACGCGCATGCAGAACCAGCTCGGTGCGACGATGGCGACCTCGAAGGCCGAGATCCAGCTGCCCAAGCGGCCGGCCTGATCCGATCGCTCAAGAAAAAGGGCGCGGACCTCGGCGGTCCGCGCCCTTTTCGATTCCGGGCTTCAGCTGTTCAGAGCTTGCCGACCATGTATTCGGCCGAGCTGACTTCGAAGGCACCCGGCGCCTCGACGTTGAGCTGTTCGACCACGCCGTCGTTGACGACCGCCGACCAGCGGCTGCCGCGCTGGCCCAGGCCGAAGCCCGAGCCGTCCATCGTCAGGCCCAGCGCCTGGGCGAACTCGCCGTTGCCGTCGGCCAGCATGGTCACGTCGGGTGAGCCCGCGGCCTTGCCCCAGGCGCCCATCACGAAGGCGTCGTTGACCGCGGTACAGGCGATCTCGTCGATGCCCTTGGCCTTGAGCTCCGCGGCCTTGTCGACGAAGCCGGGGAGGTGCTTGGCCGAGCAGGTCGGGGTGAAGGCGCCCGGGACCGAGAACAGCGCGACGCGCTTGCCCTTGAAGTAGTCCGCCGCCTGGACCGCTTCGGGGCCGTTCTCGGTGGCCTTGGTCAGCTTGGTATCGGGAAGCGTGTCGCCAACTGCGATGGTCATGGGCATGTCCTTTCGTGAGGATGAAAAAAGAATCCGTGCGAAGCCCATATAGCGTCGCGGATTGGCCCCGCAATGGGCGCAAAAACGGCGGATTTCTCCGCGACCCGAGGGCCTTGCGCGATAAGCCGGAGAACGTGGTTAAAACCGCGTTACGGCCCGATTTTAAGATTCGGTAAAATGATTCATGCGAATTTGCCTGCAGCGGGGAATGGGTAGCCCCGCTTCGGAGACTGCACATGAAAATCATACAGGGGGTCGCGGCGGCCTTTGCCGCAGCATCGCTACTTGTCACCGCGCCGGCCATGGCCGGAGACATGAGCAAAGCGGAGAAGCTCCGCCGGCTCGACATCATGCTGATGGTCACGGGCCTGCGCTGCCGCACGACGGCGGACAACTTCCAGTCCGACTACCGCCGCTTCACCGCCAACCACATCGCCGAGCTCAACCAGTCGGCCCGCGCCATGAAGGCCGAGCTGGCGGCACGTCACGGCGCCGGGGCCGACCGCGCGCTCGATCGCCTGAGCGTGACGATGGCCAACACCTATGGTCAGGGCCATCCCTGGCTGAGCTGCAGCGAGCTCAAGGAAGTCGCCGCCGGCCTCGCCGATGCGCGCGGCGAAGCGCCGCTGGTCGCGGCCGCGGATCAACTCCTGGACAGCGGGGGCGCGTCGCAGTTCGCCTATGTCCGGCGGCGCTGAGATACATATAAAGACTTCTTTATATTTGCCACAAGTGTGGCGAGGGGATAAGGGCGGCGCTGAAATTGCGCCGCCCTTTTCTTATCCGGGCGGCCCCAGACCAGGAGCCTTCCCGTGGCCACAGTGCTCGACAAGAACGATTACGTGATCGCCGACCTCGGCCTGGCCGACTTCGGCCGTGCCGAGATCAGGATCGCCGAGACCGAGATGCCGGGGCTGATGGCCCTGCGCAGCGAGTTCGGCGCGTCGCAGCCGCTCAAAGGCGCGCGGATCACCGGCTCGCTGCACATGACGATCCAGACCGCGGTGCTGATCGAGACGCTCGTTGCCCTGGGGGCGGAAGTCCGCTGGGCGACCTGCAACATCTTCTCCACCCAGGACCACGCCGCCGCCGCCATCGCCGCCGCGGGCGTGCCGATCTTCGCGATCAAGGGCGAAAGCCTGGCCGATTACTGGGACTACGTCGGCCGGATCTTCGACTGGGGCGACGATGCCACGGCCAACCTGATCCTCGACGACGGCGGCGACGCCACGATGTTCGCGCTGTGGGGCGCCCGCGTCGAAGCCGGCGAAAAGCTGTTCGAGCCGGGCAATGCCGAGGAGATCGAATTCGTCCGCGCGCTGAACGCCTTCCTCAAGGCCAAGCCGGGCTACCTGACCAAGTCGGTCAAGGCGATCCTCGGCGTCTCGGAAGAGACCACTACCGGGGTCCACCGGCTCTACAGCCTGGCCAAGGAGGGCAAGCTGCCGTTCCCGGCGATCAACGTGAACGACAGCGTCACCAAGTCGAAGTTCGACAACCTCTACGGCTGCAAGGAATCGCTGGTCGATGCGATCCGCCGCGCCACCGACGTCATGCTGGCCGGCAAGGTTGCCTGCGTCGCGGGCTTCGGGGACGTCGGCAAGGGCTCGGCCGCGTCGCTGCGCAACGGCGGCGCGCGGGTGATGGTCACCGAGATCGACCCGATCTGCGCGCTTCAGGCGGCGATGGAAGGCTACGAGGTCGTGACGATGGAGGAAGCGGTGACCCGCGCCGACATCTTCGTCACCGCCACGGGCAACGAGGACGTGATCACCGCCGAGCACATGAAGGCGATGAAGCCGATGAGCATCGTCTGCAACATCGGCCACTTCGACAGCGAGATCCAGATCTCGGCGCTCGACAACTACAAGTGGAGCGAGGTGAAGCCCGGCACCGACCTGGTCGAATTTCCCCCCGAAAATGGTCAGGCGGGAAAGCAGATCATCGTTCTCGCCAAGGGCCGCCTGGTGAACCTGGGCTGCGCCACCGGCCACCCGAGCTTCGTGATGAGCTCGAGCTTCACCAACCAGGTCCTGGCCCAGATCGAGCTGTTCACGCGCAACGCCGAATATTCGAACGCCGTCTATGTCCTGCCCAAGCACCTCGACGAGAAGGTCGCGGCGCTGCACCTCGAGAAGCTGGGCGTGAAGCTCACCACGCTGACCAGGAAGCAGGCCGACTATATCGGCGTGCCGGTGGCAGGCCCGTTCAAGGCCGAACATTACCGCTATTGAGGTTGAGCGCGGCCGTTAGTCGGCGTGGAACGCCAGCGGGTGGCCGCGTAGCATTCGGTCGCGGGTCAGCAGCTTCCGGTCGGTCTCCTGCGCGATGGTGAGCAACAGGGCATCGAACGGATCGCTGTGTGCAATTGGAGCGGTCAGCGGCGCCGCGGCGATCTCCGGCGTCAAAGCGATACCGGGCATCTCCAGATCACGTAAGTAGTCCAGCACCTCTTGAGGGTTTGCCTCTCCTTTGCGCGTTCCGGACATGAAGCGCCGCTCCCACTTTATCCGTAGTTCCCAGATGGCTACGCTGGCGAAAGCGATGTCGTTCTCCGGTTCGATGAGCATGGCAAACTCACGGGGAGTGAGGCGGTCGCGTCGCAGGGCAAGCCAGAAGCAGTAGTGCGAGTCCAGCAGCAACCTCAATCTTCGAGCCCCAGAACCTTGCGGCTATAAGCGGGATCATCGAAATAATCGGGGAGATCGACGTCGAGATTGTCCAATCCGCGCGCCTTCTGCATTGCGTTTGCCGCCTCGAAATTGAGCTTCGATTTCTTGGGCCTGGGCGGACTGATTTCGGCAACCACTTTGCCGAACTTGGTGACGGTCACGGTCTCTCCGCGCTCCGCCGCAGCAATCGCAGCGGAAAACTTGGCTTTGGCTTCGCGGACCGACATTTCCATGGCACAAACTCCTGAGCGACTGGATAGCATTCAGCGCATGTGACTACAAGTGGTCACGGCCTTTACGTGCGGATAGCGGCGCCCCTCCGGTTGTAATCCCGCGCCCACCCGCATAGCCCTGCGGCAATGCTGCTCAACCAGACCGCCCTTGTCCTGATCGGCCTGCTGCTCGCCGCCTGGACCCTGGCGGCCGGCTGGGCGATCCTCAGCGCCCGGGCGCGGGAGCGCCGGGCCGAGGCCGGGCAGCGCCATGCCCGCCGGCTGGCGCGGATGGTCGACGAATCCCCCGCCTTGCCCCTGCTGGTCCGCTCCGACGGGCGGATCGAGGCGCCGCCGAAGCTGGCCAAGTGGCTCGGGCTCGATCAGGTGCCGCAGTACCTGACCGAGCTCGATGGCGGTGGCGATGACGGAACCGGAGGCCTCACCGCCGAGCAGCTTGCCGAGCTGACCGAAGCCGTCCGCCGCACCCAGAAGACCGCCGCCCCGTTCCGCATGGTCGCGACCCCGCGCGGCTCGAAGCGCAGCCTGGCCCTGCGCGGGCACCTTGCCGATCCGCAGGTCTCGCCGGGCGGCGCGGCGCTGGTCTGGGTCTTCGACTTCAGCGACAGTGAGAGCGAGCTGGTCAAGCTGCGCGCCGAGGCTTCGCGGGCGCGGGGCGACTTCGCCGCGCTGGTCGGCCTGATCGAGGCCGCGCCGATGCCGATGTGGTTCCGCGGGCCGGACGGCGCGCTGCGTCTGGTCAACTCGGCCTATGTCCGCGCGGTCGCCGCGGCCAGCGCCGAGGCGGCGGTCGCGTCCGGGGCCGAGCTGGTCGAGGCGGTCGACGGCCTCACCGCCGCGCAGGTCGCGCTCCAGGCCGCCGCGCGCAAGCAGCCGATCGAGCGGATGGTCGCCGCGACGATCGATGGCCAGCGCCGCGCGCTGCGGGTCAGCGACCTGCCGCTGGGCGACGAGGGCGTGGCAGGCTATGCGGTCGACGTCGAGGAGATGGAGGAGCTGGCCCGCTCGTTCCGCGCCTTCCGCGAGGCGCAGCGGGCGATGCTCGACCAGCTTTCGGCGGGCGTCGCCCAGTTCGACAGCAAGCGCCTCCTGACTTTCGCCAACCAGCCGTTCCAGCGCATCTTCGCGCTCGGCCCGGCGGTGATGCTCAACCCGCCGATGTTCGAGCACTTCCTCGACATCGCGCATGAGGCCGGGCGCGTGCCCGAGGCCCGGGATTTCCCCGCCTGGCGCCGCGAGAAGGCGCACTGGTTCGGCTCCAGCGCCACGCAGGAGGAGGCCTGGCCGCTCGGCGGGGGCACCCATTTGCGGGTCGTCGCCCAGCCGACGCCCGATGGCGGGCTGCTGATGATCGTCGAGGACCGTTCGGAGCAGCTCGCGCTCTCGGCCACGCGCGACACGATGCTGCGGACCCGCGCGGCGACGTTCGACAGCCTGTTCGAATCGATCGCGGTGTTCACCCCTGATGGGCGGATGCAGATCTGGAACCGCCGCTTCGCGCAGGACTGGGGGCTCGACAGCGATTTCCTCGACACCCATCCCCGGATCGACGCCCTGCTCGACCGGATCGGCGCGCGGCTCAAGCGGCCGCCCCAGGCCCGGGCGGTGGGCGACGTGGTCCGCGCCGCCACGCTCGACCGCAAGCAGCGCGGCGGGCGGGTCCACCTCGCCGACGGGCGCACGCTGGAGTTCGCCGGGGTGCCGCTGCCCGACGGCAACGGCCTGCTGACCGTGCTCGACATCACCGATTCGCAGAAGGCCGAGGAAGCCCTGCGCGAGCGCAACGCCGCCCTGGCCGAGAGCGACGCGCTGAAGACCCGGTTCCTGGCGAACATGAGCTACGAGTTCCGCACGCCGCTGACCTCGATCGGCGGCTTCGCCGAGCTGCTCGCAGCAGGGATCGGCGGCGAGCTGTCCGAGCAGGGCAGGGACTATGTCGGCGCGATCCTGACCTCGGTCGAGCGGCTCGGCGAGCAGATCGAGAACGTGCTCGACCTCTCGCAGAGCGAGGCCGGCATGCTGCCGCTGGCGCGCGAGGAGATCGACCTCTGGCCCTTCGTCACCAAGCTGGTCGAGGACCGCGCGGGCAGGATCAAGGAAGCCGGCCTCAGCCTCGACATGCGCGGCGACAAGGGGGCGGGGCGCATCTCGGGCGATCCGCGGCGGCTGGCGCGGGCGATCGGGCATGTGCTCGACAATGCCATCGCGGCGACTCCCGCCGGCGGCCGGGTGCTGGTGGAACTGGGCCGGACCAAGGACCGGGCGCGGATCGTGATCTCGGACAGCGGGCGGGGCATGGACCCGGCGACGCTGGCCCGGGCGCTCGACGGCCTCAAGCTCAGCGCCGACGGCAAGGCGGTGGAGCGCCGCCAGGGCCTCGGCCTGCCGCTGGCGCGGCAGCTCATCGACGCGCACGGCGGCAAGCTGGAGCTGATGTCCGAGCCGCGCCAGGGGACCACCGCGATCATCGAGCTGCCGTGAGCCCCGTGACCCTCCCCGACCTCCCCGCGATGGAGCGGTTCGGGCAGGCCATCGCCGCCCGGCTCCGGCCCGGCGACGTCGTCGCGCTGTCGGGCGGTCTCGGCGCGGGCAAGACCACGCTGGCCCGCGCGATCATCGCCGCGCTCGGGCATGAGGGCGAGGTGCCGTCGCCGTCTTTCGCGATCCTCGAGGTCTACGATCCGCCCGCGCTGCGCCTGCCGCTGGTCCATGCCGATTTCTACCGGCTGCAGCACCCCGGGGAAGCCGCGGAGCTCGGCCTCGACGACTACCGCGAGGGGGCGGCGCTGATCGCCGAGTGGCCCGAGCATGCCGGGGGCTTCAGGCATGAGCCGGGCTGCCTTGCGATCGTGCTCGAAGTTGCGGATCAGGGCCGGATCGCCATTGTCGAAGGCGGGGCGGATTGGCTAGGGCGTCTCCCCAATGTCTGACTCACCAGCGCCTGCAGAACTGCCCGAAGGCATCGCCCCGTTTCTCGACGCCGCGGGCTGGGGCGAGGGCGCCATCGAGCCGCTGGCCGGCGACGCCTCGTTCCGCCGCTATTTCCGCATCCGCAAGTCGGGCGACCGGACCGCGATGCTGATGGACGCCCCGCCGCCCAACGAGGACCCGGCGCCGTTCCTGCGCGCCGCCAAGTGGCTCGACGGCAACGGCATGCGTGCGCCGCGCATCCTGGCCGAGGACGCCGCCCGCGGGCTCGTCCTGCTTGAGGACTTCGGGACCAGCCGCATGCGCGACTATCTCGACGACTGGCCCGGCGACGAGCGCCAGGTCTACCGCGCCGCGGTCGATGCCCTGATCGAGCTCCACCGCCTGCCGCCCGGGCCGTTCCTCGACTATTCGATGAGCGAGTACCAGCGCGAGGCGCGGCTGCTGCTCGAATGGTATTGCCCGGCACAGAACCTCTACGTCGACGCCGCGGGCTATACCCGGGCCTGGCAGGATGCGCTCAGCCCGATGCTGCCGCGCCAGCGCCCCGGGGTGACGGTGCTGCGCGACTATCACGCCGAGAACATCATGCTGCTGGAGGGCCTCGACGAGCAGGGGCTGCTCGATTTCCAGGACGCCCTGGTCGGGCATCCGGCCTACGACCTGGTCTCGCTGCTGCAGGATGCGCGGCGCGACGTCTCGCCCGACCTCGAGGCCGAGATGTTCGACCACTATGTCCGGCAGGCCGGCGTCGGCGCCGAGGACTTCCTCGCCGACTACGCGCGGCTCGGGGCGCAGCGGAACGCCAAGATCGTCGGCATCTTCGTCCGCCTGTGGAAGCGCGACGGCAAGCCGCGCTACCTCGACCTGATCCCGCGGGTCTGGCGCCTGCTGGAGCGCGACCTGGCCCACCCGGCGCTGGAGCCGGTGGCGAAGTGGTTCGATGCCAACATTCCCGCGGAACTGCGCGAAGCCGGCGGTGGAACCTACCAGGCATGAGCGAAAAGCCCCAAGGACCGGGACTGGCCTCCGACACCGCGATGGTCATGGCCGCCGGGCTGGGCAAGCGGATGCGGCCGCTGACCGCGACCCAGCCCAAGCCGCTGGTCCGCGTCGCCGGCAAGCCGCTGATCGACTACAGCCTGGATCACCTGGCCGAGGCCGGGGTGGCCAAGGCGGTGGTCAACGTCCATTACCTCGCCGATGCGCTGGAAGCCCACCTCGCCAAGCGCGCCGCGCCGGGCATCACCATCTCCGACGAGCGCGCGCTGCTGCTGGAGACCGGCGGCGGCATGGTCCGCGCCCTGCCGCACCTGCCCGACCCGTTCTTCTGCCTGAACAGCGACAATATCTGGCTCGACGGCCCGCGCGACGTGTTCCGCGAGCTGTCCGATGCCTGGCGCCCGCACGAGATGGACGCGCTGCTGCTGCTGGTCTCGCACAAGCAGGCGCACAACTACGTCGGCAAGGGCGACTTCCACCTCTCGCCCACCGGCGAGATCACCCGCCGCCGCACCGGGCGGATCGCGCCGTTCATCTACACCGGCATCCAGTTGGTCTCGCACCGCCTGCTCCGCGATGCGCCCGAGGGCGCGTTCTCGACCAATGTCTTCTGGCAGCGCGCGATCGAGGAGGGGCGGCTCTACGGGCTGATCCATACCGGCGAATGGTTCGAAGTCGGCGAGCCTGGCGCGATCCAGCCCACCGAGGCCTGGCTCAAGCGTGCCTGAACGGGCCGGCCCGCAGGTCTACTCCATCGCCGCGCACCGGGGTTTCGCCGACGCGCTCGTCGCCGGACTGATCCCGCGCTACTCCGAACCCGACCTGGGCCTCGCCCGGCTGACCCTGCTGCTGCCGAGCCAGCGCGCGGTGCGGACGGTGACCGAGGCTTTCGTGCGGCTCGCGACAGGCGGCATGCTGCTGCCCCGCATGGCCGTGGTCGGCGACCTCGATCTCGACGAGACGCTGGGGCCGCTGCTCGATCCGCTGCTGGAGGGCGCGGAGATTCCGCCCGCCGCCGATCCCACCCGCCGCTGGCTGCGGCTGGCCCATATCCTGCGCGACATCCAGGGCGACGATGCCCCGCGCGGCGCGGCGCTGCTGCGCCAGGCCTTCGAGGCGGGCCGGACGATGGACCGGCTGCTGGTCGAGGGCGTCGCGCCCGGCGACCTGCTGGGCCAGGAGGTCCTGGGCATCGTCGGCGAGCAGGCGCGGCACTGGGGCGACAGCACCGGGACCTTCCTCCAGGTCCAGAACGCCTGGCTGGACGAGCTCGAAGCGCGCGGCGAGGTCGACAGGCCGACGCGGCGCAACCTGCTGTTCGATCATGCGGCGCGGGCCTGGCAGGCCGAGCCGCCGGGCCATCCGCTCGTCGCGGCCGGCGTGACCAGCGCTTCGCCGGCCCTGGCCCGGCTGCTGCGGGTCGTCGCCGAGCTGCCGAAAGGCGCGGTGATCCTGCCCGACCTCGACCTCGCGCTCGAGCCCGCGGTGTGGGAGGCGCTCGGCACGGCCGGGGCGCCGGCCGGGCCGGACGAGCCGCCCTTCGGCCGGCGCGATGCGGTGACCCATCCGCAATACCATCTCAAGCTCCTGCTCAACCGGATGGGGGTGAACCGCGGCGAGGTCCAGCCGTGGCACCGTTCCGGCCTCGCCGCCGCGCCGCCGGCGCGCAGCCGGGCGATCTCGAATCTGTTCCTGCCGCCCAGGGCCAGCGCCTCGTGGGTCGACCTGCCCGAGGACCAGCGGCGCCTGTCCGGCGTGCGGCTGATGGAGACCGCGCATCCCGGCGAGGAGGCTCAGGCCGTGGCCGTGCTGATCCGCGAGGCGCTGGCCGTGCCCGAGAAGCGCGTGGCACTCATCACGCCCGACCGCGGGCTGGCCGGGCGGGTCGTCGCGCACCTCGGGCGCTGGGGGATCGCGGCCGACGACACGGCGGGCGTCGCGCTGCCTCGGACCGCGGCGGGCCGCCTGTTC
>JASGGH010000077.1:0-13571 GCA_047605105.1 Novosphingobium sp. | reverse complement strand
CTCGACCCCAACCTTGGCAAGGTTGTGCTCTACCCCTGAGCTACGCCCGCTCGAACGTCCAAGGCCTGCACTCTGGTGAGCGGCTGGCCCGGGGTGGAGGCGGGCGATTAGCAGCGGGTTTTGCCCCCGGCAAGGGGGAAAATGCCCTGTGTGCAGGGAATCATTCTCCCTTCACAAATCGCCGGAAAGGGCCACATTGGCCGCCGACACAAGAACCCAAGAACGGAGCTTATCCTTGGCGAGCATGGGCCTGAACCTCGACGAACAGAAAGCCGTCGACCGCTTCCGCAAGACCGTGGCGGAACCGTCGATGACCAGTCTCGTCATCCTCGATTTCTGGGCCGAATGGTGCGGGCCGTGCAAGGCGCTGACCCCGGTGCTGGAGAAAGTCGCGGCCGAATATGCCGACAAGGGCGTGATCCTGGCCAAGGTCAACGTCGACGAGGAACAGTTCATCGCCGCGCAGTTCCAGGTGCGCTCGATCCCGACGGTCTATGCGCTGTTTCAGGGCCAGCCGGTCGCCGACCTGACCAATGCCCGCAGCGAATCGCAGTTGAAGGCGATGCTCGACCAGTTGCTCGAGAAGCTGCCGATCAAGCCCGGTGGCGATACCGGGCCGGACATCGAGCCGCTGCTGGCGATGGGCGAGGAAGTGCTGGACGCCGGCGACGGCGAGCGGGCTGCGGGCATCTTCGCCCAGATCGTCGAGATGGCGCCCGAGAGCGCTGCGGCCCACGCCGGGCTGATCCGCGCGCTGGTCCTGGCCGGCCGCACCGATGACGCAACCGCCGCGCTCGACGCGGTGCCGCCGCCGCTGGTCGCCGAGGCACCGGTCCAGCGCGCCAAGGCCGCGCTCGACCTGGTCAAGGACGCGCCCGATGACGGCGAACTCGCCGCGCTGCGCGCCGCCGCCGCCGAGCGCCCAGCCGACATGGACGCCCAGCTCGCCTTCGCCGAGGCGGTCTTCGCCGCGGGCAACCGCGATGCCGCCGCCGACACCCTGCTGCGGATGATCGCCGAGGACCGCGAGTGGAACGAGGGCGCGGCCAAGGCCAAGCTGCTGCAGATCTTCGAGGCGACCGGGCTGGAGGATCCCTGGGTCGCGGCGACGCGGCGGAAGCTTTCGACCATTCTCTTCGGATGATCGGCCGGTTCGGGTGACCCGCATCTCGATCT
This sequence comes from Novosphingobium sp., assembly GCA_047605105.1. Classification (GTDB taxonomy): domain Bacteria; phylum Pseudomonadota; class Alphaproteobacteria; order Sphingomonadales; family Sphingomonadaceae; genus Novosphingobium. The sequence continues at coordinate 12,395 of JASGGH010000077.1, read as the reverse complement.
TCCCCCTATCGGGCGCGGTCCTGTTCCCCGGGCTGCAACTGCCGCTGCACATCTTCGAGCCGCGCTACCGGGCGATGGTCGGCGATGCCCTCGCCCGCGACCGGCGGATCGGGATGATCCAGCCCCAGCGCGCAGTGGAAGGCGCCCCGCTGTTCCTGGTGGGCTGCCTCGGCAAGATCGGCGAGGTCGAGGCGCTGGAGGACGGGCGCTTCAACCTGGTGCTCGAAGGCGAAAGCCGCTTCCGCGTCCTGCGCGAGCTCGACGTCACCACCCCGTTCCGCCAGGTCGAGGCCGAGCTGCTGCCCGAGGACGAGGACCAGGCCCTCGCCGCGGTCGAACGCGCGCTGTTCGAGCGCGAGGCCCGGCGCTTCGCCGAGGCGCAGGGCTATGGCGTCGATTGGGATTCGGTCGCGCGGCTCGACGACCGGTCGCTGATCAACGGCGTCTCGCAGATCGCCCCGTTCGATGCGGCGGCCAAGCAGGCGCTCTTGGAAGCAAGCGACATTTCCGAGCGCTGCGAGCTGCTGGTCCAGTTGATGCAGTTCTTCGGCCGCCGCGACGGCGACGACGACAGGGTTACCTTGCAGTAGTTTTCTGAGTTTTCTGCTTCGGCGTGGCCGAAGCAATGCGGCACCGGCCCGCTCCCCCCGGGCCCGGCCACCCGACAGGATACACTATGGGTGGTCGGGCCGGGGGAGTGGGCCGGTGCCGCTTCTACGTCAGTGGAAAATCAGCGCGCCGCGCTCAGGCGCTGGCCGTAGCCTTCGGCGCGGTAGCCGTCGTAGATCGCGCGGGTGATCGCGGCGATGCGGGCGTCGCGGGCCGGCTTGCCGCCCTGCCCGGTGGTATAGACCGCCACGGCGAAGGCGCGCCCGTCCGGAGTCTCGATGATCCCGACGTCGCTCGACGTGTTGTTCAGCGTCCCGGTCTTGTGCGCGATCCGCGCGTCCTCGGGCAACTGCGCCTTCATCCGGTTCTTGCCGGTCACGCAGCGGCCCATCGCGCCGAGCAGGACCGAGCGGCTCGCCGGGCTGAGCCATTGCCCCTGGTAGAGCCCGCTAAGCAGCCGGGTCATCGCCAGGGGCGTCGCCGAATCGCGAATATCGACCGAAACCGCGGGATTGATCGCGCCGTCATCGCGCACCAGGGTGGCGATCGTCCGGTCCATCCGCATGCCGGTGATCCCGGCGCGCTGCAGCCAGCGGTTGACCTCGGCCGGGCCGCCGATCGCGGCGAGCAGGGCATCGGTCGCATGATTGTCGCTGCGGGTGATCGCGGCTTCGATCAACTGTTCCGCGGTGAGCATCGCGCCAGGCTTGGCAGGCGCTTCGGCCGAGGAGAACTTGGGGCTCGCCACCGGGATCATCAGCGGAAACCGGTCGGTCAGGCGGAAGCGGCCCTGATCGACCCCTTCGAGGAACGTCGCGACCACGGCGATCTTGCTGGTGCTGGCGAGCGGGAACGGCTGGCTGCCGAGAACGGCGAGCGTACGCCCCGACGACAGGTCGATCGCGGCCACGCCGATCCGCCCCTGCGCGGCATTGGCGAGCGCGGCGACCTGCGCTTCGAGCGGGCTCGAATAGGCGCGCTGCTCATAGACCGGCTGCTGAACGAACGACTGGTAACGCGGCAGGGCGGGCACCGCCGGCTTGGCCGGACGAACGCCGATCGAACGGTCGAACGCCGCTTCGAGATCGTCGGCCTGGGCCGGCGCCAGCGGAGCCGTGACCCCGGCCAGTGCGACCATGCCGCACAACAGCGATTTGAGACCCGTCTTTTTCACTTGGCGACCGTACCCCATCCACCCTTGTCAGAGCCTTAACCGCGATCCCGAATGTGAAAAAAGCCTCGGCGACGAAGCGCTCCGGATTTGCGGTCACTTCCGTGGCCAAGCCGCAAAGCCGGAGCATAGAGCCTGTCCTGGTCGGGTTGATGCGCCAAGGTGACGCCGACCGCACCGATGGCGAGGGCACGGTTTCCGGAACTGAGGGCTTTGGATTGGATGCGTCCTCGGACTCGTCCGAAGCCATTGCAGTGGACTGCATGATGCTGCCCTTTCGAGCCGGCGAAATGCCGGGCTGCGGGCCCCTACTCCTGGCGCTGCCGCAAGCAATTGCAATTAGCGCAAGCGCGGGTGCACGGCGGTGCATCATCATGATCGGCAAAAGAAAAGGGCCGGAAGGATTGCTCCTTCCAGCCCCGATTTCTTCGGCTTGAGCGGCGGATCCTTCGACCCGCTCAGGACATGCTTAGAAGTCCATCCCGCCCATGCCGCCCATGCCGCCGCCCGGGGGCATGCCCATGGCCGGCTTGTCGTCGGGCTTGTCGCTGATCGCCGCTTCGGTGGTGATCAGCAGGCCGGCGACCGAGGCCGCGTCCTGCAGCGCGGTGCGGACGACCTTGGTCGGGTCGACCACGCCGGCGGCGACGAGGTTCTCGTAGGTGTCGGTCTGGGCGTTGAAGCCCTGGGTCTGGTCGCCTTCGCGCAGCAGGTTGCCGGCGATCACTGCGCCGTCATGACCGGCGTTCTCGGCGATCTGACGGACCGGGGCCTGGATCGCCTTGCGGACGATGTCGATGCCGCGGGTCTGGTCGTCGTTGGCGCCCTTGAGGCCTTCGAGGGCCTTGGTAGCATAGAGCAGCGCGGTGCCGCCACCGGGGACGATGCCTTCCTCGACCGCGGCGCGGGTCGCATGCAGCGCGTCGTCGACGCGGTCCTTGCGCTCCTTGACCTCGACTTCCGAGGCGCCGCCGACCTTGATGACGGCAACGCCGCCGGCCAGCTTGGCGAGGCGCTCCTGCAGCTTCTCACGGTCGTAGTCCGAAGTGGTCTGCTCGATCTGCGAACGGATCTGCTCGACGCGGCCCTTGATCTCGTCGGCCGAACCGGCGCCGTCGACGATCGTGGTGTTGTCCTTGTCGATCGTGACCTTCTTGGCCTGGCCGAGCATGCCCAGCGTGACCGATTCCAGCTTGATGCCGAGGTCTTCCGAGATCATCTCGCCGGCGGTCAGCGTGGCGATGTCGCCCAGCATGGCCTTGCGGCGGTCGCCGAAGCCCGGAGCCTTGACGGCCGCGACCTTGAGGCCGCCGCGCAGGCGGTTGACGACGAGCGTGGCGAGCGCCTCGCCCTCGATGTCCTCGGCGATGATCAGCAGCGGCCGGCCCGACTGCACCACGGCTTCGAGGATCGGCAGCATCGACTGCAGGTTGGCGAGCTTCTTCTCGTGGATCAGGATGTAGGGGTTATCCAGCTCGACGATCATCTTCTCGGCATTGGTGACGAAGTAGGGCGAGAGGTAGCCGCGGTCGAACTGCATGCCTTCGACGACGTCGAGCTCGAACTCGAGGCCCTTGGCTTCCTCGACGGTGATCACGCCTTCCTTGCCGACCTTCTCCATGGCCTCGGCGATCTTCTCGCCGACTTCACGGTCGCCGTTGGCCGAGATCACGCCGACCTGGGCGATTTCGGAAGAGCCGGCGACGGGCTTGGAGCGGCCCTTGAGGTCTTCGACGACCTTGGCGACGGCGAGGTCGATGCCGCGCTTCAGGTCCATCGGGTTGATCCCGGCGGCGACCGAGGTCATGCCCTCGCGGACGATCGCCTGGGCCAGCACGGTGGCGGTGGTGGTGCCGTCACCGGCGAGGTCGTTGGTCTTCGAGGCGACTTCGCGCAGCATCTGCGCGCCCATGTTCTCGAACTTGTCCTTGAGCTCGATCTCCTTGGCGACGGTGACGCCGTCCTTGGTGATGCGCGGCGCGCCGAAGCTCTTGTCGATCACGACGTTGCGGCCCTTGGGGCCCAGGGTGACCTTCACCGCATTGGCGAGAATGTCGACACCGGCGAGAATGCGTTCACGCGCATCGCGCGAAAAGCGTACGTCCTTGGCAGCCATTGTATGTTCCTTTGAATGTCAGATTTGAGGTTGGACGGTCACTCAGGCGATGATGCCGAGGATGTCGCTTTCCTTCATGATCAGCAGGTCTTCACCGTCGATCTTGACCTCGGTGCCGGACCACTTGCCGAACAGCACGCGGTCGCCGGCCTTGACGTCCAGCGGGGTGACCTTGCCGTCTTCGGCCTTGGCGCCGCCGCCGACGGCGACGATCTCGCCCTCGGCCGGCTTTTCCTTGGCGCTGTCGGGGATGATGATGCCCCCGGCGGTCTTCTCTTCAGCTTCGACGCGGCGCACGAGCACGCGATCGTGCAGCGGACGGAAACCCATAACCTTCTCCCTTTGCAGGTAACGAAACGAATTGGCACTCCCTCATGGCGAGTGCCAGCGGCGCGCATATGGGTCGCGGTTCATGCGCCGTCAAGGAGGCTCAAGCGGAAATAAATGATGCTGGCGTGAAGCGCGGGAGCCTTGGGACGAGGCGACGCCTCGTGACTTCAGGCCGGGACGAGGGACAATGCCTCGCGCCGGTGCCAGCGCCAGAGCAGCAGGGCGGAGGTCGCGACGAGGCCCACCGCGAGGCCGATCCATACGCCGATTCCCGCCCAGGGCGTATAGAAGCCGAGCCAGATCGCCGTGCCGAACCCGACGATCCAGTAGCCGAACAGCGCCATGACCATCGGCACCCGCGTGTCCTGAAGCCCGCGCAGGAGCCCGGCGGCGACCGCCTGGATCCCGTCGAACAGTTGGAAGGCCGCGGCGACGAGCAGGTATTGCATCGCCAGGCCGACCATCACCGCATTGGCCGGGTTGTTGATCTGCACGTAGATCCCCAGGACTGCCCTCGGGAACAGCACCATCACCGCCGCGGCGACGAAGGAGAAGCCGAAGGCGACGATCACCGCCGCCCAGCCCGCCCGGCCGATCCCGGCGCGGTCGCGCGCGCCGTAGTGGAAGCCGGCGCGGATCGTCGCGGCCTGGCCGACCCCGAAGGGCACCTGGAAAGTGAGCGCGGCGATCTGCAAGGCGATGGTGTGCCCGGCCAGCTCGGCCGCGCCGATCCGGCCCATCAGGAAGCCCGCCGCGCTGAAGAAGCCGCCCTCGGCCACGACGATCAGGGCGATCGGCAGGCCGATCCGCAGGATATCACGCAGCCGCTGCCATTCGGGCCGCCACCAGCGCCCGAACAGATGGTAGCGCCGCAGGTGCCGGTCGGACCGGATCGCGGCGACATAGGCCAGGACCGTGGCCACCCCCGTCACCACGGTCGCGAAGGCCGAGCCTTCCAGGCCCATCGCCGGCAGGCCGAAGTGGCCGTAGATGAACGCCCAGTTGGCCAGCGCGTTGACCAGGATCGCCAGCGCGGTGATCGCGGTGGCGAAGATCGGCCGGCCCATCGCCGAGACGAAGGTGCGCAGCACGTTGGCCGCGATCATCGGCGGAATCGCCCAGCAGATGATGTCGAGGAACCGGTCGGCCTTGGCCGCGACGCCGGGCTGCTGGCCCGTCGCCAGCATGATCGTCTCGCCGAAACCGCCGACCGTCATGGCCAGGCCGCCGCTGATCACCGCCAGCCACAGCGCCATGCGCATCGAGCGCCGGATCTCGCGCACCGCGTGCCGCCCGGCCCCGCGCTCGGCCGAGATCAAGGGCGCGACCGCGCCGGTCAGGCCCGACAGCGCCCAGGAGATCAGCATGAAGATCGACACCGACAGCGCCGAAGCCGCCAGCGATTCCTGCCCCAGCCGCGCGACGAAGATCACGTCGGTCGCGCCGATCGCCATCTGCAGCAGGTTGGCGAGCGCGAGCGGCCCGGCAATCGCCAGGGTGGCGCGGAGCTCGGCACGGAAGGGAGAGGCGGCGGTCATGAACGCGCCGATGGATAGGCGGCTTGACGACAGGCGACAACGATAACCGTGGGATGGGAAAGGGGTTCACGCAGAGGCGCGGAGGAAGCAGAGAGAAGTTCGGACATCACCCACCTCGCTGCTGTCTTTCCGGCGAGGCTACCGGCGGACCGGACCGGCATCCACGAATGCTTGGTCGCAAAGTGCGCCGGCCCCCGCGTTGACCTCTTCCACCGGGAACGGCATGGAAGGCCGACGACAGGGGTACATGACATGCGCAAGGTTCGGTTCGTAGTGGCGGTTCTCGGTCTGGCGAGCCTCGCGGCCTGCGGCAGTTCCAACGAGCCCGCGGCGGATCGAGGCACGGCCACGGGCGAAGCCGCCCCGGCCCCGACCGGCGCCGAACCGCCCCAGGCCTTCATGCAATGCGTCTCGTGCCACACGGTCAAGCCCGGGGTGAACGGGGTCGGCCCCAGCCTGCACGGCGTGGTCGGGCGCAAGGCCGGGACCCTGCCCGGCTATGCCTATTCCGATGCGCTGAAGGCCTGGGGCAAGGTCCTCACCCCCGAAGAGCTCGACAAATGGCTGACCGCGCCGATGCAGGACGTGCCCGGCACCAAGATGGTCTTCCCCGGCATGCCCGATCCGGCCAGGCGCAAGGCGGTGATCGACTACCTCGCGACCCAGAAGTGACCGACGCCGAATGACGGATGGGGAACACAAGGCCCGGGTCGCCATCGCCGATCCCGCAGAAGGCCGATCACCCGGCGGGTCTCGACCACAACGGGTTCTACGTCGATAGCTTCCACAAGGTCGGCGGCGACTGGCTGATCGAAAACCGCCGCCTGCGGACGGTGTGGATCGCAGAGAACAGCCTGCTGCGCTAAGCCGTAACGGTCAGGTCGTCCGGCCGGGCATCCGCGCTTGCGTGGGCGAAACTGCGGGAGCCTTGGGAGCCGGGGCCGGCGCCGCGTCCTTCTGCACCGCGCTGCAATCGCCGGCGCTGGTGCGGGTGACCTTGGGCTCGGCGCCCGTGCCGTCGGAGCGGGTCTCGATCGTCTGAGTGCAGCCGTTGCCCGAGGTCGTGGTCGAAACCGAGACGAAGCTGTAGGAGCCCGCGGGCGCATCGGTCGAGACCACGATCCGACCCGGAACGCCGGCGCTGCCCTGCTGCGCGGCGGCGAGCTGCTGCTGGACCTGGGCCTGGGTGCGCGCCTGCATTTCCGCGACCTGGGCCATGATCGCCTGGTGCCGGGCCTGCATCTCCGCCTGCATGCGGTCCATCTCGGCAAAGGGATCCGACGCCGCCTGCGGGAGGATCGCGACCCGGGGCGCGACATTGCCCTCGTACTGGATCTGCGCGACCGAGCCGTCGGGCAGCGCGACGTTCATCGTGTTGAGCTTGCCCGCGGCATAAGCGGTGCCGGCAGCGAGGGCGAGGCCCCCGGCGGCGACAAGGGCGGCATGAAGCTTGCGCATCGAAAGGCCTCCTGGAAATCTGCTTGCGGGCGAAATCTATCCTCGCATCCTGAACCGAAGATGACTGCCCGACAAGATCGACCACCATTTGCGACGAACGCCGCATGGGTGTAGGCTATGCTGCACCGCAACAAGCCGGAGATGCGCGATGGCCGAGGTCAAAGCCGTTCTGCTCGATCTCGACGGCGTGATCTACGTCGGCGGCACGCCCCTACCCGGCGCGATCGAGGCGGTCGCCCGGCTGCGCGAGGCCGGCCTGGCCCTGCGCTTCCTGACCAACACCACCCGCACCCCCTACCGCGCGCTCTACGCCAAGCTGCTCGGCATGGGGCTTGAGGTCGCGCCCGAGGAACTGGTCACCCCCGCCGTGGCGGCGCGGCGGATGATCGAGGCCGAGGGGCTCACTCCCCACCTGCTGGTCCATCCCGCGCTCGAGGAGGACTTCGCCGACCTTCCGCCGGGAGGCCGCGAGGCCGTGGTGGTCGGCGATGCCGGCGATACCTTCACCTATGCCGCGCTCAACCGCGCGTTCCGCGCGCTCGACGCGGGCGCGGCCCTGCTCGCGCTCGCCAACAACCGGATGTTCCGCGACGCCGACGGCGGCCTCAGCCTCGATGCCGGCCCTTTCGTCCAGGCCCTGGCCTTCGCCAGCGGGGTGGAACCGGTGATCCTGGGCAAGCCCGCCGCCGAGTTCTTCCACGCCGCGCTGGCGAGCATCGACTGCCCAGCCGACGAGGCGATGATGATCGGCGACGATGTCGAAAGCGACGTCGGCGGGGCCATGGCGGCGGGCATGCGCGGAGTGCTGGTGCGCACGGGCAAGTACCAGCCCGGCGCGGAGAAGCTGATCGATCCCCCACCGACCGCGGTCTGCGACGACCTGGCGGCGATCGTCGAGGAGATGCTGGCTTAGACGTGAGCTTTCAATCCGGTGTGACCCGGGCGCCCGCCTGTAGGGCCTCTATCGGCTACCCCGCGAGCCTGCCATCTCGACTCGAAACGAAAAGGGCGGAGCCTCGCGGCCCCGCCCTTCCGTTTCGGATCGCTCCGAAGATCGGTGCTTCAAGCAACCGAGACCAATTACTGGATCGAGCCAGATTACTTGATCTCGACAGTGCCGCCGGCTTCCTCGATCTTCTTCTTGATCTCTTCGGCCTCGGCCTTGTTGACGCCTTCCTTGATCGCCTTCGGGGCGCTCTCGACCAGGGTCTTGGCTTCGGTCAGGCCCAGGTTGGTGATCGCGCGGACCTCCTTGATGACCTGGATCTTCTTGCCGCCGTCGCCGGTCAGGATGACGTCGAATTCGGTCTTCTCTTCGGCAGCGGCGCCAGCGTCGCCACCACCGGCCGGGGCAGCGGCCACGGCCACGGCCGCAGCCGCGGAAACGCCCCAGGCCTCTTCGAGGGCCTTGGCAAGGTCGGCCGCCTCAAGGACGGTCAGCTTCGAAAGTTCTTCAACAAGCTTGGCGATGTCAGCCATGATGTTCACTCCTAGATGTTGGGTCGGGACCGAAGCCCCGAAAATCGTTGAGCCGTCTTAGGCAGCGTCCTTGGCGGCGTAGGCGCCGAAGACCCGCGCCAGCTTGGCCGCCGGAGCGGTCGAGAGCTGAGCGAGCTTCGTCGCGGGAGCCTGAACGAGGCCGACAAGCTTTGCGCGCAGTTCGTCGAGCGACGGCATCGAGGCGAGCGCCTTGATCCCTTCCGCGTTCAGAACCTGCGTGCCCATCGAACCGCCGACGATCTCGATCTTGTCGTTCGTCTTGGCGAAGTCCACGACCGCCTTGGCGGCGGCGACGGGATCGACCGAAGTGGCGATCGCCGTCGGACCGGTGAGGAACTCGTCGAGCCCCTCATAGTTCGTGTCCTTGATGGCAAGCTTGGCAAGACGGTTCTTCGCAACCTTGTACGACGCACCGGCATCGCGAATCTTGCCGCGCAGGGCGGTGGACTGGGCCACCGACATGCCGAGGTTGCGGGTGACGACCACCACGCCGACCTCGTTGAAGACCGCGTTGAGCGATGCGACCGATTCGGCTTTCTGCGAACGATCCATGCCTTACTCCTTCACAATGGCCGCAAGGAGCGAGCTCCAGGCGACCGGCTACGTTGTCCCTGGCGCATGCGCGCCAGAGGCGAGTCCGTTGAGAGGGGAAGGAGCGCGCCGGAACGCGGATTAAGGCACGGCATCCCCGGGAGGGGCCGACCGTGAAATCTCTTTTCCCCGTCTAGGCTGGAAATTAAGCCCCGGCAGATCCGGCGCACCAACTGTCTCGGACGGATGACCCGCGGCAAAACCGCCGGTCGGGGCGGGCCAATAGCGGAAGCGGGCGGGATGTCAAGGAAGCGCGCCGTTCTAACGCCTTCTTAACCCTGTTTCACTAGTGCTCTCCCGATGGACACCACTGCCCCCACCTCTTCCCGGCACGCCTTCCTGCTGCAGCCGCGGGTGCTCGACCGGGTCGAGCAGTTCGTCATTCTCGCGGTCTGGGCGGTCTTCGCCTGGCGGATGTTCAATTCGCCCAACGCCTACGCCTGGACGGTGATGGTGTCCGAAACCGCGGTGATGCTGTTCACGCTGGTCCGCCGCCCGACCGAGGCGATCTCGCTGCGGCTGGGCGACTGGATGCTCGCCTCCACCGCCACGCTGGCGCCGCTGCTGATCATTCCCAACGAGGACCCCTATCCGCATGTCGCCGGGGCCGCGCTGTTCCTGGTGTTCTTCGGCAACTGCTGGCAGGCCTGGGCCAAGCTGATCCTGCGCCGCTCGTTCGGGATCACCCCGGCCAACCGCGGGATCAAGATCTCGGGCTGCTACCGCTTCATGCGCCACCCGATGTATGCGGGCTACCTCGCCGTCCACATCGGCGTGCTCGGGCTGATGTTCTCGCCCTACAACCTGGCGATCTACGCGATCGGCTGGACCGCGCAGATCCTCCGCCTGCTGGCCGAGGAGCGCCTGCTCGGCGAAGACCCGGCCTACCGCGCCTACATGGCGAAGGTGCGCTGGCGGCTGATCCCGGGCGTGTTCTGAGCCGGTCGGTCCTCGGCCGCGGGGACGCCGGCATCGTAGCCGAGCAGTTCGCCAGTCGAACCCACCGATATTCGACAGGACATCGATTGCGATGTCGAATATCGAAATCGTTCCTCAAGCAGCCTTGCCGGCAAGGCGCTTGACCGCTGCCCCGAAATCGCGCCGCCGCCAATATTGCAGCAGGTTGACATAGACCTGGCGGCAATTGCGCGCCGCATCCACCGCGACGGGCTCGAACATCGGGTCGAGCGGGCCGTCGGCGTTCACGCATTCGGGCAGGCGGAACTCGATGACCTCGGGAAAGGCCAGGCACCGGGCCACCCCCATCGCCGCCATGTGCAGCGACAGGTGGTCCTCCAGCGCCGCTACGGTGATCGGCGGGCCGCCGGCCGCACGATATTCCTCCACGAACAGCGCCAGCAGCTCGCCGAGGTGCCGATCCCATATATCGTGGTGCGCCGCGCAGAGCCCGCCCCATAGCGCCGCGCCCAGGGTGATCTGGCCGACCCTGCCCCAATCGATGAGCCCGCAGGCGAGCCCGCCCGCCGCGTCGCGCCAGAAGAAGCAATTGTCGATATGCGCGTTCCAGTGGCACAGCGCGATCATGTCCGGGTCGCGGGTCAGGGCGCGGTGGATCTCCGCCTCGTGGTCGCGGATCAGCCAGGCGTCGGCGGCCAGCTTGGCCGAGAAGGCTTCGCCGACTTCGGGAGGCAGCAGTTGCGGCGCGCGCCGGGCGAAATCGGCGCAGCGGGCCAGTTCGCGATCCAGCTCGTCGGTCGAATAGCCGATCGCATCGAGCGAGCCGGTCAGGTCGAAGGGAAACTCGCCGGCCACGTCGGGCGCCAGCCGCCCCGACTTGTGCGCCCCCGCCAGCCGCGCGAGGGCGGTGACGATCGCGCGGTAATATTCGAGCGGGCTCTCCATGGTCCGGTGATCGAGCGTCTTGCGGCGGTGCGGCTCGATCCCGCCTTGGCCATAGGGCACCTGCTCGGTGATCACGAGGCCCGTCCCGGTTTCGTCGTGATAGTCGGCGAAATAAGCCGCCGGCACGCGAATCGGAAAGCCGGGCAGGCGCGACAGGGCCATGAACGGCGCCTCGCTCTTCATCTCGGTGCGCTGCCGGTCGCGGCGGGGATCGTCGAAATCGCGCGAGAACTTGACGAAGAGCCGGGTGTGCAGCGCCGGGTCGGGCTTCGCGTACTCGACCGTTAGGAACAGCTTGGCTCCGGTGCTGCCGCCGGGGCAATGCTCCAGGCCGACGATCCGGGCGACGGCATTGTCGGCCGCGAGCGAGCCGAACCGGCGAAACGCCTGCGTCAGAAAGGCCGCGCCGTCGGCCGCGAAGGCTTCGGCGTGGGCGGGAATCCGGAGGCCGGTGCGGTCGCCGCGGATGTGATCGAATTTTTCGGACATGCCGGCCCTATCGCAAGAGGCCCGCGCCTTGGCCACACCGTTTGACTTCGCGCCGCCCTCATCCTATATCGCGGCCCTCGCAGTGCTTCGAGCAAGACCGGTCCATGCGCGGGGATCGGTTCAGGAAGGAAGCCTTCGAACACCATCTGACGCAACAGGCTGCTGGCTGTCCCTTCGGGAGATGTGTGCCGTGCGGCCTTTTTGGCGTCCGATGGGCCACCGCCGCGCGTGGCACGAATTTTCTGCTGGGCTCCCAGAATCGTTGGGGGGCCGGCGCACTCAAGAGGCAGCACCCCTCCATGGCGACCAAGCCCCTCCCGACCCCGCGCGCTTCGGCCAAGAAGCGCATCCGCAAGATCTTCGGCGACATCCACGAAGTCGTGCAGATGCCGAACCTCATCGAGGTTCAGCGCGAATCGTACGAGCAGTTCCTCCGCTCGAACCCGGCGACGGGCTATGTCTCGGGCCTGGAGAAGACCCTGCGCTCGGTCTTCCCGATCCGCGACTTCGCCGGCACCAGCGAGCTGGACTTCGTCCACTACGAGCTGGAAGACCCCAAGTACGACACCACCGAGTGCCGCCAGCGCGGGATCACCTATGCCGCGCCGATGAAGGTCACGCTGCGCCTGATCGTGTTCGAAGTGGACGCCGAGACCGAGACCCGCTCGGTCCTCGATATCAAGGAGCAGGACGTCTACATGGGCGACATGCCGCTCATGACCGAGAACGG
>JASGGH010000076.1:0-13727 GCA_047605105.1 Novosphingobium sp. | reverse complement strand
CGGACATCGCCTGGGGCATCTCGGGCGAGGACGCGCTGGCGCTGCACCGCAAGGGCGAGCAGATCTCGGCCGTCGTGCTCGACGTCGACGTCGAGAAGGAGCGCATCAGCCTCGGCATGAAGCAGCTTGAAAAGGGCGCCCCGGCGGCCGGCGGCGTTTCGGCCCAGTCGGCCGGTTCGCTCAAGCGCGGCGACGTCGTCACCGTGACGGTCCTCGAAGTCCGCGACGGCGGCCTGGAAGTCCAGGCCGGCGAAGACGGCGCGACCGGCTTCATCAAGCGCTCGGACCTCGGCCGCGACCGCGACGAGCAGCGTCCGGACCGCTTCCAGGTCGGCCAGAAGTTCGACGCGATGATCACCGGCTTCGACCGCTCGAAGAAGCCGAACTTCTCGGTCAAGGCCCGCCAGCTCCACGAGGAGAAGGAAGCCGTCGAGCAGTACGGCTCGTCGGATGCCGGCGCCTCGCTGGGCGACATCCTCGGCGCGGCCCTCAAGGCCAAGCAGTAAGCTTCCGGCCGCAAGGCTGCGTTGCACGAAGGCCCGCCCGGAGCGATCCGGGCGGGCTTTTTGATTCACGTTGATTCACGCGGAGACGCGGAGAAGGAAGGCGCCGCAGGCGCGATTTTAAAGGCGGCTTCGCCGCGAGCGCTGCATCTCTGCGCCAAACACTTTCTTCCTCCGCGGCTCCGCGTGAAAACCCTTCTTCCGGCTCGCATTCGCTCCGCCAAGCCCTATGTTCCGAAGCAAGGAGCCCCGCCATGCTTGAAGTCCACCAGTTCCCCTGCCTCGACGACAACTACGGGTTCCTGCTCCACGACCCCGAAAGCAACGAGACCGCCTGCATCGACACCCCGGACGCCGATGCCTGCCTGCGCGAGGCGGCGCACAAGGGCTGGCAGATCACCCACGTCTGGAACACCCACTGGCACCCCGACCACGCCGGCGGGAACGAGGCGATCAAGGCCGCCACGGGCTGCACGATCGTGGCCCCCGCAGGCGACGCCGCGAAGATCGCCGGGATCGACCGCACGGTGAAGCACGGCGACTTCGTCTGCCTGGGCGACTGGGAGGCCGAGGTGATCGACGTCGGCGGGCACACCCTGGGCCACATCGCCTACTACCTCCCCGCCGCCGGGATCGCCTTCGTCGGGGATTCGCTCTTCGCGCTGGGCTGCGGCCGGATGTTCGAGGGCACTCCCCCGCAGTTCTGGGCGAGCCTCAAGCGGCTCAAGGCCCTGCCCCCGCAAACCGTGCTCTATTGCGCGCACGAGTACACCGCCGCGAACGCGCGCTTCGCCCTCCATGCCGATCCCGACAACGCCGAACTGCAGGACTATGCGGCGGACATCGCCCGCTCCCGCGAGCACGACGTTCCGACCGTGCCGTTCACGCTGCAGCGCGAGTTGGCGACCAACCCGTTCCTGCGCGCCGATGATCCCGCCCTGCAGGCGCGGTGGGCCGAGATGGGTGGGAAGCTCGGGGACGCGGTGGCGACCTTCGCCGCGCTGCGCGAAGCCAAGAACGGCTTCTGACACGGCGCGAGGGAGCGGCATGGCCGCCTACATTCCCTTGTGAAAAATGCAATTGCCAAGGGCCGCATCTTCGCTAGCTTCCAACTCCCACTGAAGGGAGTTGGACATGAAGAAAACCGTAGTTCTCGCGGCGCTCGGCGCCGCTCTGGCCCTGTCGGCCTGCGCGAAGAAGGAAGAAGCCGCCGGTTCCGCGACCGAAGCCGCTGAAGCAGCGACCGAAGCCGCCGACGCCGCCACCGATGCCGCCGCAGCCGCCAGCACGGCCGCCGCAGCCGCGACCGAAGCCGGCGATGCAGCGAGCACCGCCGCGACCGAGGCCGCCAAGCCCTGATCGGTCGAGTCCGGCCGTCGGGACCAGGCGGCCGGACTTAACTGCCCCACCGGGCAACAAAAAACCCCCGCCGAAGCGGGGGTTTTTTGTTTGCCGGCACTTGCCCGAGGCGAAATCAGATCCCGGCGATCGCCTGGTCGACCAGGGCCTTGTCGGCATCGGGGCCGTGCTTGGCGGCGATCAGCTTGCCGGCGGCCTGGGCGGCGGCGCTGGCGGCACGAGCGCGCAGTTCGTCGACCGCCCCGCGTTCGGCGGCGGCGATCTTGTCCTGGGCCATCTTCTCGCGGCGCGCGATCACCGCGGTGGTGTCGGCCTCGGCCTTGGCGACGATCGCCTCGGCCTCGTGACGGGCATGGTCGAGCATGGCCGCCGCGTCCTTTTCGGCATTGGCGATCTTGCCGGCATATTCGGCGCGCAGGGCCTCGGCCTCGGCGCGCAGGCTCTTGGCTTCCTCGAGCTGCTTCTTGATCTCGGCGATGCCGGCATCGAGGCCCGAGGTGAGCATCGCGGGCACCTTGAGGACCAGCGCGATCAGCACCAGCACGCCCATCGAGGCGGCGACGATGAAGGTCGGGCCGAAGCCGAACAGGTTGGGCCCGTGCTCGGCGGCTTCGGCGCCATGTTCGGCGACCGCGCCGTGGGCGAGGAGGTAGAGGCTCGACATATCAGGCATTGAGAGCCTCCTTGACCGCCGACTTGGCCGAGCGGGCATCGACCTTGAGACCGGCGACGCGCTGGGCGATGTCGGTGGCGGCTTCGACCGCGACCGTTTCGAGCTCGGCGAGCGCGCCCGAGCGGGCCTCGGCGATCCGCGCATCGGCGGCTTCGACCTGAGCGTCGATCTTGGCAGCGGCGGCGGCGAGACGGGCCTCGGTCGCCTTGGCGCCTTCGGCCTTGGCCTTGGCGATCAGGGCCTGGGCCTCGGCCCGCTGGGCATTGGCCTGGACCCGCCAGGCCTCTTCCTGGGCATCGGCCGCCGAACGGGCCGCCTCGGCGGCGGCCAGGTCGGAAGCGATCTGCCCGTCGCGCTGTTCAACGGTCGCCATCACCTTGGGGACCATGCCCTTGCCGATGATGAAGAAGATGAGCCCGAAGAAGATCAGCGACCAGAAAACCTGGCCGGCGAAAGTCTCGGATAGCTGCGCGATTTGAGGCATCTGGGTATCCGGTCTTGATCCGGCCGGGCGATCCGCGAAGGATCGGCCCGGCCGGTTATTCAGTATCGATCGATCAGGCGACGAAGATCAGGATCATCGCGACGACGAACGAGAGCAGGCCGAGAAGCTCGGCGGCCGCGAAGCCGATGAACAGGCGGCCCTGCTGGCCGTCGGCGGCGCCGGGGTTGCGCAGCGCGGACTCGAGGAACGAGCCGAAGACGTTGCCCACGCCGATGGCGGCCATGCCGGCGCCGATGGCAGCGAGACCGGCACCGATGAGCTTGGCGCTTGCAGGTTCCATGGTAAAACTCCTTTAGAAATCGGTTGGTTGAAACAGGTACTTGAAACTCAGTGAAGGTTCTCGGCGTCGTTGAGATACAGCGAGGTCAACAGCGCGAAGACATAGGCCTGGATGCCGGCGACCAGCACTTCGAGAGCGCAGATGGCGACCATCAGGATGAAGCTGGGAATGCCGACCACGGTGCCCCACAGCAGGCCCGAGTTGCCCGAGCCGATCACGAAGCTGGAGAGCACTTCCAGCAGGACGTGGCCGGCCATCATCGCCACGAACAGTCGCAGCGCGAGGCTGAAGGGGCGGACCAGGAACGAGATCAGCTCGATCACCGGGATCAGCCACATCAGCCAGATCGGCGTGCCGTGCGGCACGAACAGCGAGAAGAAGTGGAGGCCGTGGCGCCAGAACCCGACGATCAGCACGATCGCGAAGGACAGGATCGCGAGGACCCCGGTCACGCTGAAATGGCTGGTGAAGGTGAAGGGATGGACGCCGACGAGGCCCAGCGGCAGCAGGCCGAGGACGTTGGCGAAGAGGATGAACATGAACAGCGAGAAGATGTACGGCACGTACTTCTTGCCCGCCGGGCCGATGTTCGCGGCAAGCAGGCCGTCGATGAAGCCAGTCATCGATTCGACCGCCATCTGCCAGCGGCCGGGGACCAGTTGGCGCTTCATCCCGCCCCAGACGAACACCAGCAGCGCGAGCGTGGTGATCGCCATCCACAGCGCGGAATTGGTGAAGGCGACGTTGTAGCCGGCGATTTCCCAGTGACCGGTGCCGAACATCGGCTCGATCATGAACTGGTGCATCGGGTCGACTTTGCCCTGCTCGGCCACGCTTTAGTCCTCAGATCTGGCTGCATGCGCCTCGTTGCACATGCGCGGCGGCACCCTTCATGTTCCCTGCCAAAACCGTTGCAGGCTCGGGATCAGTCGGGGCGCCGGTTGGAAATCCGGATGATGTTCCTGAAGGCGACGAAGATTCCGAGGAACAACACCGCCAACAGGCCCCAGGGCGACGTTCCGGCGAAGTGGTCGATGACCCATCCGACGAACGCACCGCCTCCGATACCCCCGATCAGCTCGGCAAGGACGCGGCTCCCGAGGCGATAGTTCGCATCGGCTTCCGCGCCCCCGGACGGCTTGCTGCGCTCCGCTTCGCGCTCTTTGGCGGCCTTCAGCCGCTCATCGAGCGCGTCGATCCGCGCATCTTCGCCGATAGGGTCTCGGGCGGGTTGTTCGTCGCTCATGCCAGCATCTCCGAGTGGAAGTTACGGCACGCTCAAACGGCTCCCCGCCGAGGGCGCCGCCCCCTTAGGCAAGGGGTATTGCCGAGTCAACCGGGGTGGGGAAGTTGTCTCGCGCCGGCCCGCTCCCCGAGACAGGCGCGGGGAGGAATCAGGCTACGGACACCGGCTGTCGCGCTGCGGCGCCGCGGCGGTGCGCGTCTGCCAGCCGCCGCCCGGCGCCTGATACTTTTCCCCCGGCACGGTGCGGGCGATCAGCACGCAGCCTTGCGTCAGCGCATATTCCTCGACCGTGGCATTGGTGGCGCGGGCGCGCTCGGTGTAGTTGGCGCGGCGCTTGATGTTGAGGTCCTCGACCATGGCGCGAACCGCCGGGCTGGGCGTGCCGACGAAGCCGAGATAGCCGTCCATCTTCTCGCCGATCTCGCCCGCGGCGCGCGCGGCGGCATAGGCCGGGTCGCGCTGGGCATAGGCCGCGGTCGCGCTCAGGGCGCCGAATGCCGCTGTTGCCGCGGCGGCTAGGGTCAAAATCTTGCGCATCGTCAAAAAATCCCCGGGTTCGCCTCGATGTTGTTCTGAACGTCAGACGCGAGGCGGTAGACCACTTCCTGCTTGATGTTGATGTTGAGCTCGATGACGATCGGCTTGTCCGGCGCGTTGACCGAGATGCAGCCCGAAATCGCCAGCGAGCCCGCCGCCAGCACCATCACGGCGCGAACGGCGCGCCAGCCGGACCTTTGCCTCAATTCGCTCATCGACGGACTTGTCGCAGCCGAACCGGCTCCGGTCAATTCAGGCACTGTCATGGACTTTTCTCGCTGTCTGAAGGCTGAATATCCTGGGGTTTGATCGCAGGCGCCGTAGGAGGCGACGGAGCACCGGGCGCGACGGGCCGGCCCTGGGCGTCGAGCAGGCCGATCTCGCGCGGGTCCTTGATATAGGCGGGGTCGTAGGTCCGCTTCACCACTCCGATCAGCTCGATGAACGAGGCGCGGATGTTGATGTTGAACTGGATCGGCAGGCCCGCGATCCGCTTGGTCAGGAAGTTCTGCCTGGTCCCCTCGCCCTGGGTCACCCCGGTGAAGCGGACGCGGGTGACGATCTCGCCGGCCAGCGCCCCGTCCATGCCGATCCGCATCTCCTTGTAGTTCAGCGCCTTCAGCGCCTCGAAGGCGAAATTGGCCATGGTCGAGAGGTCCTTGTAGCTGAGCGCCCCGACATAGGAGACCGAGCCGCCCGGCGGCCGCGAGGTCAGCGCCCCGCCCTCGATCCGCCCGCCGTTCTGATCGAAGACCAGCGGCAGCAGCCCGTCGAACCTGCCGGTGGCGGTGATGTTGCCGAGATCGAGCCGCTCGACGAACTTGGCGGCCTCGATCCCCTCGACCCGCAGGGTGTAGCGGCGCGTCTCGTCGGTCCCGAGGTTCATGACGGTGGGGTCCAGCGTCAGCGTCCCGTCGAGGAACGGCCAGCGCGCGCCGAGCACCGCGAGCTGGGAATTGGGCCGCAGCTCATAGCGCAGCTCGCCGTCGGTCGCCTCGATCCCCGGGTTGATCGAGGCGATCCGCAGCCGCTGGTCGGGCGCGGTGACGAGGTTCAGGAGGTCGGTGAAGACGATCGTGCCCGCGGCGCCCTTCACCGGGCCGAAGGCCGCCGCGAAGTCGAGCCCGTCGGTGGTGAAGCGCCCGCTGCTGGTCTGGCCGGCCTCGTTCCACTGGATCGTGCCCTCGCCGCGGAGCGCGCCGGCGACATTGGCGACCACGCCGAGCGCGAGCCGGGTCAGCGCGACGGGCTGGAGCTTGCCGTCGAAGGCGATGCCGGGGACGGTCAGGTCCGCCCGGCCCCGCCCGCTGCCGAGATCGTGGCGGACGACCGCGCGCACGACTTCGCGCCCGCTGGTCGGTTCGGCCATCAAGGCATTGGCATCGATCACGTTATTTCTGAGCGTGAACGTCCCGCCCGAGGCATTCAGCGGCTCGAACCGGGCCAGCGGCTGGCGGTCGATCAGGCGGAAGGTGCCGTCGGCGATCGACAGCACGCCGCCGGCATAGCGCCACGAGCCCTGCGCCCCGAGCAGATCGAGCGGCACGGCGGCGAGGCGCATGTCGGTGCCGTCGAACCTGCCGGCCACGTCCCCCGTGAAATTTGGGCCGACCTGGGCGGTCAGGTTGCTCAGGCGGAACCGGCTGGCCGTCGCCGCCGGGCCGAGCGCGATGTCCACCGCCCTGGCCGAAAGCGCTCCGGGCATGGCGAAGCCGACCGGGCCGCTGGCGATCCGGATCGGCGTGGAGCCGAGCCGTCCCGCCAGGTCGAGGCCGGTCGCGCCCGCGGCGATCCGCGTGCCGCTGCCGGTGGAGCGGACGATCGCCCCGCCCGGCGGCGGGCAGAGCGTCACATTGCGGCGCTCGATGGTCAGGTTTGCCAGGGCCAGCCGGTCGAAGCCGACCGGGGTGCAGCGCCGCCAGACCGAAAGCCCACCCGCGCCCGACCAGTTGCCGTCGATCGGCACGGCCAGGTTGGTCGCCGCGCCGCCCGGCAAGGGCCCGCTCAGCACCGCGCGGCCGACGAAGCCGAGCGCCCCGCCCCTGCCCTGGGCCAGGGTCAGCGAGGGAACCGCCAGGCGCGAAGCTCCGGCGCGGTAGTCCGCCATGGCGAGCCGCAGCACGGCCTCGCCGCCGCTGGGCCGCTCCATCCGTCCGGAGATCTGCGGCAGGCCGGCGCCGCCGGTCATCAGGTTGCCCGAGAGCTGAGGCACCCTGCCGCCATCCGGGCCTCCACCCGGCACCAGCTGAAAGCGGGAGACCGCCAGCAGGACCTGCCCGCTGCCGCCCTGCAGGCTGGCCTGGGGCACGGTGAGCGCCAGCCCCTCGCCGGTCATCCGCGCGAGGTAGCCGGCGGTGAGCTTGCTCCCCGGGGCCTCGCGCCGCAGCGCGGCTCTCAACTGGGCCAGCAGCGGAGCGGCGAGCGTATCCGCACCGGCCTTCTCGGCACGGGCGAGCGCAGCGTCGAGGTCCTGGCCCAGCGCCAGCCGCTCACCGTCGAGGGTGCCGTCGACCTCGATTCGGCCCAATCCGTGCTGCGAGCGGAGCGAGCCTTCGGCGTGCAGCACCCCGGCCCCGAACGAGGAGGCGGCCAGGCTTTGCGCCGCGAGGTCGTAGCGCGCGGTCAAGGCCTGCTTGCGGTAGGTGACCTTGCCCGTGCCTTTCAGCGCGGCCATGGTCAGGCCCGAACCGCCCAGCGCGCCGGTCTCCAGGCCGAGCGTCGCCTCGCCGCCGTCAAGCCCCCGGTCGAGCGTGCCGTCGATCCGCAGGCCGACCTGCTCGAACATCACGCCATCGGGGCAGGCGCCGCCGGCGACGCGCACCGGCCCGGCGAAGCTCGGCTTCTCGCCGGTGACGCTCACCGTCCCGTAGAGCGTGGCGCGGCGCAGGCGGCACCCCGAAACCGCAGCTTCGGGCGCAATCGCCGCCAGCGTGCCCGAGAACCCGCCGCGCAGTTTCCCGGCCCCGACCAGCTTGAGCCCCACCGGTCCCGAATCGGTCTCGAGCAGGCCGCGCCCGTCGACGATGCCGACGTCGAGGTCGGGCAGGCGGAAGGGCTGCCTGGGGGCCGTTTCGGCGAACAGCACCTTGTCGAGGCTGCCGAAGCTCGGTTTTCCGCCCCGCCAGGACCCGTAGAGCCGCGGGCGGGTGACGGTGATCCGGCCGATCGCCGGGAGGCCGAAGCGGTACTCGATCTGCGCCTCGGCCCGCTCGATCGTCAGGTCGGGATGCCGCGGATCGCCGATCACGATATTGCGCAGGACCTGCTGCTCCACCCCGACCTGTTCGATCTCGTAGGTCGCCGGCAGGCCCAGCTCGCGCAACCGGGCTGCGAGGAAATCGTCGGCAAGCTTCTCGCGCGAGGCCCAGGCAAAGGCGACGGCCAGGGCGAGGAGCAGCGCCGCACCGGCGAGCACGAACTGCCACCGCCGCCGCGCCGGCGGGATGGTCCGGTCCGGTTCCTCGGTAAGCTCTGCCTGGTCCGCCGCCATTTCCCCTCACTTGCGTGGATCGCCCAAGAAAGGCAATGCAGCAGCCCTGCCTCACGTTCCGGGTGCCATGGCCGAAGCAAGCGATCTCTTTCCTGAACGGGATGCCGTGGACGATGCCGGCCGCAATGATTCGTCCGGCCATCGCGCCCGCCTGCGCAAACGGCTGCTCGACGGCGGGACCGAGGCGCTGGCCGACCACGAAGTGATCGAATACCTGCTGATGACCGCGATCCCCCGCCGCGACGTCAAGCCGCTGGCGCATAGCCTCATCAGGCGCTTCGGCAGCCTGGCGGCCGTGCTCAACGCCGCCCCGAGCGCGCTCGCCAAGCACCCCGGCATGGGCGAGACCAGCGCGGCGGCGATCCGCATCGTCGCGCTCGCCGCACGGCGCATGGCCAGCGCCCGGGTCCGCGCGGCGCCGGTGCTGGGATCGTGGCAGGCGCTGATCGACTACCTGACGATCGACATGGCGCACCTCACCGTCGAGCGGGTCCGGGTCCTTTACCTGAACAATCAGAACATGCTGGTCCACGACGACCATGTCGGCGACGGCTCGATCGACGAGGCCGCGATCCATCCGCGCGAGGTGATCCGCCGCGCGCTCGACCTCGGGGCGACGGCGCTGATCCTGGTCCACAACCACCCCTCCGGCTCGCCCCAGCCGAGCCGCGCGGACATCCAGATCACCAACCGGATCGCCGAGGCCGGGCGGCTGCTGGGGATAACCGTCCACGACCACGTGATCATCGGGCGCGAGGGGCACGTCAGCCTGAAGGCGAAGGGGCTGATCTGAATGCTGCGCCGGGGCTTCGACAAGCTCAGCCTGAGCGGGCCATTTCCGGCATGACCGGGCCTTTTCGCTTTCCCCAAACCCCGCTCAGGCTGAGCCTGTCGAAGCCCGTGCGCCACGCCGGCGACATACTGCCATGTGCGTAGCCGCGATCGCCTGGCGGGCGCATCCGCGCTGGCGGCTGGTCGCGATCGGCAACCGCGACGAGTTCCATGACCGCCCCGCCGCGCCGCTGGCCGAGTGGAACGACGGGTCGGGCGCCATCGCCGGCAAGGACCTGCGCGCGGGAGGAACCTGGCTCGGCGTCACCGCTGCGGGGCGCTTCGGGCTGGTCACCAATTTCCGCGTCCCGGGCTATCCCAGGCCCGGCCTGGCCTCGCGCGGGGCCCTCGTCACCGACTGGCTGAAGGGCCGGCCGCTGCCCGACATCGCGGCGATGAACCCGTTCAACCTCTGCCTGGCCGATCGCGAGGGCGCGCGGATCCTGACCAATCATCCCGAGCCCGAAGCCCACGAGCTGGCGCCCGGCGTGCACGGCCTGTCCAACGGCGCCTTCGCCCGGCCCTGGCCCAAGACCCGCCAGCTCGCCGGCGCGCTGGAGGATTGGCTCGGCGGCGGCGCGGAGGGCCCCGAGCCGCTCTTCGCCGCGCTGCGCGCCGAGAACCCGCTGGCGCAGGAAGCCGACGAGGACGGCCCCGAACTGCCCTTTTCCCCGGTATTCATCCGCAACGAGGCTTACGGCACCCGGTGCAGCACCGTGGCGATGATCGGCCACGACGGCCGCGGGTTCATCGAGGAACGGTCCTTCGATGCGCAGGCCGGCCCGATCGGCGCCAGGCGGATCGTCCTGAGCTGACGAATGTTGACCGGATAAGCATGTCGCCCATTGGCAGCCCGGCTTCGTGATCGCGTATTCGGCCCTGCGCTCCGCATTGACACTCCCCTCAAGGTATACGACACACAGTGTATCACATAACCGCCGCCTGCCGAGCGGCTCGGGAGACACCGCCATGGCCACCGCGCCGACCGCCGAACGCGACTATTTCACCGACCATTCGGTCCTGCTCGATCCTTACGACTATTTCGAATCGATCCGGGCCAGCGGGGTCGCGCACCGGATGAAGGACCGCGACATCGTGATCGTCACCGGCTTCGCGGAAGGCGTCGACGTCCTGCTCAACACGCACGACTATTCCTCGATCATCAACCCCGACCCGCTCGGCGCCCTGCCCTTCGTGCCCGAGGGGGACGACATCTCCGCCCAGATCGACGCGGCGCACGGCACCGGCCCGATGGAGCTGATGGTCTCCTACGACGGCGAGCGGCATGCCGCGGCGCGGTCGCTGCTCAACCCGCTGTTCAAGCCCTCGCGGCTCAAGGCCAACGAGGCCTTCATGCTTTCCTACGCCGACGAGATGGTCCGCCGGATGGTCGCCAAGGGCGGCTGCGAGTTGATCGCCGAAGTGGCAACGCCCTATGTCACCATGGTCATCGCCGACCTGCTCGGCGTGCCCGACGACGACCGCGAGGCGTTCCGCAAGGTCATCGACGCCGGCCCACCGCCGGGCTCGATGAACGAGGAGGACGCCCGCGCCCAGGCGAGCTCGGCGCTGATGTTCATGATCGGCTACTTCCAGCGCTACCTGGCCGAACGCCGGGCGAACCCGCAGGGCGACGTCATGACCGAGCTGGCGCTGGCCAAGTTCCCCGACGGCTCCACCCCCGACCTGATCGAGCCGGTCAAGGCGGCGATGTTCCTCTTCGCCGCGGGGCAGGACACCAGCGCCAAGCTGATCGGCAACGCGCTGCGCTTCCTCTGCGAGAACCCGGAGATGCAGCAGCACCTGCGCGACAACCGCGACCAGATCGGCCCCTTCCTGGAAGAGACCCTGCGGCTCGAAGGCTCGACCAAGGCCACCTTCCGCGTCGCCCGGCGCAAGACCGAGATCGCCGGGATGGAGATCCCCGCCGGCCAGATCGTGGTCGTCGCCCTGCCCGCCGCCAACCGCGACCCGCGGCGCTGGGACGACCCGGCCGAGTTCCGCCTGAACCGCCCGCGGATCAAGGAGCACCTCGCCTTCGGCCGCGGCGCCCACACCTGCGCCGGCGCCCCGCTCGCCCGGGCCGAAGTGGCGGTGCTGCTCGACCGGCTGCTCGAGCATACCTCCGCGATCACGCTGTCGGAGCGGCACCACGGCACGCCGGGCAACCGCCGGATCGACTACGAGCCGAGCTTCATCATCCGCGGCATCGACAACCTGCATGTGGAGTTCGTGAAATAGGGAGTTCGTGAAATAGGAAGTGGAGGAGGGGTGCGGAACCCGCGCCGCCCTTGCGCAAACCGCCCCCTCCCCCTAGCGGCTCCGGCATCAATCAAATCGGAGTCGAACCATGGTCCCCCGCTACGCCCGCCCCGCGATGACCGCGATCTGGGAGCCCGAAGCGCGCTATCGCATCTGGTTCGAGATCGAGGCCCACGCCACCGAGAAGCTGGGCGAGCTCGGGGTCGTCCCGCCCAGCGGCGCCAAGGCGCTGTGGGACTGGTGGGCGACCAACCCGGCCATCGACGTCGCCGCGATCGACGCGATCGAGGCGGTGACCAAGCACGACGTGATCGCCTTCCTCGACTGGGTCGCCCAGCAGGTCGGCCCCGAGGCGCGGTTCATGCACCAGGGCATGACCAGCTCGGACGTGCTCGACACCACGCTGGCGGTCCAGCTCAAGCGCGCCGCCGACCTGCTGCTCGACGACCTCGACGCGCTGCTCGCCGCGATCAAGCGCCGCGCGCTGGAGCACAAGTACACCCCGACGATCGGCCGCAGCCACGGCATCCACGCCGAGCCGACCACTTTCGGCAAGAAGCTCGCCGAGGCCTATGCCGAGTTCTCGCGCTGCAAGGCGCGGCTGATCAATGCCCGCGCGGAGATCGCCACCTGCGCGATCTCGGGCGCGGTCGGGACCTTCGCCAACATCGATCCCAGCGTCGAGGAATATGTCGCCGGGAAGCTGGGCCTGAGCGTCGAGCCCGTCTCCACCCAGGTCATCCCGCGCGACCGCCACGCGATGTTCTTCGCGACGCTGGGCGTGATCGCCAGCTCGATCGAGCGCCTCGCCACCGAGATCCGCCACCTCCAGCGCACCGAAGTCCTGGAAGCCGAGGAATACTTCTCGCCCGGCCAGAAGGGCAGCTCGGCGATGCCGCACAAGCGCAACCCGGTGCTGACCGAGAACCTCACCGGCCTCGCCCGCGTGGTCCGCTCGGCGGTGACCCCGGCGCTGGAGAACGTCGCGCTGTGGCACGAGCGCGACATCTCGCACTCCTCGGTCGAGCGCTACATCGGGCCCGACGCGACGATCACGCTCGACTTCGCGCTGGGGCGGCTGACCGGCGTGGTCGACAAGCTGGTGATCTATCCCGAGCGGATGCAGAAGAACCTCGATAAGATGGGCGGCCTGGTCCACTCGCAGCGCGTGCTGCTGGCGCTGACCCAGGCCGGGCTGACCCGCGACGATTCCTACCGCCTGGTCCAGCGCAACGCGATGAAGGTGTGGGAAAGCGACGGGCAGCTCTCGCTGCTCGAACTGCTCAAGGCCGATCCCGAAGTCAGCGCGGCCCTCTCGGCGCAGGAGCTGGAGGACAAGTTCAACCTCGATTACCACTTCAAGGCAGTCGACACGATCTTCGCCCGGGTGTTCGGAGAGTAGCCGGCGTCTTCCCCCTTGATGGGGGAAGGATGCGGAGACTTGCCCCGGCGAAAGCCGGGGTTAGTCGCAGCTGGATGGGGGTGATCGCGCCGGCAAGCGCTTTGCGGGCGGAGAGGTCACCCCCACCCAGCTTCCGCTAGTTCGCTCCGCTCACAAGCTCCAGCATCCCTCCCCCATCAAGGGGGAGGAAGGGAAATGCCACTCCTCTTGCTATCTATTCTCAATAGCAAAAATAGTCGGCAAACCGCCCACTTCCCTTGTTGCAATGGCAACATTTGAGGCCTAGGGCCGCCCGCATCACCGGGCTGTCCGCGCATGTGCGGGATAGAGCTGACCGCCCAGAAAGACGCTTTCCCGCATGGACGGAAGGACCTCGTCTCTTATGGCTCGCAAGAAGATCGCCCTCATCGGCGCCGGCAACATCGGCGGCACCCTGGCCCACCTCGCGGCGCAGAAGGAACTGGGCGACGTCGTCCTGTTCGACATCGTCGAGGGCGTTCCCCAGGGCAAGGCGCTCGACCTGCAGCAGTGCGGACCGGTCGAAGGCTTCGACGCCAAGGTCACCGGCACCAACGACTACAAGGACATCGCGGGCGCCGACGTGATCATCGTCACCGCCGGCGTGCCCCGCAAGCCGGG
>JASGGH010000075.1:0-13795 GCA_047605105.1 Novosphingobium sp. | reverse complement strand
CCGCGCGGCGGCTTCGGCGGGGGTGATCGCTTCGGCGGCGGCTTCGGCGGCGGACGCCCGGGCGGCGGCTTCGGCGGTGGCCCGCGTGGTCCCGGCGGCGGTGGCGGCATGCCTGCCCAGGTCGTTGGCGCCGGCAAGGGCGTCGTCAAGTTCTTCAACGCGGGCAAGGGCTTCGGCTTCATCCAGCGCGAAGACGGCGGCGAGGACGTGTTCGTCCACATCAGCTCGGTCGAGCGCGCCGGCCTCGAAGGCCTGGCCGAGGGCCAGCAACTGGAATTCAACCTCGTCGATCGCGGCGGCAAGATCTCGGCCAGCGACCTGCAGGTCGTCGGCGAGGTGATCCCGGTCGCGAAGCGCGACGGTCCCGGCGGCGGCGCGCCGCAGCGCGAGCTCACGGGCGAGAAGGCGACCGGCACGGTCAAGTTCTTCAACTCGATGAAGGGCTTCGGCTTCATCACCCGCGATGACGGCCAGCCCGACGCCTTCGTGCACATCTCGGCGGTCGAACGCTCGGGGATGCGGGAGCTCAACGAGGGCGACAAGCTGGAATTCGACATCGAAGTCGATCGACGAGGCAAGTACTCGGCGGTCAACCTGGTGCCGCTTCAGGGTTGATCCTGCCCGCACCTGTTCCCGGGTTTGACCGGGGGCAAGCGACAGCATAAGCAAGCGCGAATGGCGGCTCCCGTGGCATGGTCCGGGGAGCCGCCATTTGTCGTTTGCGTCTCCCGGCCGTCATCGCTCCGCTCCCGGCGAAGCCCGGCCAGCCGAATTCAGGAATGCAAAGGAATACCGTCATGTCGATCACCCCGCTGATGCCCGTGTACCCCCGGTGCGGGTTCCGGCCCGTGCGCGGCGAGCACTGCCACCTGATCAGCGAGGACGGCGCCCGCGCGCTCGACTTCGCCAGCGGCATCGCGGTCAATGCGCTCGGTCATTCGCACCAGGGCCTGATCGGCGCGATCCAGCGCCAGGCCGAGACGCTGATGCATTGCTCGAACCTCTACGGCAGCCCGCAGGGCGAGAAGCTGGCCCGGCGGCTGGTCGACCTGACCTTCGCCGACACGGTGTTCTTCACCAATTCGGGCGCCGAGGCGGTCGAATGCGCGATCAAGGCGACGCGGGCCTATCACCAGCATGTCGGCAACGCCGCAAGGCACGAGATCGTCACCTTCAACCAGGCCTTCCACGGCCGCACCCTGGCGACGATCAGCGCGTCGAGCCAGGAGAAGATGCACAAGGGCTTCCTGCCTCTGCTGCCCGGCTTCAAATACGTCGAGTTCAACGATCTCGCAGCCGCCAGGGCGGCGATCGGGCCGAACACCGCGGGCTTCCTGGTCGAGCCGATCCAGGGCGAGGGTGGTATCCGCGTCGCCACGCAGGAGTTCATGGCCGGCCTGCGCGCGCTCTGCGACGAGCACGACCTGATCCTGGCGCTCGACGAGGTCCAGTGCGGCTACGGCCGCAGCGGCACCTTCTTCGCCTACGAGCAGTACGGGATCGTCCCCGACGTGGTCGCCGCGGCCAAGGGCATCGGCGGCGGCTTCCCGCTCGGCGCCTGCCTGGCCACCGAGCAGGCGGCGCGCGGCATGGTCATCGGCGCGCATGGCTCGACCTACGGCGGCAACCCGCTGGCCATGGCCGCGGGCGAGGCGGTGCTCGACGCGTTCGAAGCCGAGGACATCCTCGCCAACGTCAAGGACAAGAGCGCCAAGCTGGTCGGCCGGCTCGAACAGTTCATCGGCAACTATCCCGAGCTGTTCGAGGAGGTGCGCGGGCGCGGGCTGCTGCTCGGCCTCAAGCTCAAGGTCGAGCCGCGCGGCCTGGTCGAGCACCTGCGCGACGGCCACGGCCTGCTCACGGTCTCGGGCGGCGACAATACGCTGCGGATCGTCCCGCCGCTCGTCATCGACGATGCCCATATCGATGAATTCATGGACAAGCTCTCGGCCGGCGCCGCGAGCTATCCGCAGGAGCTTGAAGCCAAATGACCCGGCACTTCCTCGACCTCACCGACGCGGGCGGCGACGCCGTCGCCGCGATGCTCAACGATGCGCTCGATCGGAAGGCGGCGCGCGCCGCCTGGCCCACGGGCCGCGCCGATGCCGACGCCCCGCTCGCGGGCCATGTCCTGGCGATGATCTTCGAGAAGAACTCGACCCGCACCCGCGTCTCGTTCGACATGGCGATGCGCCAACTGGGCGGCAGCGCGATCATCCTCGAGGCCGGCTCGACCCAGCTCGGCCGCGGCGAGACCGTGGCCGATACCGCGCGGGTGCTCAGCCGGATGGTCGACGCGATCATGATCCGCACCGACGACCACGCCAAGATCGAGGAGCTGGCCCACTACGCCGACGTTCCGGTGATCAACGGCCTCACCGACCAGTCGCATCCCTGCCAGATCATGGCCGACCTGCTGACGATCGTCGAACGCGGCATGCCGCTGCCCGGGCTCCAACTGGCCTGGCTCGGCGACGGCAACAACGTGCTCAACTCGCTGATCGAGGCGGCGGGGCTGATGAAGTTCACGGTCCGCGCCGGCTGTCCCGAGGGCTACGATCCCGATCCCGGCTTCGTCGCGCGGGCGCAGGCGGCGGGCGGCGACATCCGCTTCGTCCGCGACCCGCGCGAGGCCGTGGCGGGCGCGCAGGTCGTCGTGACCGATACGTGGGTCTCGATGGGCCAGGCCGACAGCGCGGCCAAGGTCGCGGCGATGACGCCCTACCGGGTCGACGAGGCGCTGATGGCCGCGGCGGCTCCCGGCGCCACGTTCCTGCATTGCCTGCCCGCCCACCGCGGCGAGGAAGTGACCGACGCGGTGATCGACAGCCCGGCCTCGGCGGTATGGGACGAGGCGGAGAACCGCATCCACGCCCAGAAGTCCGTCCTGCGCTGGGCATTGGGGCAACTATGAGCGAGCCCGCGCCGGTCCCGGATGACGAGACCGGCTTCGACCACATCCTTTCGTTCACCATCCCCGACATGCACGCCCGCGGCCGCGCGGTGCGGCTGGGGCCGGTGCTCGACACGATCCTTTCGGCCCACGCCTATCCCGCGGCGATCCGCAACCTGCTGGCCGAGGCCCTGGTCATCGGCGGGCTGATCGGTTCGCTGCTGGAGGACGGCGCGCAGCTGACCATGCAGGTCCAGACCGAAGGCGGGATCGTCGATCTGCTGGTGGTCGACTACCGCGGCGGCGAGCTTCGCGGCTACGTCCGCCACGATCCCGAGCGGCTCGCCATGCTCGGCGCGAACCCCTCGCTCTACGCGCTGTTCGGCAAGGGCTATCTGGCGATCACCTTCGACCTGGCTTCGAGCGGCCAGCGCTACCAGGGGATCGTGCCGCTGGAGGGCGATACGCTGTCGGAGTGCTGCCAGGACTATTTCGCCCAGTCCGAGCAGGTGCCGACGCTGCTGCGCGTCGCCGTGCGCTGTGAAGGCGGGCACTGCGTCGCCGGCGGCCTGCTGGTCCAGCATCTGCCCGAGGGCGAGGAGGGGCGCGAGCGGCTCCACGTGCGGATGGACCATCCCGAGTGGGAGCATGTCGCGGCCCTGGCCGGATCGACCCGGCATGACGAGCTCGTCGATCCCGCCCTTTCGCTCGAGGCCCTGGTCTGGCGGCTGTTCCACGATGAGCGCGAGGTGCGGGTGCAGCGGGGGGCGGCGCTGGTCCGCGGCTGCCGCTGTTCGGCCGAGCATTACCAGGACGTGCTGGGCAAGTTTTCCGAAGCGGACCGTGCCGAGATGCGCGGTGACGACGGCCTCGTGTCGATCGACTGCGCATTCTGCTCGAAAAAGTTCGGGATCGCGGTCTGAGTGCTCTGTTTGTCGCTCTAAATGCACGCTTGGTCGTGGCCGCGTGAAATGCTACAATCCGCCCGCCTGCCGAGTCCGTTTAGCGGGCGCGCGAGCATTTGCGACCGAAGGAAACGAAATTGCGATTGGCACTGACGGCAGTTGCGGTCATGGCGCTTGGCTTCGGCGCCGAAGCGGCGGGGGCGCAGCCCTCGCCGTTCGCCGAACGCGCCCCTTCGCCGCGGGCGTCTTTGGGAATGCTCGATCGGCTCGAGGGCGGCCGCTGGGAACTGCGCACCCGCGATGCTCCGGCGGTCGAACGGGTCTGCATGCGGGACGGCCGCCGGCTGATCCAGCTTCGCCACCCGCAGCAGCAGTGCGAGCGGGTGGTCGTCGCGGACGAGCCCAACGACGTGACGGTGCAGTACACGTGCCGCGGGCGCGGCTACGGCAGGACGCATATTCGCCGCGAATCCGAAGGCTCGGTGCGGATCGAGGCGCAGGGAATTGCCGAGGGCCTGCCGTTCAACTTCGTCGCCGAAGGCAAGCGCGTGGGAGAATGCGCGCCCTGACCGGCAAGTCGCCCGGGCGATTGCCAGGGCGCTCCTGAAGGATTAGCGCGCAGCGATGCAAGCGGAACAGACAGCCGGGCGGAGCGCCGTGGTCCTCCTGTCGGGCGGACTCGATTCGATGGTCGTGGCCGGGCTGGCGCGCCAGGCGGGCCTGCGCCTGTTCGCCCTGACGATCGACTACAACCAGCGGCATCGCCGCGAAATCGATGCCGCGCGGAGGATCGCCGCAGCGCTCGGCGCCGAGCGCCATGTCGTGCTTCCGCTCGATCTTCGGCAATTCGGCGGTTCGGCGCTGACCGACGACATCGCCGTCCCCAAGGACGGCGTCGGCCCCGAGATTCCGGTGACCTACGTTCCGGCGCGCAACCTGGTATTCCTGTCGCTCACCCTGGCCTGGGCCGAAAGCCTCGGCGCGCGGGACATCCACATCGGCGTCAATGCGCTCGACTATTCGGGCTATCCCGATTGCCGCCCCGAATTCATCGCCGCTTTCGCCGACCTTGCCACGCTCGCCACCAAGGCGGGCGCGGAGGGCCGCCCTTTCGTCATCCACGCGCCGCTGCAGTATCTCGGCAAGGCCGAGATCGTGCGCGAGGCGGTGCGGCTCGGCCTGGATCCGGCCATGAGCTGGTCATGCTACGATCCCCAGCCGCAGCCCGGCCGAGACGAACAGGCTTGCGGCCTGTGCGATAGCTGCCGACTGCGCCACGAGGGCTTCGTCAGGGCGGGGGTGCCCGATCCGACGCCCTATGCCCGGCTGCCTTAGAAGAGACCGTTTGGAAAATCGCGAAAGAGCGATTTACGAGGCGGCACCGGCCCGCTCCCGCTTCTTGAGAACGGCGCAGGCGATCCGCGCACCGCTGTTGCCGGAAGGGTCGGTGCGGTAGTCGTCGGGATCGGCGTGGATCACGACCGCCGCCCCGTCGGCGTCGAACAATTGGGCGCTCAGCGCCGCGGCGTCGAGCGTCATCGTCTGGGCAAGTTCCCCATTGCCGTGGCTCTCGACGGTCATGTTGGGCAGGTCGCCAAGGTGGCTGCCGGCCGGATTGTCCTTGCCGTGCTGATGCCCGGCGGGGTTGAGGTGGCCGCCCGCGGTGGTGAAGCCCGGGGCCTCGCACTTGCCGACGGCGTGGATGTGGACCCCGTGGACGCCGGCCGGAAGCCCGGAAACCTCGACGTGCAACACCGGATTGCCCCGGGGCGCGGTCACGATCGTCGCGGTGCCGGCGGCCGCGCCGGTCGCCGTGGTGAAGGTTCCGGTGGCGAGGACCCGCGTTGCTGCAGGCGGCCTGCTTGCGGCGATCGCTGCTGCCGAGCCGAGGAGCAGGGTGGTTCCGAGAAGAGCCGGGGCAAGTCGTGTCATCGTCAAATCCTCCAGATGAGCATGAGTGCCACGGTCCCGAATCGGCGTGAAGCAGTCAAGCTCTGGAGGACAACGAAAAAGGGGCCGGATTGCTCCGGCCCCTTTCGTCATTTTGGCTAAGCGGTTGAGGCTTAGTTGCCCGAGCCGGGACCGTAGGTGATTTCCACCCGGCGGTTCTGGAGTTCGCGGACGCCGTCGGCGGTCGGAACGCGGGGGTTCGTCTCACCGAAGGCCTGGCTGGTGATGGCCCCGTCGGCGATGCCGCGCGAGGTCAGGTAGCCGCGGACCGAAGCGTTGCGGCGAGCCGAGAGGCCGACGTTGTACTGGGCCGAGCCCGAGCGGTCGGCATAGCCGGCCAGCATGATCGGCACGTTGGCGCACGAGCCATAGGCCTGGACGGCGCTGTCGAGGATCGTGGCGGCCTCAGGCGTGATGTCCGACTTATCCCAGTCGAAGAACACGATGTACGGCCCCTTGTTGCAGACCACTTCCGGCGGCGGAGGCGGCGGAGGGGGCGGCGGAGGCGGGGGCGGAGGAGGCGGCGGCGGGGGAGGCGGCGGAGCAGCCGGTTCGCCGAAGTTGTAGGCCAGCGTTACCAGGGCCGAGTGCGAACGGAAGCGGCCGCGGTAAGACGTCCCGCTCAGGCCGACGATGTCGACGTTGTCCGCATTGAAGAAGCGATACTTCAGGCCGAGGTCGACATGCTCGCTCAGCGGCGCGCGAATGCCGGCGAGGAGCTGCCAGGCGAAGCCGCTGTCGGAATCGTTGGCGAAGCCGGCTTCGACGACGTTGACGCGCGCCACGCCGACACCGCCGCCGACGAAGCCCTGGAGGCCGTCATCGGGACCGAAATCGATCAGGCCGTTGACCATGAAGCTCAGGGCGTCGGCATGGCCGGTCAGGCCGGTGGTGACGGTACCCGCGGACGAGATCGAACGGTTGTTGCTGACCCGCTTGTAGGCGGTTTCCGCTTCCAGGCGGAACGAACCGAAGTCGTAGCCGACGATGCCGCCGAAGTCGTAGCCGACATCGGTATCGATCGTGCCGGCAAGGACGCCGGCAGTGCGATATTGGGCATTCTCGACGACGGTGGCGCCGGCGTCGAGCTCGACATACCAGGCGTCGTTGCGCGCCATTGCGGGCGTGGCGAGGGCCGATGAGGCCAGTGCCAGCCCAAGGACGGTTTTCCGCATTACTATATCCCCTTCTACGCGATTTTAGAGCATTGAATGCTGTAACGTCTATCCGTTCGAAACGGCCCGTGCAACCCGACAAATTTGCGATCTGTTGCAAAAATGCCGCGGCTGTGAACCCGTGGTGAAACAAAGGTGTGATGAAATCGCCCCGTGTCCATCGCCGCAAACGCGGCGATCCCGACATGGTTCCCGATCATGGCGCAGGAAATATTCCGGCTGCGGTCAGCGCCGCCAGAAGCGCCGCGAATGCCGTCCGCATTTCGCTGTCGACGGTGGCCCCGCCGACCGGTTCCGCCGGGGCCGCCGGGGCGACCCATCCGCCGCGGTAGCGCATGATCTGCCCATCGGCGCGATTGAGCATGCTAAGCCCGTCGCGCGGGGCGACGAAGAGCCAGTTGCCCAGCTGGCGGCAGGCGAGCTCGCCGGCGTGATCGGCCCAGTCGCCGCCCGGCGCGGGACCGACCAGCCAGCAGGCCCCGTCCGCGGGGGTCGCGGGCGGGGTGTCGGCGATGCCCTCGATCGCGCCGTGCAGCAGCGCGTCGGTCAGGGCATGGGCTTCGTTGACGTAGAATTCCTTTTGCGCCTGGCCCGCGAAGATCAGGGGCAGCGCATAGCGCGGGGTGGCGGAATCGAAGGTCAGCGGGTCGCTCATGGCAAGGCTCCGGTCAGGATGGGTCAGGGCAGGGTGATGAGCCGCAGGGGATCGGACAGCGCGTAGCTGCCGACCTGGCGGACCTGGAACGTGCCCCCGGGCAGGGCGAGGGCGAGGCTCGCCACGGTCGCCGCCGAGAGGACGAGCTCCGGCGCGGTGACCGTCCAGCGGGCGATCGGCGCCTCGACCGGGCCGTAGCCGACCTCGTAGGCTTCGGACTGCTCGTGCAGCGGGGCATCGACCCCGTCGGGCCACAGCCAGGCGCCGCGCGCCCGGCGGGCCCAGGCGAGGCGCAGGCCTCCGCCGGCCGCCGCGCTGCGCGGATGGACCGGGCAGAGCGGGCGCAGGGTCGCGCCGCGGCCGGCGATTTCGCTGGTGGCGGGCGCTGCGTCGCCCAGCCCCAGCGCCGCGATCTGCGCGGCCGGCGAGGTTCCGACGATCCCCGGGTCGAGCGCCACCGGCGTTCCGTCGAGCAGGATGAAGCGCTCGCCGGCCGCGTGCAGCGGGATCGCGGCTTCGGTGCCGCCGCGCCCGCGCAGGAGCCGCTCCAGCCGCCAGCGGCCGGCGCCGAGCGGGGCGGCGGTGCCGAACTGGACGACCTCGGCGCCGATCAGCGCGCGGTTGGCGCCCTGGGCGAGCTGCCGGGCGGTCGCGCCGATCAGCAGCATGTCGGGCGCGAGCAATTCGACGGTCACCGCCGAACCGCGATCGGCCAGCGCGTGCGAGGCGGGCGGCAGCGCGGTCGCGGCGGTGCCGATCGTCGCGCGGCTCCGGCCGGTCGGCCCGAGCGGCACGAGCTGGCCGTCGCCGCGATCGACGTGCAGCATTGCCCCCTTCCACCCCGCTCCCGCCGAGGAAGCGGCGGCGAACAGGGCGGGCGCATCGCCGCTGCCCAGCCCGTCCCACGGCAGCTCGAAGGCGGCGATGGCGGTCGGGGCGGGCAGGTGGTCGGCGGGCGGGTTGGCGCGGCCCGAATCGCCGCCCGCGGGATCGGCCGCGGCCAGCGCGGCGGGAGGCAGGCGGACCAGCGTGAGCTCGACCCCCTTGTCGCGCCACTCCCAGTCGTCGACCCGCCAGCGGCCCGGATGGCCGGGCACGGTCACGACCGCGCCGGGTGCGACCGCCGGGTCGACTTCGCTGGTGCGCCACGACAGGCTCTCGCGCGCCAGGCCCGCCCGCTTGGCCGCCCCGGCGATCAGGCGCCGGGCATCGGCGGCGGCGAGCGCGGCGGGCAGTTCGATCGATCGCGGCTCGGCCCCGGGCCCGGGCCGCCCGGGGGCGCGCTGAACGCCCGGCTGAAAGTCGCGGTCGACGTCGTAGTAGCGCAGCAGGCCGGGCTGGCCCGCGCCGGGGCCGCCGCGCCGGCGGGTGAACCCGGCGGCGCCGCCGAAATCGTCGTCCGCCGTCGCGACTGCCGCTTCGGCCAGGGCGATCGGCGCGGCCTGCAGCCGTTCGCGGGCGATCGTCAGCGCGCCCGCGGCGGCATCGCAGTCGAGCGGGAAGACCGGGTCGAGCTGGGCCAGGACTTCGCTGAGCGGGCCTTCGCAGGACAGGCCCGCCAGGCCCGGCAGGGCGACCCGCGCGTCCACGTCGTCGAGCCGGCCCGCGAACAGCCGGGCCAGGTCGAGCTCGCCGGTGTCGGCCAGGATCTCGAAGGTCAGCGCCGGGATGCGGTTGCCGAACTCCTCGAGCTGGAGGTCCTCGAAGACGGCATAGGCCAGGCCGCGGAAGGCCGGGCATTGCCCGGGGGTTTCGGCGCTCTCGATCAGCGGGTCGGGCAATTGGTCGTAGCCGCCGGAGTGGAGCCGCATGGTCCCGCCGACCTTGAGGTCGCCCGCTTGCCCGCGCAGCAGGTTGCCGTCGGCCCAGACGCGGCCGATGCTCAGGACCTCCCGGCTCGACAGCGCGACGGCGAAGGAGACGGTATAGCTGTAGGTCACGGTCGAGGGCTTGCCCTTGCCGCCGCCTTCCTTCTGGCGGTGCTCGACGAGGTCGGTCGACCAGATGATCGAGCCGGCCACCCGCATCCGCCCATAGTGCGCGGCGATGGCCGAGCCGTAGCTCGAGGTGGTGACCGCCAGCTCCTTGAGCCGCGGTCCTTCGCGGGTCGGGGCGGGAGAGATCAGCGCGTCGATCTGGCGCCCGGCAAGGGCGCCGAGCGCGCCTCCCAGCGGGCCGCCCAGGACCGAGCCGAGGGCGGTGAAAAGCAGCGTGGCCATGGATGTCAGTCCTGCTCGATGAGGCGCCAGTGCCCGGCCGGCCGCCAGTCGCCGCCGGCGGGACCGGTGACGACGCGGCGCAGCCCGGCATGGGCATGGACGAAGCCCCCGCCGACTGCGGCGATGGCGAGGTGGAATTGCACCGGGCCGACCGCGAACATCAGCACGTCGCCGGGCCGCACGGCGCCGGCGGCTTCCGCGAAGCCGAGCTCCGCCGCCAGGGGGCGGAACGCGGCGATGTCGCGCAGGCGCATGGCATAGCCGTTGGGCACGGCGACCGCGCGGCCCGCCCCGGCCATCGCGGCGGCGAAGAGCCCGATGCAGTCGAGGCCGCCCGCGGGATCGCGCCCGTGGAGGCGAAAGCGGGTGCCGACGAGCGCCTCGGCGGCCGCGGCGAGATCGGCCCCCCTCACTTCCCGCCGCCCAGGCCCTGGCCGCCGCTGCCGGGGGTGGCGTAGCGGGCGACCTGGTCGTTGCCGGGCAGGAACGGCTCGCCCTGGAAGTTGAGCGCGTTGCCGAACCGGGCGGCGCAGGTCGCCAGGGTGCGGTCGCAGCCTTCGCGGACGAGGGCGCGGGCCCCGGGCGGGATCGGCCGGTCGAGCGGCCGGTCGAGGATCAGCGCCTCGCCCGCGCGCCCGGCCACGGTCATCCGCTGGCCCGCATAGGGCCCGTCGAACCAGCGCAGCACGCCGCCGACGAGCCGTTCCGCCGGCACCGCGAGGCCCAGCGTCACTGCATTGTCGTCCGCCGCGTGGCTGTCCAGCGCGGCCGGATGATCGAAGGCCGCGGGCGACAGCGCGCAGCCCGGCCCGCAGAACTCCGCCCGGCAGGTCGGGCTGGTCCGCGGGATCGGGTCGAGCTGGAGCTCGGCCTTGCGCGAAGCCAGCTCGGCGGTGAACCGCCCGGCCTCCTCGGCGACCGTGCCGATCGTGCCGCGATAGACGACCTCGTGCTCCAGCGTCTCCCAGTCGACCAGGCCGATCAGGATCCGGGCGCCGTCGTAGCGGCCCAGCGCCAGGTCCGCCGCGCAGATCGCCTCGTGGCTCAGCGCGCCTTCGACCTCGGCGCTGTCGGGCTGGAGATCGGCCGAGCGGCGGATCGCCGAGGGGACCAGGCCCGGCGCGGCGCGGTGCAGGACCCCGCCGAACCGCAGGTCGCGGTCGTGGGTGGCGAAGCCCAGCGTCACCCCGTCGCGGCGCAGCACGCGCCAGAAGGTGGCGGCGGTTTCCAGGGGGCCCGCGAACCAGACCCGGCTCATGCCGCCTCGCGCAGTTCGACGACGGGCACGCTCGGCGCCTCGCCCGCGGCGAAGGCCGCGCCGGCCACGTCGAGCCGGTCTTCGGCGAAGCGCACGGGAACGTCGAACAGGAACCCGGCGCGGACCGCGGCGCCGCTGGGCGGAGGGGCGGCGAACCGGATCGTGCCGTGCTCGGCCAAGGTCCAGCCCGTGGGAACCGCGACCCCCGCCACGCTGACCACGACCGAGCCGGGCACGGGCCGGGTGATCCGCCGCACCTGCGCCTGGGCGCTGCCCAGGTCGTCGGCGCCGTAGCGCTTGACCAGCGGAAAGCTGCCGGCCAGCCCGTCGCCGGTGCCGAGCAGTTGATCGGCCGCGGTCGGCGTGCCGGTCATGCCGTGCGAGCTGAAGTCCGAGGGGTCGCGCAGGCGGAAGCCGCGGGCCGCGCCGCGCCGGGCGCGGAAGAAGGCGATGAGCGTGCCCAGCTCCGCCTCGGAGCGGATGCCCGGGCCGATGTCGAAGCGCAGCCGCGCGTCGGACCACAGGCTGTTGCGCCGTTCGAAGCCCGAGGCGGTCACCGCGACCGAGGTGGAGAACTCGGGCGCGACCGAGGCGCCGCTGCCCAGGGCGAGCGGATAGGCGATGTCGTCGAAGGCGAGCATGTCGAGGTCCTCTGTCGGGGCCGGGGGTTGGGGCAGGCGGACGTAGCCGTCGCGGCAGATCTGCGGGGCGGCCCAGACGAAGACCTCGTGGTGGGCGCGCGCCAGGGCCTCGTCGATCCCGGCGTCGATCCGCGGCCACAGGTGCGCGGCATCGGCGGGGCTCAGGACGAAGCCGGCGAAATAGTCCTGCTCCGCGGGCGGATAGCCGAGCCGGTCGTTCACCGTCAGGTAGGCGTCGCGGCGCCGGCAATCGGCGGCGGCGGTCAGCCAGTCGTAGTCCTCGACCTGCAGCCGGTCGAAGGCCGGGGCGGCCCAGCCCGGCGGCAGGTTCGCGCGGCGCGCTTCGGGCGTCGCGGGATCGAGCACGGTCGGGGTGAAGGTCAGCAGGAGCAGCTCGGCCGCGGGCTCGACCGCGCGCACGGCCGCCCCGAGGTCGGCGGTCGAGGCCGCGAGCAGGGCGCCGGCCGCATCGAGCAGGTCCCGCTGCGCCGCGTCCAGCCCGGCCCGCAGGTCGGGGATCTCGACCGGCGTGCCGCCCAGCGCGGCGCGGGCCGCGTCGTCGTAGAGGCAGATCCGGCCATCGCTCATGACCCACCACCACGGCTCGCCGATCTGGAACCGCACCGGGACATCGGCCTCCTGCATCAGCGCGGCGAAGGCGCCTGCCACCGCCTGCAGCCAGCCCATCGCCGCCGCATTCGCGGGCGAGAGCAGCGCCGAGGGCGGGTCCCAGCCGGTTCGCGCGGGGTCGCCGTCCCAGGCGCGCTGCTGCCAGGCGTCCGGGCAGTGCTGGGCCAGCACCTCGTAGGACAGCGAGGCGATCGGCGAAAACCCGGCCGCCCGGCAGGCCGCGAAGAACGCCGCATGCCAGGCCCGGGCCGGGGCGCAGAGCGGATCGGCGGGATTGCCCGCCAGAAATGCGCCGTCCGCCGCCGCGAGCCGGAAATAGTGGCTCATCCCGACGTAGTGGGCCAGGCTGCCGCGGTAGCCCAGCCCGCGCAGGCCCCGGACCAGGCGGGCCGGGGTCTGGGTGCCGTTGTCGTCGAACCCGGTCGCGGCGCAGAGGCCGGTCGCCGGGACCATGACATCGCCGATCCGCAGCATCGGGCGGTGGCCCGTGCAGCGCATCCGGCTGAGCTCGACCCAGCCTTCGGCCTCGGCGGCGAGCGGTTCCTCGCTGCCCGGCACGAAGCCCGGCGCGACCATCGAGACGAACAGCCGGTCGATGTCCGCGGGCCAGACCGGATCGGCCTCGGCCGGATGCGCGAAGCCGCCGGCCAGGTCCGAGAACGGCAGGGTCACCAGCGCGTCCTCGGGCGAGCCCTGGGCATAGTTCCACAGCCGGACGTACCAGGCGCGCGGAGCGCCGCCGGCATCGCGGCCCTCGATCGTCAGGGTCGGCCCGTTGACCGCGTCGAGCGCGACGATGCCGCCCGAGCGCCAGCGGAAGGACAGCGTCGTGCGCGCGTAGTCGCGGTCGGTGTCATAGGCGAGCAGCGGGTGATCGAGGCGATCGGCGCTTTCCCAGATCAGCCCGGCAAGGTCGCCCTCGCGCAGGAAGGCGGCGTCCACGCGCAGGGCATCGGCCGCGGTGGTCACGACGCAGGCGGTCATCGGGCGCGGGAAGTTGACCGTCCAGAACCGCGGGTCGAACCGCTGGACCCAGTCGGTGTCCTGCCCCTCGCGGGCAGCAGCGAGCCAGAAGGACATGGGAATCTCCTGATTGGGGCGTGACGGCTCCGCGCCGACCCGTTCGATGTCGTGGCAGGTCAGAACGCCGTCAGCGCCCGCCGCACCGCGCTGGCCACCTGGCGGCTCGAGCGCTGCAGCGCCTGGGGGGCGTCGCCGCCGCGCGGGGTGGTCACGTTGATCGACACGCGCACCTCGCGGGCCGGGCCGGGCGAGGCTTCGACCCGGCCCGCGCTGGTCGGCACGAACAGCTCGGGGCCGCGCTCGCCCACCAGATAGGGCCGGTCGGGCGCGACCGCTCCTCCCGTGGCGCGCCCCGGCAGGCCGAGCACGCCGCCCAGGATGCCGCCGAGCAGGCCGCCCAGGCCGCCGCCCGATCCGGCGCCGCTGCCGCCGATCCCGTCGAACAG
>JASGGH010000074.1:0-14195 GCA_047605105.1 Novosphingobium sp. | reverse complement strand
GGATGACGTCCTGGATCTTGTAGCGGCGGCGCAGCGCCATGCGCTTGGCGCGCAGCTCATCGGCTTCCTTGGCGCGGCCGCGGCCGCGGTCACGGCCCTGGCGGCGATGGCCGCGCCCGCGCTGACCGCGACCTTCGCCTTCCTCGCCCTCTCCTTCGGCAACTTCCTCGTCGCCTTCGGCTTCAGTCTCTTCGGCTTCCTCGCCGACGTGATCGAAGCCGTTCTCGATGTGGCCGTCCTCGAGCGTCGCGACCTCGTCCGGCGTGTCGATCTCGGTCACGCCGCCGTTTTCGTAGCCTTCCTCGTCGCCGAGCTCGTCCACGACCTCGAACTCTTCGTCCTCGGCATCCTCGGCGGCGCGCAGCGCGGCTTCCTCTTCGGCGTGCGCGGCTTCTTCGGCCAGCAGCGCCTCGCGATCCTCCTTGGGGATCTGGTAGTAGTCGGGATGGATTTCGCTGAAGGCGAGGAACCCGTGCCGGTTGCCGCCGAAATCGACGAAAGCCGCCTGCAGCGAGGGCTCGACCCGGGTTACCTTGGCGAGATAGATATTGCCCTTGATCTGCTTGTGATCGGCAGATTCAAAGTCGAATTCCTCAATCCGGTTGCCCTTCAGCACCGCCACCCGGGTTTCTTCCTGGTGGCGCGCATCGATAAGCATGCGCGTGGTCATTATGAATTCTCCAGGCGCGCCGCAGCCTGGCGAGGCCCGATGGACCGGGCTTCGACTTGCCAAATCCCCTAGGGGCGGCGCGCATATATGCAGAAAAGCCGCCTAGCGACGACGTTGGCGTCGGCTGCCGGGCGGCTGCATGGGTGAAGCCGGGGCGAAACGCCGCCCTGGCGGGGGTTTTTGCGTCTGCGAGCTTGAGTCTGCGCGGCGAGAATCTGCGCGCAAAGCCGGCCGTCCAAACCGCCTCCGCCCCTTCGGGCGGTAGCGTGCTGGACTGCGGAAGGCTTCTCATAAATCGCGTCAACCTGTGCGGGGCCGGGCAAGAGGCCCGGCTGTTCGGTGGAGAGCGGTGCCGCCGATCCTTCCGTAGTGCGACCTATGCCTCTCAAAAAGCGGGCATTTGCGCGGGTGGACCGGAGCGAAGCTGTTCCGCGAACGTGCCTAGCACCGCTCTGGTTGAGCGGCAAGTTTATTACAATCGGGCAAGGTTTCGGGCGCGGCTGTGGAAAGCTTCATCCGGCTCCGGGCGCCGATCGGCAATGCCATTGCGAACGAGTCGCGAACACCCTAGTCAAAACCGATAATGCCGCGCAGTCTGCAACTCCTGCTTGTCGTTCTGGCGCCGGTTGCCGTCTTCCTCGGGATGGTGGCGGCGGATCGGACATTCGACGCTCCGGGCCGGAGCGGGACGAATTCGGTGCGCGTGGAACTGCCTCCCGCGGGGGGCGAGATCGGACTGCCGCCGATCGAGGGGCCGCTCGACGCCAGCCGCCCGCTCATCGTCATCGATCCCGGCCACGGCGGGTACGATCCGGGCGCGGGGACCGGCAAGGTCAAGGAAAAGGACCTCACGCTGGCCCTGGCGCGCGAGCTCAAGCAGGAACTTCTGACCGGCGGCGGGGTGCGCGTGGCGCTGACCCGGAGCGACGACCGCTACCTGCTGCTCGAGGAACGCTCGGGCATCGCGCGCCGGCTGAAGGCGGACCTGTTCCTCTCGATCCACACCGATAGCGCCGATAGTGCCGATGCCTCCGGTGCGACGGTCTATACGCTTTCGGACAAAGGCAGCGACGAGATCGCCACGCGCCTCGCGGCCCGCGAAAACCGTGCCGATACGGTGGGCGGGGTCAACCTGGCGGGGACCAGCGACGCGGTCAGCGCGATCCTGGTCGATCTCTCGCAGCGCGACACCGACGCTCGCTCGACCGAATTTGCCGGGCTGATCCTGCGCGAAGGGGCAGGGCTCCTGCCGTTTCGCGAGCGCTCGCAGCGCCAGGCCGCCTTCGTCGTGCTGAAATCGGCCGATCTCCCATCGGTGCTGTTCGAGGTCGGCTACATCAGCAACGAGAAGGATGCGGTCCGCCTGGCCTCGCCCGCGGGACGAGCGGCTTTCGGCAAGGCGACGGCCCAGGCGGTTCGTGTGTTCTTCGCGCGGCATGCGGCGGGGGGATGACAAGCGCTCTGGCTAAGCCGAGATTCGCCGTGCTAGAGGCGCGCTGACCATGGCCGAAACGTCACCTGAGCAGACCACCCACCAGCGCCTTCGCCGCGAGGCCGGGGGCCTGTTGGCCCGGCTCGGGCGGACCTGGCGCGATCGCCGCTGGTTTCGCTGGGCCGGCTATCTCGTCGGCCTCCTGCTCGTGCTCTATTTTCTGCTGTGGGTAACGGTCGCGCGGAACCTGCCCTCGGCCGATAAGCTGCTGGACTATCAGCCGCCGCTGCCCACGATGGTCCGCGGGATCGACGGGCAGGTCGTCTACAGCTACGCCCGCGAGCGGCGGGTCCAACTGCGCTTCGTCGATTTTCCCCGCCCGGTCTACAACGCCTTCCTCGCGGCCGAGGACAAGACCTTCTGGAGCCACGGCGGGGTCGACTATCCCGGCCTGGCCGGCGCGGTGGTGGACTATGCGACCAAGCTCGGCTCGGGCGAGCGCGCCAAGGGCGGCTCGACGATCACCCAGCAGGTCGCCAAGAATATCCTGATCGGCAACGAGTATTCGATCACCCGCAAGCTCAAGGAGATGATCCTGGCGCGGCGGATCGAGGCCGTGCTGACCAAGCAGCAGATCCTCGAACTCTACCTCAACGAGATTCCCCTCGGCCGCCAGTCCTTCGGGGTCCAGGCCGCGAGCCGCGCCTATTTCAACAAGGACATCGACCAGCTCAAGCTGCACGAGGCTGCCTTTCTGGCGATCCTGCCCAAGGCGCCGGAGCAGTACGGTCGCGCCAAGTTCGAAGGCCGCGCGCTCGAGCGGCGCAACTGGGTGCTCGACCAGATGGTCCATAACGGCTGGGCGACCCCGGCCGAGGCGGCCGAGGCCAAGGCCCAGCCGCTCGGTCTCCAGCCGCGCCGCAACCTCTCCTACGATGCCGACGTCGGCTATTTCGTCGAGGAAGTGCGCCGCCGCCTGATCGCTGAATATGGCGAAAATGCCGAGGCGGGGCCGAACTCGATCTACGCCGGCGGCCTGTGGGTGCGCACTTCGCTCGATCCGGAGCTGCAGAAGGCGGCGCAGGATGCGCTGCGCGCGGGCCTGCTGCGCTACGCCGCGGGCAAGGGCTGGCACAAGCCGATCGCCCATATCGAGATCGACGGCGACAAGTGGCAGACCCAGCTTATCGCGCTGAACAAGTCGATCAGCTACGAGGATTGGCGCGTCGGCATCGTCGTGCGCCGCGACGGGCCGAACGGCACGATCGGCTTCACCGATGGCACCACCGCGCGGCTGACCTCGATCCCCGATCCGGTCCGCGCTGGCGACGTGCTTGCCGCGGCGCCGATTTCGGCCGATCTCTATGCGGTCAAGATCATTCCCGAAGTCGCTGGCGGGTTATTGGTGCAGGAGCCGGCCAGCGGCCGGGTCGTGGCGATGCAGGGCGGGTTCGATCCGGGCCTCGATTCCTTCAACCGCGCCACCCAGGCGCTGCGCCAGCCGGGCTCGACGATCAAGCCCTTCGTTTATGCTGCCGGGCTCGACAACGGCATGACCCCCGCGACGATGGTCGCCGACGCGACCTTCTGCGTCGCCCAGGGCAACGGCCAGAAGTGCTTCCGCAACTTCGGCGGCGGGGGCGGGGGCGGCCAGCACACGATGCGCTGGGGCCTGGAGCAGTCGCGTAACCTGATGACCGTGCACATCGCCAATCAGGCCGGCATGGACAAGGTGGTGCAGACCATCGCGCGGGTCGGGATCGGCAAGTACCCGCCCTATTATTCGATGGCGCTGGGCGCTGGCGAGACCACCGTGCAGCAGATGGTCAATGCCTATGCCGCGCTCGCCAACAAC
This sequence comes from Novosphingobium sp., assembly GCA_047605105.1. Lineage (GTDB taxonomy): Bacteria > Pseudomonadota > Alphaproteobacteria > Sphingomonadales > Sphingomonadaceae > Novosphingobium. Next base: position 10,238 of record JASGGH010000074.1, on the reverse strand, counting down.
GGCGTGCAGTACAATTCGACGCTGATCGACTTCGTCCAGGACCGCAACGGCAAGATCATCTGGCGTGCCGACACCCGGCGCTGCGCGACCTGCAACCTGGCCGAATGGGACGGCAAGCCGATGCCCCGGCTCGCCCCGCGCGGCAAGCAGGTGCTCGATCCGCGCACCGCCTACCAGACCGTGCACATGCTCGAAGGCGTGATCACCCGCGGCACCGCGGTGCGGCTGCGGGATCTGGGCCTGCCGCTGTTCGGCAAGACCGGGACGACCACCGGCCCGACCAACGTCTGGTTCGTCGGCGGCTCGCAGAACCTCGTCGGCGGGGTCTATCTCGGCTACGATCAGCCGCGCTCGCTGGGCGGCTACGCTCAGGGCGGGTCCTTCGCCGCACCGATCATGAAGCAGTTCATCGAGGCGACCAAGCCGCGCTGGAGCCGCGTGCCTTTCGTCGCGCCTGCCGGCGTCTACATGGTCAAGGTCGATCGGACCAGCGGCAAGAAGGTGTTCTCCGGCTCGCCCGGCAGCGATCCGAAATCGTCGCTCATCTGGGAAGCCTTCAAGGCGGAGACCGAGCCCGACCGCGCCACCCGCCGGGACGAGTTGGTGGCCCAGCGCGATGCGGCGATCTCCGCGGTCCGGCGCGCGGGTGCGGCCAGGAACCGGGCGCAGCAGCAATCGCGCAGCAACGAGCAGCGCAATTTCGCCGAAGAGCAGGGCGGGGTCTACTGATACGCCTGGATACATTGTTTCGCTGGACAGTCGTTCGCGGGCGGAACAGTCTGGCAGGATGAAAAAAGCTCTGCTCGAAGTCACAGGCCTTGGGCTCGTGCTCACCGCTTTCGCTGTTCCCATGACCGCCAGCGCCGAGCTGGCGCAGGGGGCCAGGGCCCCGCAGTTCTCGACGCAGGTCGCGCTGGCGGGCAAGCCGAGCACCTTCGATCTTCGCCAAGCGCTGCGCCGCGGCCCGGTGGTGCTCTATTTCTATCCCAAGGCCTTCACCCAGGGCTGCACTCTCGAGGCTCACGCCTTCGCCGAGGCCACCGACGACTTCAAGGCCGCCGGCGCGACCGTGATCGGCATGTCGAACGACGATATCGGCACGCTCCAGCGCTTCTCGACCGAGCACTGCCGCGACAAGTTCGCCGTCGGCGTCGCCACGCCCGAGATCATCCGCCAATATGACGTCGCCTTCAAGATGACGCCCGAGCTCGCCGCGCGGATGGCGGCGAGCGGCCGCGGCAGCTCGATGGGCTTGGCGACCAACCGCACCAGCTACGTCATCGCGCCCGACGGGCGGATTGCGCTGGTCTACAGCAACATGGACTACCGCGATCACGTGAAGAGCACGCTCGACGCAGTGAAGGCCCTGCGCGCCCCGCGCCGCCGCGGATAAGCTCTCCAGCTTTACAAACCGCCGCGCTCCGCTAAGCGGGGCGCGAGCGGTTTTGCGCCGCGAAAAGGGTTGGAGTTCAATAGATGCGTGCCGAAGGGCAGGCCCATATCGATCGGATCGAGGCGGCTCTCGCGCTCGTCCGTAAGTTCCTGGACTGGGACCGCGCGCTGCGCCGCCTCGACGAGCTCAATGCGCGCGTCGAGGACCCTAGGCTGTGGGACAATCCCAAGGATGCCGAAGCGGTGATGCGCGAGCGGCGGCGGCTGGAAGCGGCGGTCGGCACGGTCAACGAGATCGGCCAGGAAATGGCCGACGCGATTGAATTCGTCGAGCTGGGCGAAGTCGAAGGCGACGAGGATACTGTTCGGGAAGGCCTGAGCAGCCTGGCTGCCCTGGCCGAGCGCGCCGACGCCGACAAGGTCCAGGCGCTGCTGGCGGGCGAGGCCGACGGGAGCGACTGCTACCTCGAGATCAACGCCGGCGCCGGCGGGACCGAGAGCCAGGACTGGGCCGAGATGCTCCAGCGGATGTACACCCGCTGGGCCGAGCGCCGGGGTTTCAAGGTCGAACTGCTCGACCACCACTCGGGCGAGCAGGCCGGGATCAAGAGCGCGACACTGCAGATCAAGGGCGAGAACGCCTATGGCTGGGCCAAGACCGAGAGCGGGGTCCACCGCCTGGTGCGGATCAGCCCCTACGACAGCTCGGCGCGGCGCCACACCAGCTTTTCCAGCGTCGCGGTCACCCCCGTAGTCGACGACGACATCGACATCGAGATCAACCCGGCGGACCTGAAGATCGACACCTACCGGGCCTCCGGCGCGGGCGGGCAGCACGTCAACACCACCGATTCGGCCGTGCGGATCACCCACGTGCCCAGCGGGATCATCGTCGCCAGCCAGAACGATCGCTCGCAGCACAAGAACCGCGCAACGGCGATGAACATGCTCAAGGCCCGCATGTACGAGGCCGAATTGGCCAAGCGCGAGGCCGAGGCCAGCGGCGAGTACCAGGCCAAGACCGACATCGGGTGGGGGCACCAGATTCGCTCCTACGTGCTTCAGCCGTACCAGTTGGTGAAGGACCTGCGCACCGGCATGACCTCGACCTCGCCCGACGACGTGCTCGACGGCGCGCTCGACCCCTTCATGGCGGCGGCGCTTTCGCAGCGGGTTACCGGCGAAAAGGTGGCCGTGGAGGACGTCGACTGATGCGCGGCGCGGCGGTGGCCCTGCTTGCGCCCCTATTGTTGGGCGGGGCGGCCCTGGGCGGCTGCCGGAAGCACGACGACCAGTCCGACCGTGCCGCCACTTCGCGCGAATTCCCGCGCGCCGACCGCCCCGTCTCGCAATCGAATTCCAACCAGTTCTCGACCGAGGTCCAGCGCGACAAGGTCAACGAAGCCCAGACCGTGATGGACCTGGCCGACATCAAGGCCGGGACCACCGTCGCCGACATCGGTGCGGGCGAGGGCTACTACACCGTCCGCCTCGCCGAGCGCGTCGGCAGCAAGGGCCGTGTGCTGGCCCAGGACATCGACGAGGAGGCGCTGGGCCGGCTCGGCCAGCGGGTCGAGCGCGAGCGGCTCGACAATGTCTCGATCAAGCCTGGCGCTCCGGACGATCCGCGCCTCCCCGAGAAAAGCTTCGACCGCATTTTCCTGGTCCACATGTACCACGAAGTCGGCGAGCCTTATGCCTTCCTCTGGCGGCTCCAGCCCGCGCTGCGGCCTGGCGGGCGCGTGATCGTGGTCGATCTTGATCGCCCGACCGATCAGCACGGGATCCCGCCTGCGCTGTTGTTCTGCGAATTCGGTCGCGTGGGCTTTCGTTTGACGCAATTTGTCCGTAAGCCGGAACTGCAAGGTTACTATGCGCAGTTCGAAGCGACGGGCGAGCGTCCGCAGCCGGCGGCGATCCAGCCTTGCCGCGATACGCGCGGCGCAGTCCCGGAGCGGGCGGGATGAGTACGCAGGAAAGATAGTGTCGATGAGTTTCAAGGGGTTGAATCCGATCCTTTACGGCGGGCGCGAAGTCTGGCCGTTGATCGAGGGCGGCAAGGGCGTGTCGGCGACGAACCATGCAAGCTCGGGCGCCTGGGCCGCCGCCGGCGGGATCGGCACGGTCAGCGCGGTCAATGCCGACAGCTACGACGCCGAAGGCAAGATCATTCCCCAGATATATAAGGCTCTGACCCGCAAGGAACGGCACGAGGAGCTGATCCGCTACGGCATCGATGGCGCGGTCGAGCAAGTGAAGCGCGCCTACGACATCGCGGGCGGCAAGGGCGCGATCAACATCAACGTCTTGTGGGAAATGGGCGGGGCGCAGCCGATCCTGGAAGGCGTGCTGGAAAGGACCCGCGGCCTGGTGGCGGGCGTCACCTGCGGCGCCGGGATGCCCTACAAGCTGTCCGAGATCGCCGCGCGCTTCAATGTCAGCTACCTGCCGATCGTCAGCTCGGCCCGCGCCTTCCGCCTGCTGTGGAAGCGCGCCTATCACAAGTTTTCCGATCTGCTCGGCGCGGTGGTCTACGAGGACCCCTGGCTGGCCGGCGGGCACAACGGCCTCTCGAATGCCGAGAACCCGCTCGAGCCGCAGGACCCCTATCCCCGCGTCAAGGCCCTGCGCGAGACGATGCGCGCCGAGGGCGTGCCGGAAAGCGTGCCGATCGTCATGGCCGGCGGCGTCTGGTTCCTGCGCGAGTGGGACAACTGGATCGACAACGACGAACTCGGCTCGATCGCCTTCCAGTTCGGCACCCGTCCCTTGCTGACCGAGGAAAGCCCGATCCCGATCGGGTGGAAGGAGGCGCTGCGCGAGCTTGAGCCCGGCGACGTGCTGCTCCACCGTTTCTCGCCGACCGGGTTCTATTCCTCGGCTGTGCGCAACCCGTTCCTGCGCAATCTCGAGGCGCGCAGCGAGCGGCAGATTCCCTATTCCAAGGTCCAGGCGGGCGAGCACACCGTGCAACTCGACGTGGGCGTGCGCGGCAAGAACTTCTGGGTCGCCCCGCGCGATCTCGACCGCGCCCGGGCCTGGTTCGGCGCCGGCTACACCGATGGGCTGAGGACGCCCGACGACACGATCATCTTCGTCGACCCGGCCGAGCGCGACGCGATCCGCAAGGATCAGGCCGACTGCATGGGCTGCCTCTCGCACTGCGGGTTCTCGTCATGGAAGGATCACGACGACTACACCACGGGACGCCTCGCCGATCCGCGCTCGTTCTGCATCCAGAAGACGCTGCAGGACATCGCGCACGGCGCGGACGTGGAGCAGAACCTGATGTTCGCCGGCCATGCGGCCTACCGGTTCAAGCAGGACCCGTTCTATTCGAACAACTTCACGCCGACGGTGAAGCAACTGGTCGATCGCATCCTGACCGGGGATTGACCTCCGGAGGAAGCCACCTCCAACCTCCGCTCGGGTTGAGCGGGAGAAGGGTGCTTCGGAATTGAACGACCGAACTTCGTTCGATCGTCAATCCATCTCCCACGCCCGTTCGCCATGGCTGGAAATGTCCAGGCCCTCGCGTTCCTCCTCCTCGCTGACCCGCATCGGGATCACCAGCGAAACCGCGAGCGCCAGGACCACTGTGGCGAAGATCGACCACAGCGCCACCGCCGCGATGGCCAGGGCCTGGCCGCCGAGCTGGCTCGGCAGCGACATGCCCTCGGCATAGCCCGTCCCGCCGAGGGCGGGGGAGAGGAACACCGCCAGCAGCAGCGACCCGGTCATGCCGCCGATCCCGTGGACCGCGAAGACGTCGAGCGAATCGTCGATCTCGAGGTGCTTCTTGATCACCTGGATCATCGGGAAGCAGACTCCCGCGGCGATCGCCCCGAACAGCAGCGCCGCGCCGGGCGAGATCATGCCGGCGGCGGGCGTGACCGTGGCCAGGCCGGCGATCGCGCCCGTGGCGAAGCCCACGCTGGTCGCCTTGCCGACGACGAAACGCTCGATCAGGATCCAGGCGAGGGCGGCGGCACAGGCCGCGGCGTGGGTGTTGATGATCGCTGATGCGGCATCGTCATTCGCGGCGACAGCCGAGCCGCCGTTGAAGCCGAACCAGCCGACCCACAGCAGGCCGGCGCCGAGCATGGTCAGCGAGGGGCTGTGCGGCAGCATCAGCGTCTTGGGAAAGCCCTGGCGCTTGCCGAGCAGCAGGGCCACGACCAGCGCCGAGACGCCCGCCGTGGTGTGGACGACGATGCCTCCGGCGAAATCGAGCGTGCCGAACCTGCTCGCCAGCCAGCCGCCGCCCCAGATCCAGTGGGCGACCGGCGCATAGACGATCAGGCTCCACAGCGCGCAGAACCCCATGACCCAGCCGAACCGCGCGCGGTCCACCCAGGCGCCGACCATCAGTGCGGGGGTGATCATGGCGAAGCACATCTGGAACAGCGCGAAGGTGACTTCGGCGATGTCGTAGCCCGGGCGCAGATTGCCGAGTTGGATGAGCATCCAGGCATTGCCCGCGCCGAGGATCCCGCCGCCGACATCTCCGAAGGCGAGGGTATAGCCGACCACGATCCACAGCAGCGAGGCCGCCGCGGCGATCGCCCCGCACTGGAGCATGACCGAGAGGAAGTTCTTCGCGCGGACCAGGCCGCCGTAGAACAGCGACAGGCCGGGCAGGGTCATCAGCAGGACGAGCGCGGAGGAGGTCAGGATCCAGGCGGTATCCCCGCTGTCCGCGACATCGACCGTGCCGTCCTGGGCGAAGGCCAGGGTAGGGACGGCCAGGGCAAGGGTCGTCGAAAGGCCGGCCAAAGCTTTGCGCATGATCGAACGACTCCCCCAGGCGCCGCGGGGATGCGCGGCGATTCCTCCGGAGCCGCGTCTAAGGCAAGTTCCGCGGCTTAGACAAGTTTTCGGCGCCTGCTCCTTGCACTTATCGTCATCCGGGCTTGTTTCGGGATGACGGGTAGCGGAGCGGGGCGATGCTTCAGGCCCAGCCCTCCAGCACCTGATCGGGCGGGCGGTGCCCGTCGATCCAGAAGCGGATGTTGGCGATGACCTTCTCGCCCGAGGCCTCGCGCCCCTCGATCGTCGCGCTGCCGAGGTGGGGCATGGCGACCACGTTGGGCAGCGCAAGCAGCCGCGGATCGACCGCCGGCTCGTGGGTGAACACATCGAGCCCCGCGCCGCCGAGCCGGCCCGATTCCAGCGCGGCGATCAGCGCCGCCTCGTCGATCAGATCGCCGCGCGCGGTGTTGACGACATAGGCATCGGGCTTCATCGCCGCGATCCGTTTCGCGCTGAGGATATGGTGCGTTTCGGGGCTGGCGGGGCAGTGCAGCGAGAGGATGTCGGCCTGGGCGATCATCGCATCGAGGTCGGGCTCGTAGCGCGCGCCGAGCATGTTCTCGAAGGCGACCGGGAGGCGGTGGCGGTTGTGATAGACGATCTCCAGCCCGAAGGCGCGGGCGCGGTGGGCGACGGCCTGGCCGATCCGGCCCATGCCGATGATGCCGAGCACCTTGCCGCCGATCCGGTGGCCGAGCAGCCCCGAAGGGCCCCAGCCTTGCCATTGGCCGGTCATCAGCACGCGCACCCCCGCGGCCATGCGGCGCGGAACCGAGATGATCAGGGCCATGGTCATGTCGGCCGTATCGTCGGTGAAGACGCCGGGCGTATTGGTGACGATGATCTTGCGCTTCCGCGCCGCGCCGAGGTCGATATGCTCGATCCCCGCGCCGAAGTTGGCGATCAGGCCGAGCCGGTCGCCGGCGGCGGCGATCATCTGTCCGTCGATCTGATCGGTGACCGTGGGCACCAGGACGTCGCAGTCCTGCATCGCCGCGATCAGGGCATCGCGGTTCATCGGGGTGTCGTCGGCGTTGAGCGCGACGTCGAATAGTTCCGCCATGCGCCCCTCGACCGCGGGGAGCAGTTTGCGCGTCACGACTACGCGGGGCTTGCCGGCAACGCGCCGGGTCAGCGGGGTTTCGGTCACGACCGTCATGACCAAAGGGCTATGCCCTTGCGGCGACGCGGGTCAAGCGCCCTTGAAGCCCAAGCGCGACCGGCGCTATTGGAGTCGCATGCTGAGCCGCCTCGTTCTAACCCTATCCGCTGCCGCGAGTCTCTTGCCCACTGCCGCTATCGCCGCGGAGGAGGGCGTTCCCTACTGGGCCTCGATCCGGGCCAGCGAGGTCAACATGCGGGTGGGGCCGGGCGAGGATTACCGAATCAACTGGGTCTACCGCCGCCCGCACCTGCCGGTGAAGGTCCTGCGCACGATGGAAGGCTGGCGCCTGGTCCAGGATCCCGACGGCGCCACGGGCTGGATGCTGGCGCGGTTCCTGTCGCGGGATCGCGGGGGAATCGTGAAGGGCGGCGGCCTGGCCGAGATGCGCGACAAGGGCGAGGAAGGGGCCAGGGTGCTCTGGCGGCTGCAGCCGGGGGTCGTCGGCAAACTGGGCGACTGCAAGCAGGCCTGGTGCAAGGTCGAGGTCGAGGGGCACGCCGGGTTCGTCCGGCAGGACCGGATCTGGGGCGCGGGGGAGCCTTGAGGCAGGCGTAGCCCCCGCGCGGCGTCCGATCAAACCAGCTCGATCGCCACGGCGGTGGCTTCGCCGCCGCCGATGCAGAGCGAGGCGACGCCGCGCTTCTTGCCCTGGGTCTTGAGCGCGCCGATCAGGGTGGTGATGATCCGGGTGCCCGAGGCGCCGATCGGATGGCCGAGCGCGGTGGCGCCGCCGTTCACGTTGATCTTCTCGTGCGGGATGCCGAGGTCGCGCATCGCGAACATGGCGACGCAGGCGAAGGCTTCGTTGATCTCAAACAGATCGACGTCCGACAGCTTCCAGCCGGCATTGTCCATCAGCTTGTGGATGGCGTTGATCGGGGTGGTCGGGAAGCGGTTGGGCTCATGGGCATGGGCGGAGACCGCGACGACCTTGGCCACCGGGGTCAGGCCCTTGTCCTTGGCGACGCTCTCGCGGGCCAGGACGACCGCGGCCGCGCCGTCCGAGATCGAGCTCGAGCTGGCGGCGGTGATCGTGCCGTCCTTGCTGAAGGCGGGCTTCAGGCTGGGGATCTTGTCGGGGCGGCCCTTGCCCGGCTGCTCGTCGGTATCGACGATCACTTCGCCGGCGCGGGTCTTGACCGTGACGGGCACGATCTCGCTCGCGAAGGCGCCGCTTTCGATCGCGGCCTGGGCGCGGCGCAGCGACTCGATCGAATAGGCGTCCTGAGCCTCGCGGGTCAGTTGGTACTCGTCGGCGACGGCCTGGGCGAAGGCGCCCATCGAGGAGCCGTCGTAGGCGTCTTCCAGGCCGTCGAGGAACATATGGTCATAGGCGGTGTCGTGCCCGGCGCGGGCGCCGCCGCGGTGCTTCTTGAGCAGGTAGGGGGCGTTGGTCATCGATTCCATGCCGCCGGCGACGACCACGTCGATCGTTCCGCTCGCAAGGGCCTCGGCGCCCATGATGACCGTCTGCATGCCCGAGCCGCAGACCTTGTTGACCGTGGTTGCTTCGACCGAGATGGGCAGGCCGGCCTTGAGCGCCACCTGGCGGGCGGGCGACTGGCCGAGGCCCGCGGGAAGCACGCAGCCCATGTAGATCCGCTCGACATCGGCGCCGTCGACCCCGGCGCGCTCGACCGCGGCCTTGACCGCCGTGGCGCCGAGATCGGGAGCCGAAACCTCCGCGAAGGCGCCCTGCAAACCGCCCATCGGGGTACGGGCGTAGGAGAGCACGACGATCGGATCGGAGGCGGAAATCTGGCCCATGGCGGACTGCCTTTCACAAGAGCGGTATGAGATCGGACTCGCATATATGTTGCGTTGCGGCGAAAGCAATCGCTGGTTTTTGGTGCTTTGCAGCACGGAACTTGGCAAATCTGCCCAGAACAGTGATTTGCCCCACTTGCACCGCTGTGAACGGAGGACTAGTGCGCGGGACAACGCCCGTTAGCGGCGAGTCAGGGGCCTAGGAACAAACGTGGTCGATCTTTCGCAGTATCTGCCGATTCTGATCTTCCTGGCGGTCGCGCTGGGACTGTCGTCGCTGTTCGTGTTCCTGCCGATGGGCGTCGCCCGGCTGACCGGCGCGCACAAGCCCGATGCGGAAAAGCTCAGCGAATACGAATGCGGCTTCCCCGCCTTCGAAGATCCGCGCAGCCAGTTCGACGTCCGCTTCTACCTGGTGGCGATCCTCTTCATCATCTTCGACCTCGAAGCCGCGTTCCTGTTCCCCTGGGCGGTCAGCCTGAAGGAAACCGGCTGGGCCGGGTGGATCACGATGATGGTCTTCCTGTTCGAACTGATCATCGGCTTCATCTACGCCTGGAAGAAAGGGGCGTTGGACTGGGAATGAGCACTCTCGTGAACTCCGCAGGACAGCCGCTCGCTTCGGGCGCGATGACGCCGCCCGACCAGGCGTTCTTCAAGGACCTCAACCAGGAGGTTTCCGACAAGGGCTTCCTCGTCACCAGCACCGAGGACCTGTTCCAGTGGGCCCGCACCGGCTCGCTGTGGTGGATGACCTTCGGCCTCGCCTGCTGCGCGGTCGAGATGATCCACGTCAACATGCCGCGCTACGACATGGAGCGTTTCGGCGCCGCCCCGCGCGCGTCCCCGCGCCAGTCGGACGTGATGATCGTCGCGGGCACGCTGTGCAACAAGATGGCCCCGGCGCTGCGCAAGGTCTACGACCAGATGTCGGACCCCAAGTACGTCATCTCGATGGGCAGCTGCGCCAACGGCGGCGGCTATTACCACTACAGCTACAGCGTCGTGCGCGGCTGCGACCGGATCGTGCCGGTGGACATCTACGTCCCCGGCTGCCCGCCGACCGCCGAGGCGCTGCTCTATGGCGTGATGCAGCTCCAGC
>JASGGH010000073.1:0-14266 GCA_047605105.1 Novosphingobium sp. | reverse complement strand
CTCGACTTCGCTCGACACGAACGGCAAGGTCTGGGCTGGAGGCCGAATGACCGATCCGCAGATCCTGGTGCTCGATGCGGGCACGACCTCGACCCGGGCGATGGTCTTCGCGCCGGATGGCCGGGTGGTGGCCATGGCCCAGCGCGAGCTGACGCAGTTCTATCCCGAGCCGGGCTGGGTCGAGCACGACGCGGCGGAGATCTGGGAGGCGACGCTCGCTTGCGCCCGGGAGGTCGTCGAGCGCGCGGGGCTGGTCGCCTGCCTCGGCATCACCAACCAGCGCGAAACCGTGGTCGCCTGGGACCGGGCCACCGGCGAGCCGCTGGCCCGTGCGATCGTCTGGCAGGACCGTCGCACCGCCGACTTCTGCACCCGGCTGCGCGAGGCGGGGCGGGAGGCGGACGTCCAGGGCAAGACCGGGCTGCTGCTCGATCCCTATTTCTCGGCGACCAAGATGCACTGGCTGTTGGACAATGTGCCCGCCGTCCGGGCCGCGGGCGAGCGGCTGGCCTTCGGCACGGTCGAATCCTGGCTGGTCTGCAAGCTGACCGGCGGCGCGCACCTGACCGACGCGACCAATGCCAGCCGGACCAGCCTGCTGTCGCTGGCGGGGGCAAGCTGGGACACGGGGCTCTGCGACCTCTTCGGCGTGCCGCTCGCTGCGCTGCCCGAGGTGGTCGATTGCGCCGGTCAGTTCGGCACGACCCACCTGTTCGGAGCGCCGATCCCGATCACCGGCCTCGCCGGCGACCAACAGGCCGCGACGATCGGGCAGGGCTGCCTGTCCCCCGGCGAGACCAAGGCGACCTTCGGCACCGGGGCTTTCGTGCTCGCCAACATGGGCGGGCGCGTGCCGGCCTCGCGCCACCGGCTGCTCGGCACCGTGCTGCACCAACTCGGCGGACAGCGCTGCTATGCGCTGGAGGGCTCGGTCTTCGTCGCCGGATCGATGATCCAGTGGCTGCGCGACAGCCTGGGGCTGATCGCCTCGGCGGCGGAAACGGCGGACCTGGCCGCGTCGGTGCCCGACAGCGGCGGGGTGGTGATCGTGCCGGCGCTCTCCGGCCTCGGCGCGCCGCACTGGCGGCCCGAGGCGCGTGCCGCGATCACGGGACTGAGCTTCGCCAGCGGGCGCGCCCAGATCGTGCGCGCGGCGCTGGAGGCCATGACCATGCAGATCCGCGACCTTGCCGAAGCCTTCGCCGCCGACGGGGCGGAGTGGCGCGGGCTAAAGATCGACGGCGGGATGAGCGCGAATTCCTGGATGGCGCAGGACCTGGCCGACGTGCTGGGCTTGCCGGTCGAGCGCCCCGACTTCGTCGAGACCACCGCGCTGGGCGCGGCGATGCTGGCGGGCGTGGGCGCGGGGCTGTTCGCCGATCTCGGCGCGGCGGCGAGCGCGATGCGCGGCGACTTGCGGCAGTTCGCGCCCGGCAAGGACGAAGCCTGGCGCGCGGCTCGGCTGTTGGCGTGGCGCGAGGCGCTGGCGAAAGTCTAGCCGCTGAATCGGGTTGCGGCGCCGGCCCCTCCCCCCGGCAGCGGATCGGCCTCTACCCTGAAATTGCGTGGCTGATCCGCTCGCGCAGCCGGGCCACGGCGCCCGGCATTTGCTGATCGTGGGCCCGCCAATCGGTATCCAGGCGGACCAGCCGGGCGTAGAAGCGCATCGTGGATTCGACGAGCTTGCGAACCTCGGGCGCGAGCATGGCGAGTTGGTCGGGATCGCTCGACGGCCGGTCCTGGGCCAGGCGGCCATGGCGCTTGAGCTGGAACTCGGAAAGCTCGCCGGCGATGAAGGCGCGGTGGTTGAGCAGCCAGGCGAGGGCATGCATCATCCGCGTCGTCGTACGCAGCGCCTCACAGGAAAAGGCGACGCGGGTCAGATCGTCGGCGAAATGGACATCGAGCCGCCCCGACATGTCGAAGGCCGCGCGCACCTCGTCCGAGAGCACGAGCGCTTCGCAGTAGAGTCCGTCTATGATGCGCGGGTTTATGGTCGCCGGTTCAGTCATCCCGGACGGTCGCTATCCGCGCAGCGACTCAGCGGCAATCGGGCTTGGGACTTGTGCCGTGACTCAAAACGGGACTGTCCGTTTCCGGGACGGGTCTTGATCCATGGTGCGGCAGCTCCGCCGCGAGGCGGAAGCCTAGGCGATGATGTCGGGGATCAGATAGTCCTCGATCAGCGCGATCTGGTCCTTGAGCCGCAGCTTGCGTTTTTTCAGGCGGGCGATCTGCAACTGGTCGTTGGCGCCGGCATCGGTCAGGGCATCGATCGCCGCATCGAGATCGCGGTGTTCGATCTTGAGCATTTCCAGGCGCTTGCGCATTTCCTCTTCGCTCACGCCCGCCATCATTCGAATAGTCCCCGTCGCAGAACGTCTCGTCCAGGCCGGATCGGCCCGCCGCAGCCCTGCCGTCATCTGCCGAAATGCCGTCGCAGGCGCTTCGCAACCTAAGCTTAATGTGCTTCCATGACAATCGCGACGCAGCCGCTTTTGCGCGAGTCGGAAGTGCGGTTGCACCGTGAGTGTCGAACAACCGAAGGAGAATCTCCGATGGAAACATCACACGTCAGCGCCTTGCAGCTCAAACATGCCGGTCTCGAGCGACAGCTCGCCGACGAACAGAGCCGCCCCCAGCCTGACTTGGTGACCATCCAGATGCTCAAAAAGCGGAAACTCAGGATCAAGGAAGAACTCGCTCACATCTGATCCGGCTTCGGGCCGGACGATGCCGCACGCGGCGGGTGGTCGCTGCGGCTGGGAGTGCGCAGGTGGAAATCGGTGTGGTGAAAATCGCCGCGCGGTGGGCCTGCGCGTTTCCAAACCTTGAGGTTTCGGCTAGGCGTCGCTCATGATGACCGCCGTCGCCGCAGCCAGAACCATCTTGACCCGCCTGCACGATGTCATGGCGTCGCGCAGCAACGCGCAGACCAAGCTGAACACCGTGGTGGAAGTGATCGGCCAGAGCCTCGATAGCGAGGTCTGCTCGATCTACCTGCTGCGCGAGGGCATGCTTGAGCTGTTCGCCACCCGCGGGCTGGCGCAGGAGGCCGTCCACGTCACCCGCATGGCGATCGGCGAGGGCCTGGTCGGCACGATCGCCGACAACAACGAGACGCTCAACCTGGCCGAGGCGACTGCCCACCCGGACTTCTCGTACCGGCCGGAAACGGGCGAGGACAAGTTCCACTCCTTCGCCGGCGTGCCGATCGTCCGGCGCGAGCGCTCGGTCGGCGTGCTCTGCGTCCAGCATGCCGATCCGCGCCGCTACGAAGAGGTCGAGATCGAGGCGCTGCAGACCGTGGCGATGGTCCTGTCCGAACTGATCGCCAACGCCGAGCTGGTCGACGACGATGCCAGCTACGGTCTGACCGCGGCCCAGACCGGCCCCGACATGCTGCGCGGGCTGACCCTGGTGAAGGGGCTGGCGGTCGGCGCGGCGGTCTATCACCAGCCGCGGATCAACATCGAGCATGTCGTCGCCGACGACACCGAGGCCGAGCGCCAGCGCGTGTTCCTCGCCTTCGACAAGATGCGCGAGCAGATCGAGCGCATGGCCAGCCAGGCCGAGTTCGGCGTGGGCGGCGAGCATGAGGAAGTGCTCCAGACGTACAAGATGTTCGCCTACGACGAAGGCTGGGCGCGGCGGATCAACGAGGCGATCGACAGCGGCCTCACCGCCGAGGCGGCGATCGAGCGCGTCCAGCAGCGCACCCGCATGCGGATGCGCCAGATCGACGATCCGCTGCTGGCCGACCGGATGCACGATCTCGAGGACCTCTCCAACCGCCTGCTGCGGATGGTCTCGGGCCAGCTCGGCACGGCGGCGAGCATGGGCCTGCGCAACGACGCGATCCTGATCGCCCGAAACCTCGGCCCGGCCGAGCTGCTCGAATACGACCGGCGCCGGCTCAAGGGCGTGATCCTCGAGGAAGGCTCGCTCACCGCCCACGTGGTGATCGTGGCCCGGGCGATGGGCATTCCGGTGCTCGGCCGGGTGCGCGGCCTGCGCGGCCTGGTCCGCGAGGGCGACCAACTGCTGCTCGACGCCGACCAGGGCACCGCCACCGTCCGCCCGGCGCCGGGCATGGTCGAAGCCTTCGAGGCGCGCTTCGCCAAGAACCGCGCGCGCCTGGCCGCCTACGCTGCGCTGCGTGACGTCGAGCCCTTCACCAAGGACGGCACGCGGATCAAGGTGATGATCAACGCCGGCCTGCGCGACGACATGCCCAACCTGGCGATGACTGGGGCGGACGGGGTCGGGCTGTTCCGCACCGAGTTCCAGTTCCTGGTCTCCGCCACGCTGCCGCAGCGCGAGCGCCAGACCCGGCTCTACCGCGACGTGCTCGACGCCGCGGGCGACAAGCCGGTGGTGTTCCGTACGGTCGACATCGGCGGCGACAAGGTCCTGCCCTACCTGCGCCACGACGACGGCGAAGGCGAGGAGAACCCGGCGATGGGCTGGCGGGCGCTGCGCGTCGCGCTGGAGCGCGACGGGCTCTTGAAGGCCCAGGCCCGCTCGCTGCTCGAAGCCGCGGCGGGACGCACGCTCAACGTGATGTTCCCGATGGTTTCCGAGCCCTGGGAGTTCGAGGCCGCAAAGGCCGCCTTCGACAACCAGTTGCAGTTCCTGCGCAGCCAGAAGAAGGTCCTGCCCGAGGCGATCCGCTTCGGCGCCATGCTCGAAGTCCCGGCCCTGGCCGAGGTGCTCGACGTGATCGCCCCGAAGCTCTCGTTCCTGTCGATCGGGACCAACGACCTCACCCAGTTCCTCTTCGCCGCCGACCGTTCGAACCCGAAGCTCGCCGAACGCTACGACTGGCTGAGCCCGGCGATCCTGCGCTTCATCCGCCGGGTCGTGACCCAGACCAATCCCTACGGCATCGACCTGACCGTCTGCGGCGAGATGGGCGGGCGGCAGCTGGAAGCTTTGGCGCTGCTCGGCGTCGGGATCCGGCGCCTGTCGATCACCCCGGCGGCGGTGGGCCCGATCAAGGAGATGGTCGGCAAGGTCGATCTGGCCGAGATCAGCAGCGCCATGACCAGTTGGCTTGCCCTGCCGCCGCCCGACCTGCGCGCCGAACTGCAGGCCTGGGCCGCCGCCAAGGGCATCGCGGTCGATTGATTGCGAGGCGTGCGCGGTCCCTTTGTCGCGCCTCCGGAGCAGCTTGCCGCGCCGATGATGGCGCTGGCCGTTATCGCGTTGACTTCGCGCGGTATCGCGCCATGCCGGTGCTTCGGGCCGGAAAACAAACCATATTTCTACCAAGGATCGGGATGGCAGAGTCGCATTTGCTCGATGGCGAGCTTCCGCTGGAGACCGCGGGACAGGCCTTGTGCCGGGTGCGCGAGGCGGCGGGGCTGAGCCGCGCCCAGATTGCCGAGCAGACCAAGATTCCCGAACGCCACCTGCTGGCGATCGAGCAGGACAACTATTCCGCCTTACCCGCGCGTACCTATGCGGTCGGCTTTTCGAGAAGCTACGCCCGCGCGCTCGGCCTCGACGAGGCGGAGATCATCCGGCTGGTCCGCGTGGAGCTCGATGGGGCGCCGCCCGAGCCCACACAGCGCACCGCGACCTTCGAGCCCGGCGATCCGGCGCGGATCCCCAGTTCGGCCTTCGCCTGGGTGGCGGGGATCCTCGCACTCGGTGTGATCGTGGCTGGCTATGTGTTCTGGCGGAACTATTACTCGCCTGCCGCGGAATTGCCGCCGATCGCGCTCGATACGCCCACGCCCGCCGTTCCGGCGCAGTCGCCTCCACCGGCGCCGACCGGCGCCGGGCAAGTGGTCTTCACCGCGCTGGAAGCCGGGGTCTGGGTGAAGTTCTACGATGCGAGCGGGCAGCTCCTGCAGAAAGAGCTCGCGCAGGGTGAGAGCTACTCCGTTCCGCCGGGTGCCAATGGCCCGATGATCTGGACTGCCCGGCCGCAGGCACTGGGGATCACCATCGACGGCAAGCCGGTCGCCAAGCTGTCCGAGACGCAGATGACGATGAAGGACGTGCCGGTCACGGCGGCGGCGCTGCTGGCGCGCGGCAAGGCGGCTGCGGTGCCCGCTCCGGCCCCGGCAGCAGCTCCGCCGGCGGCTCGCCCGGCGCGGGCAAGCGTCCCAGCGCCGGCGCCCCGCGCGAGTGCCGGCGCCGCTCCCGCTGCCGCGGCGCCCCCGGCCAGCCCCACGTCGGAAGCTTCCACCGTTTCGCAATAGCGCAGTCTCGACATGAATCGAGGCCTGCGGCATCAGCGGGCAGACTGGTTAATCGGTGGCTAAGGCGCCGATCGGCTAGGGTGGGGCACGGAATTTGGTACGGGATGGACAGGCAATGACGAAATTTCTCGGGCGTGGGGCTCGGCCCCTGATCGCATTGACGCTGGCGCTCGCCGGCACGGCGGTCCCGGCATTGGCGCAGGACAGCTCTGCCGATGCCCGCATCCGCCGGCTCGAGGCCGAAGTCCGCGATCTGAAGCGCGCCACCGGGGCTGCCGGCACCGTCGCGCCCCAGGCCGTTCCGGCCACGACGTCGACCGCGTCCGGCACACCGGCAAGCACGCCGGTGGCCGATCTGCTGGCGCGAATGGAATCGATCGAAAGCCAACTCGCGCGGCTGACCGCACAGAACGAGGAGAGCGGCAACAAGCTGCGCCTGCTCGAGGAGCGCCTGGCCGCCAACGAAGCGGCGACCAAGGCCGCGGCAGCTCGGGCGCAGAGCACTGCGGGTGCGGACGATACGGCAAGCTCATCGAACCTCGCGGTGATGACCGGGCCGGCGGCGCGGCCGACGCCTGCTCCGGCTGCGACACCGGTGCCTGCCCCGGCTCGGACGCCGCCCCCGAAGCCTGCTGCCGCCGCCGCGAAGCCGGCTGCTCCCACGGCGCAGCGCGTCGCCGGGGTCCGCGCCGTGGTGAAGCCGCAGACCGGCGACGCGGCCGAGGACGAATACACCTATGGCTTCCGGCTGTGGGAAGCGAAGTACTATCCCGAGGCGCAGCAGCAGTTGAAGCTGTTCATCGACAAGTATCCCCGCAGCACGCGCGTAAGCTACGCACGCAACTTGATGGGCCGGGCGCTGCTCGAAGAGGGCAAGCCGCGCGATGCCGCATCGTGGTTCCTGCAGAACTACCAGGCGAACAAGCAGGGCGACCGGGCACCCGACAGCCTGTTGTACCTGGGCGAAGCGATGAGCCGGATGAAGGATTCGAGCCGCGCCTGCATCGCCCTGGCCGAATTCGCCGAAACCTACCCGCGTGAGGCCGCCGGCCGCTTGAAGGCGCAGTACGACGCGACCCGCGGCTCGGTGACCTGCAATTGACCAGCGCCCTGCTCCCGCTTTGACCGCGGGCCGCGCGGACCGCTTTCGCGCCGACCTCGCCCGCTTGTGGCGGAGCGGGGAGCGGCTCGGCCTGGCCGTGTCCGGCGGACCGGACAGCCTGGCCCTGCTGCTGCTGGCCCAGGCCGTGTTGCCCGGCCGGATCGCGGCGGCGACCGTCGATCACGGCTTGCGGTCGGGCAGCGCCGGAGAGGCGGCGATGGTCGCCGAGGTGTGTGCCGGGCTTGGGGTGCCGCACGCGGTGCTCTCGGTCACGGTCGGTGAGGGGAATCTCCAGGCCCGGGCTCGCGAGGCGCGCTATGCGGCGCTGGCGGCGTGGATGGCCGAGCACGATCTGGCGGCCCTGGCGACCGCCCATCACGCCGACGACCAGGCCGAGACGCTGCTCATGCGGCTCGGCCGGGGGAGCGGGGTGGCCGGGCTGGCCGGCGTGCGCGCGGCGGGCAGGGTGCCGGGCAGCGAGTTGCCATTGCTCCGCCCGCTGCTCGCCTGGCGGCGCGCCGAGCTGGCGGACGTGGTCGCCGCAGCCGGCCTGGTCGCGGCGGTGGACCCCAGCAATCAAGACGATCGGTTCGACCGCGTGAGGCTGCGCAAGGTGCTGGCGGAGGCGGACTGGCTCGACGCGGAGGCTCTGGCCGCGAGCGCCGCGCACCTCGCCGACGCCGATACCGCGCTCGACTGGGCGGCGCGGCGCGAATGGGCCGAACAGGTCGAGCAGGACGGGCTGGGCATTACCTACCGTCCCCGCGCACCCCGCGCAATCGCGCTGCGGGTCCTGACGCGGATCGTGGCCGAACTGGACGGCGAGGAACCGCGAGGCAGCGCCGTCGCCCGGCTGTTCGACAGCCTGGTCGCGCGCCAGCCGGCCTCCATCGGCAGCCTGGTGGCCCGGCCCATGCCCCAGGGCTGGAGCTTCAACCGCGCCCCGCGGCGGCGGATTTCTCAGGAAGCGATCTGATCGCCCAGGCCGACCTGCTTGCCGCGGGTGATATAGACCTTGTCGCCGACCGAGGTGATCTCGAACAGCCTCTTCGCGAAGTCCTTCGGCATGCCGATGCAGCCGTGGCTGGCATAGCCGTTCTGGACGTTGGTCGCGTGGAGGGTGATCCCGTCGTCGGTCAGCCGCTGCATATAGGGCATCGGCGCGTCGTAGAGGTTCGAGACGTGATCCTTCTTCTTCTCGGTGATCGGGAAGACGCCGGTCGGAGTCGGCTTTTCCTGCGTGCCGAGCAGCACTGCGGTCGCGCCGATCTCGTAGCCGCCGCGGAACACCGAGAGCACCCGGGCATCGAGATCGACGGTGATGACCAGCGGCCCGGGCGCCACGCCGGCCTCGTCCCAGTGCGATTCGCCGTAGCGGATCGGGCCGTCGATCGGCAGGATCCGCTTTATGACGAAGCGGTCGTCGACCGGTGGCTGCTTGGGCTCGGTGCGGGCCGGCTCGACCTTGGCCTGCCGGACGGCGGCGGGGACAGGCTGGGCGGGCGCGCGCTCGGGCTCTCCGCTGAACATCAGTGCCGCACCAGCGGCCGCGAAGCCGATCAGCGCCGCCGCGAACGCGCCTATCGTAGTGGTCTTCATCGCATCATGCCTCATTGCCGGTCTGGCCGCATCTTCGCGCAAACCGCGCCGGCTTGCCAGTGCCGCGGCAGGCCCGTCCCGCGGCGGGACCGAGCTTCGGGCAAAGATTAACCGGCGGGCGCCAGCGCGGGCGGGACTGGTGCGAAATCTTCGAACATCCGGGCATAGTGCTCGATCATCTCGCCGATGGCGAAGCGTTTGACCCGTTCCAGCCCGCCGCCCGCCAGGCGGGCGCGATGCTGCGGGTCGGCGATCAGCGCGGTCATCGCGGCGGCCAGCGCATCGGGATCGTCGGGCGCGACGAGCTCACCGCTTTCCTGGGGCACGACGATGTCGCGCGGCCCGAAATCGCAGTCGCTCAGCAGCACCGGCGTGCCGCAGGCCATGGCTTCGGCCGCGACCGTCGGGAAGCCTTCCCACCGCGAGGGCAGCACGAACAGCTCGGCGCCGGCCATCCAGGCATAGGGATTGGCGACGAAGCCGATGAAGCGCACATGCTCGCCCACGCCGAGCTGGGCGGCGAGGCGGTGCAGGGCCGCCAGCTTGCTGCCCTTGCCCAGGATCACCAGGGCATGGGTCCGCGAGATCCCGCTGCGGGCATAGGCCTTGAGCAGGACCTCGTGCGCCTTCTGGTATTCGAGCCGGCCCGCGGTCAGGATATAGGGCCGGCCCGGCGCGCCGGCGACCGCCGCCCGCGATGCCGCCTCGATCGCCGCAAGGTCGATCGGGTTGTTGATCATCCGCACCTTGGCGGGATCGAGCGCGAGATCCTCGGTCAGCCCGGCGGCCATGTGCGCCGAATTGGCGAGCACGGCATCGGCGCGGCGATAGGCGCGGCGGGTCAGCCACAGCGACCCCTTCGCGACGAGCGCGTTCGGCGCCTCCTCGTCCACCACGGCACGCACGTTGTTGCCCTCGCGCGCGATCCACTTCGGGCGCCGCCGGCCCGAATTCATCAGCGCGAGCCAGGTCAGCAGGTTGGTGCCCTTGAGGAAGCTCATCACCACGTCGGGCTGGAACTGCGCGATCATCCGCCGATAGGCCTGCGGCGCGCGCTGGATCGCGCCCAGGACCTTGGCCGGGGTATATTGCGCGCTATTCGGCCCTTCGTAGTTGAACCGCTGCTCGCCATCGGGGGCCACCATCAGCCGCTCCGCGTCGATCTGGTCGAGATAGGGACCCGAGGCGCGCAGCAGCCCGGTCCGCAGGTCAAAGCGCCGGCGGTCGAGCTGGTTGTGAAGCTGCACCGCGACCCGCTCCGCCCCGCCGCCGTGGAGCGAGGTCAGCAGCAGCAGAACGCGGACGGGACGGCCGAGCCGCTGGGCCGACGAGGTTTTGCGATGCATCGTCCGGCCTCCGCTGTGCGCCCTGGCTCATTGCCATCGCCCCGGCGGACTGGCAAGTCGCCCGGGGCCGGGAACTTGCCCCGATGCGGAGGATAAATCTTGCCGAGGTTTGAGCTCCATATCGGTTCGGCCGCGTTCTGGAGCCGCGCCGCCGGGGACATCGCCGCGGCCCGGCGCCGGATCCAGATTCAGGCGATGACCTTCGAAGGCGACGCCGCCGGGCTGGCCGTGGCCGAGGCCGTCGCGGCCAGTGGCGCCGCGGATCGCCGGGTCCTGATCGACGACTACAGCCGCGAGGTCATCAACGATACCTTCCTGGGCCGCTCGCGCGATCCCGGTCTCCATGCCGAAGCCGCGGCGACCTGGGCGATGTTCGATCGGCTTCGCGCAGACGGGGTCGGGGTACGCGTCACCAACCCGATGCAGGGCAACTGGCTGCGCTATCCCTTGCGCAACCACAAGAAGCTGCTGGTGATGGACGATGCGGCGTGGATCGGGGGGATCAACTTTTCCGATCACAACTTCGCCTGGGCCGACATGATGCTGCGGATCGAGGATTCCGCGGTCGCGGACTGGCTGTCCGAAACCTTCGCCGGCGACTGGGCCGGGACGCCGCAAGCGCTGCGCCGTGATTTCGGCGCTCACCTCACGCTGCTCAGTCTCGACGGGGTGACTAATGCCGTCGGCTTCGCGCCGCTGCTGCGCTTGATCGCCGACGCCCGCCGCCGCATCGAGCTGATCAGCGCCTATCCGACCTTTCCTTTCGTCGATGCGCTTGCCGCCGCGGCCGGGCGGGGTGTGGCGGTGACGATCCATACCCCGCGGCCGAGCAACAAGCCGATCGTGCGCGACTACCTGCTGGCGCGCACCGCCCGGACCGGGATCGCCGTGCGGCTGCTGCCCGACATGACCCACGTCAAGGCCGCCCTGCTCGACGGGGAGGTCCTGGTGGCGGGGTCGAGCAATTTCGATTTCGTCTCGTACCGGACCAGTGCCGATCACGTCGCCCTGATCCGCGATCCGGTCCTGATCGCGGAGGCCGAGGCGCGCCTGTTCGCTCCGGCCCGCGCGGCATCGGTGCCGCCGGAGCGCGAGGACGCCCCCGGCTGGCGCGGGCTCGGCGCGGCGTTGGCGCTGCGCGCGGCGGACACCGTCATCGCCCGCCTGCGCCACCGCAGCCACGTGGCCGAATGGACCGCCCCGCCGCTGCGGACACGCCTTGCGCCAAACGCCCCGCCCCGCTAGGGCGCGCGTCACCGGGTATGCGGAGCGGTGGCCGAGTGGTCGAAGGCGCTCGCCTGGAAAGTGAGTATACGTCAAAAGCGTATCGAGGGTTCGAATCCCTCCCGCTCCGCCAGACACCCCTCCACAGGGGTCTATAGAAGTCCACCCGGATTGATGTTTTTCCTCTGAAATCTGATGCTTAGCGGATCAGGTCGGCCACAGTCGTCCGCACGCCTCCACTCATGGCGCGGTTCTGATTCGTGGTCCCGGCACCGGAAAAACGTGGTCTCGGAGGTAATGATGTTGAGCGATACAAAAATCCGCGCGGCCAAGGCGCGCGACAAGGCATACAAGCTGACCGACGGTCACCGGCTTTACCTGCTGGTGAAGCCGAATGGCTCGAAGCTCTGGAAATGGAACTACACCTACGACGATAGACAAAAGACGATGGCTTTCGGCATCTATCCGATAGTCAGCCTCGTCAAAGCGCGCGCCAAGCGTGATGACGCCCGCGCCCTGCTCGATGAGGGCAAAGACCCGTCTGTGGTCAAGAAACTGCGGATCGAAGCCAATCTGGAAGCATCACGCAACACATTCGAGCGCGTGGCGCGCGAGTGGCATGAGAATGCGAAGGGGCAATGGGCGACGATCCATGCCGATGACGTTCTGCGGAGTTTGGAACGAGACGTGTTCCCGCTGATCGGGAACTTACCGATTGCAGACCTGACAGCCCCCAAAATCCTTGAGGTGCTGAAAAGCATCGAGGACCGGGGCGCGATCGAGACCGCCAAGCGGGTGCGGCAACGCATATCGGCCGTGTTCATCTACGCGATAGCCAAGGGCATTGCCGAGAAAGATCCCGCCGAGAAGCTGGGGGCGGTGTTGAAGCCTCTCCGAAAGGGCCGCCAACCGGCCATCACCGATCTTGGCCGCTTGCGGAAGATGATAGCCGATGCCGAAGAGGATTACGCCCGCCCCATCACGCGCCTTGCGCTGCGTTTGCTGGCGTTGACGGCTGTTCGCCCTAACGAAATCCGGGGCGCACGTTGGGAAGAATTCGAGGATTTGAATGGTGCGGAGCCGCTTTGGCGCATCCCGGCGGCACGGATGAAAGGCGATCTTGACCGCAAGAACGAGATCGGCGGCGATCATCTTGTCCCGCTGGCTCGCCAGAGCGTCGAGGTGCTTCGCGCGCTATGGCCGTTGACCGGCAGCGGCCCCCTGCTCTTTCCGAGCAATCGCCACGGCCACCGGCCCATGAGCGCGAATGCCATCGGCTATCTGCTCAACCGGGCGGGCTATCATGGCCATCATGTCCCTCACGGTTTCCGTGCGGCCTTCTCAACGATTATGAACGAGTGGGCCGAACGGCACGGCAAGAAGCATGACCGACAAATCATCGACCTGATGCTAGCGCATGTTCCTAAGGAGAAGGTGGAGAGCGCCTATAACCGGGCTGCCTATCTGGAGCGACGCCGGGAGTTGGCTGGAATTGGGCGGACAAGCTGACGGAAACCTTGCCGCCGCCTACCACCCTTGTCGGCCGACCGGCGAAGGAAACCGGCGAGTCTCGCGGCGACGGATTCCGGCCGAAGTGCCTCCCGCTTTCCAGTTCCCCCAAACGCGCGCGAGCAAGATAATGCGATGAACGCTGGCGGGCGCGTCCCGTCAGTGTCCAATTCCATAATGGTCGGCTGGACGGAGGCCGGTGTCATCACTGCATCCGTTCGAGCCGGAAGCGCAGCGGCGTCACGCCCGCCGCCTCGCGGAACCTCTCCGCGAAATGGCTCTGGCTGGCAAAGCCCACCGCGAAGCTGATTTCAGCAATGGACATATCGGTTGTGAGCAGCAGGACTTTGCCGCGCTCGATCCGGCGATTGAGGATGAAGCGGTGCGGTCGCATCCCCGTGGAGTTCAGGAACGCCGCGCTGAAATGCTGGAGGCTCAAGTCCGCGACGGTCGCCAGCGCCGCGACGCTCAGGCCGTTCTCCATTTCGGCCTCGATGTAGTCGAACACCTTGTTGAGCCGATACTGACCTAACCCGCCGCGCAAGATGGGCTGTTTGTTCGGCCCGTCGCTATAGTGCCGGAACAGCAGGATCGCCATTGCCATGCCGACATGCTCGGCAAACGTGTCCTCGCTCGCCGCGCCGCTCGCCAGTTCATCGCGCACCGCGCGCATACCGCCCAGCAACCGTTCGTCCGTGACCCCCACGGCGGTCTGGATGCTGTCGCTGGTCCGTCCGAAGGAATCTTCCCCGATGCGATCGACAAGGCTTCGGTCGAGCGCGATGCCTGTCAGCAGGGGCCGGTTGGTCCACCGCTGGCGGAACGGCCGATCGCCGGGATTGATATGGAGCATGTCCGGCTCCACCCTGCGCTCCGTCAGGCGGTCGCTCCCCGGTTGCGTCCATTCCAGCGTGAACGGTTCGCTTTCATGGACCACAACGGAGAGCTGCGAACCACCGATCAGGCCGTCCTCATGCGGTTCCAGAAAACCGTGAAAGGCATGGACGCCACCATGCGACAGCGTTTTCCGAAGTTCAAAATGCTTGCTGCTGGCGGGGAGCGAAAAGTCGATAAGACTGGTCCGCAACCTTCGCCGGTCGGGCCACGACATGGCGCTAGACGGAGCGCCCTGGCCTGGCTTGGCGGTGATGGTGGAGCGGGTTGTCGGTAACGATCACGGCTTTCTCCCTGTAATGCGCGTCCTTTGGCGAGTTGGCGCACGCGACGGACTGCCCGGATCGGGCGCTTCCCCGCGCGTTGTGTGGTCCCTTCCC